>NZ_DLJD01000023.1:0-217918 GCF_002484085.1 Sphingobacterium sp. UBA7625
CTCCAATCTCCAATCTCCAATCGCTAGTCCTTCATCCATCGGTAACTCACTCCGCCCATAATGACCCGTCCGGGCTGTCCTAAGAGATAACGGCTGGTGAAATTGAATAGGTTATCGCCGATCAGACGGAGGGTTAATCTCCGGTTCATCAGACTTTTTTCGATCGTCATATTCAGGAGTGTATGGTGGGGGATAAAGATGTCGTACTTGTCAATAAATTGATTCCCGTTATATTCCTGAAAGGGGGTCTTTCCGCGAAAATTAATACGGGCATTGACGTTGACTCCCCAGGGCTTGTATTCGTACTGTGCTTTGAAATTGACCATATGGCGCGAGCGATCTTCAATACCCCAATAATCTGATTTTTTGCTTTGCCGATAAAGATCAGTGGCTGCATCATTGATCTGATTATAGGGGTAGTTGCCCGCTGTGATGCTATCCAATACACTGAGATCCTTTGCGATCAGGTATTGATAACCCATGGATAATTGCAGATCCCTGGTTGCCTGATAACTCATCGAGACTTCAAAACCTTTGTTCATCGCCTTCGGCAGGTTTCGGTAGCTGTAGATCTGGGCGATACTGGTACCATTACCTACACTGACGGTATTGATCTGATTGTTGATCCGATGATAGAATAGGGAGAGATCTGCCTGAAATTTGCCGGAAGGATTCCAGGTCAGCCCAATATTGTTGGAAAGGCTAGTTTCGGCCTTGAGGTTTCCTGCAACTAAATTCAGCATATAACTATTTTTATAGCTCAATTCACCCGCTTGGTCCATGGCGGCAATAACGTCGGCTACCCGTTCGCTTCCCACCACAAGATAGTTGGCCGCTGGGTTGAAGAAGACCTGATAGCGCATCTTGTAGTCTGGCGCTTTGAATCCTGCACCAACACCGCCTTTAATCAATAGGGTTGGGCTGATATGGTATTGTAAACCTAAACTTGGACTCAAATGCCCATTGTACACATTGGTGTGGTCATAACGTAGGCCTAGTGTCGTAAGAAGACGATCAAAGGGTTTCCACTCGGTTTGGAGGTAGGCAAATGCACTATTCAATGAGCGTTTGGCATCCAGGTCCTGATTGTCCATTTGCTCCACACTGCCGCCTATTCCACCGGTGAACTTAAGTTGTTGCACCGGGCTGTAGGCAAACTGCTGTTCGATGCGGTGTACATTTTGGCCAAACTCCTCAGCGCTGGCCAAAACCCCTTGTTGCAGCCACTGTGCCGCAATCTGCGAATGGAATCTGGAAAAGTAATATCGTGTCATGCTACGCAGGCCCGAATCAAAATTGTGGTCGTAGCTGGCCGATAGATTAATGTCCTGATCTTTTTGTTTATCCTGTAGCGTTCTATCCTCCGACCAGGCATTGATCATTTCGGATTCACGCGCCGCAAATCGGCCCGTGATGCCCAACGTCCCATGTTTACTGGAGCGGTAGCGTACCCGTCCCTGAAAGCTATAGTTGGTATAGGGGGGGAAGGTTGTACTCTTTGAATCCAGATACTGCTTGTCTGTATTGAACCCATCCGTGCGGTAATAGTTTCCGGAGACAACAGCGCTGCCGCGCTGATTGGAAAATGGTGTTTCGCCCTCTATTGTTGCATCGACCGTATTTAATGTGCCATAGAGTAGGGATGCATGTGCTTGTGGGGTAATGGCGCCATGACGTGTAATGATATTGATGGCACCGCCAAGTGCATCGCTGCCGTATAAACAGGACGATGCTCCCTTAATGATCTCAATGCGTTCGATATTGGTCACTGAAATACGTGAAAGGTCAAAATTACCGCTATTACGGCCAAGCATAGGCTGCCCGTCGACCAAGACCATGACATAGTTGCTGCTAAACCCCTGAATTTGCACACCTACAGCTCTAGAGCCTCCTGCAATATCGTTTACAATGGCAATACCGGTCTGCTCTTTCAGCACTTCGTCTAACCTCCGGCTCCCCATCAGTTCAATCTCCCTCTTGGTAATGACCTTGACCGGCATAGCTGCGTTTTCAGCTTTGATCAAGTTATCAACGGCTTCCAATTTGCGGTTGACCTCGACCTCGTCAATCTGGCGGTTATCGGTTTGTAAAGTGATGGTGAGTTGCTGGTTTTTATCCGTCAAGTCTACAAATTGACGCAGTTCCTTATAGCCTAATGCTTGTGCGACAAGTTCATAACGGCCCGCATAGAGTTTGTTAAATTGAAATCTCCCCGCAGTATCTGTTTTAAAAGCATATTTATCTGGATAAAGATAGACGGTCGCATTGGCGACGCCTTTATTGGATTCGTTCTTTAATACACCCGAGATTTTCCATTTTTCTTGTGCTTGCACAGTGTAGATCTGGCAGGCGCATAGGGCTATCAGGGTGCTTGTTCGAATAGAAGAGCGGCTTTTAAACACTATTTTTATTTTTAATCATTCTAAATAATGTTACAAAAAAAGGCAATACTATTGGATTTTTCTATATGCAAATTGTCATAAATTCTATTTAATTCGATTTTTATTATCCATAAAGGGGGCGGTATTGTGTTTTATTTGCCTGTTTTACAGTTGTATATCTTATTTTTCTTGCTGTTTGTGTTTATTTATAGGGATTGAAAATAATTTGTATTTAGACTGATTATTGATTTGTTTTGTAGTCAACTAACAGTTGCTGTGCCGGAAATTGGAATCAAAATCCTGTGCAGTTTTAAAGAAGTTAAAGAAAGAGATGCGTAGAATTTACTTATTTATGCTATGTTGTTTGCTGCATACTGTCGGATGGGCAAACGCGCAGCAACGGATTATTACATTGAACAGTTCGCTGACGGAAACGATTTATGGGCTTGGTTTAGGTGATCGCATGATCGCAACAGATGTGACCAGCATCTCCCCAAAAGCTGCAGCGGCATTGCCACGGGTGAGCAAAAACCGTTCTGTCTCTGCCGAGGGATTATTGTCTTTTAAACCTACGCTTGTTCTGGCAAATGAGGGGGATGTGGCCAATGCGGTCATTCAGCAGATCCGTGGTGCCGGTGTAAAGTTTATTGCGGTAAAGCCGAATTATTCTGCTGCTGGTGCTTTACGCTATATACAGGATGTGGCGGATGCGGTCGGAGAGCCATCCTTAGGGAAATCTTTGGCATCACGTACAAAACTAAGTCTGGATCATACGCTAGCATTGGTGAAAAAAGAAAATAAGGGTAAAGCAGTTCCGAAAGTATTGTTTTTGTATGCGCGCGGAACAGGGACAATGAGTGTGGCAGGAAAGGGTAGCAGCCTGGATGCGATGATCAATTTAGCTGGTGGAAAGAACGCTATACAGGAATTTTCGGATTTTAAGCCCTATACGACAGAGGCATTGGTGCAAGCCAATCCGGATATTATATTACTGTTTGATTTTGGTGCGAGTAGCCTGGGTGGAGAAGAAGCTATTCTTAAATTGCCGGGGATGCGTATCACGAATGCTGGCAAAAATAAGCGTATACTGGTGATGAATGCCTCTTTACTGGTCAACTTTAGTAACAGGTTACCTGATGCGATCTTGGAGCTGCACCGTGGATTTGGAAAAGTAATGGATTCAAAATAGGTCAGGTGCAGAAGAAACAAAAGTTAATATTGCTGGCTTTGAGCCTGATATTGTTTATTACGTGTATTGTTGCATTAGGCCTGGGAGCTTATCATATACCTCCGGGGGATATTTTATCCATGCTCATGCAGAAGCTGCATTTGTCGACAGTTTCTGATCAGGACAGCATGCATGCCGACGTTTTATTTGAGATCCGCATGCCACGTTTATTACTGGGGCTTTTGGTCGGAGCCGCCCTGGGTATCTCGGGCGCTGCCATTCAGGGAATTTTTCGAAATCCGCTTGCAGAGCCCGGGTTAATCGGTATTTCTTCTGGCGCCTCCTTGTTCGCCGTACTGATTATCGCATTTGAAACGTTTCTGCTGACTTCGCTTTCAGCGTGGCTGGGTTATTATATTTTGGCTTTTGGTGCTTTTGTCGGCGCCGGGCTGACCGCATTTTTGGTGTATCGTATTGCCAGTAAAAATGGACGCCCCAATGTGACGACGATGCTGTTGGCGGGTATCGCCATCAATGCATTTGCGGGCGCGCTTACAGGTTTGATGACTTACATGTCTACAGAGCAGCAGCTCCGCACCATTACGTTTTGGATGCTGGGCAGTTTGGGCGGTGCAACCTGGGACAATTTATTGGCCATAGGTCCTTTTATATGTATCTCCCTGCTTATTCTTCCGTTTTTTGGAAAGTCTTTGAATGCATTTGCCCTGGGCGAACTTCAGGCTGATTTATTGGGGATGCGCACTGATCGTGTAAAAAGATGGGTGGTCATCTTATCGACTCTGGCTGTCGGTGCCTCGGTAGCTGTCTCGGGGATTATTGGTTTTGTAGGACTTATTGTCCCCCATACGGTACGTCTGATGGGAGGGCCAGATCATCGTTTTGTACTTCCGGGCTCGCTGCTCTTAGGTGCTTTGGTGCTGACGCTGGCAGATGTTATCGCCAGGGTATTGATAGCACCGATCGAATTGCCTATCGGTGTGATTACGGCCCTGTTGGGGACGCCTGTATTTTTGTATATTTTAATCAAGGATAAATAGCTTTCGTTCGGATGTTTAAATACTATTTTTTATGTTGCGTGTAGAGAAAATCAACTATGAGGTGAAAGGCCGAAAACTACTGAAAGACATTACCTTTCAGGTTCGTAAAGGGGAGATTTTAGCTGTGCTTGGAGCCAATGGCGCAGGAAAGTCTACCTTGATGGGACTCCTTTGCGGCGAAAAGAAGCCTGATTCCGGGCAGATTCATTTCAATGGTAAACTGTTGTCTGCGTATGACGCAGCGACATTGTCCAAATGCAGGGCGCTTCTGAGCCAGCAGCAACAGATGACATTGAGTTTTAAGGTGGAAGAGATCGTATTGATGGGGAGGTATCCGCATTATAAAAATACGCCCACAGTACGTGATTATCAGGTGGTGGCCGAAACGATGGAGCTCTGTGGTGTCACGGCATTCGCTGACCGGGATTTTTTGAGCCTTTCGGGTGGGGAGCAACAACGTGTTCATCTCGCGCGTGTTTTGGCACAGATCTGGGATAGTCCAGATGCGCTCCTGTTACTCGACGAACCTATTTCAGCCTTAGATCTGCATTATCAGCAAAAGGTGCTGGCGATTGCTCGCGCATTGGCCCGAAAAGGATTTATGGTTATTTTGATTGTGCACGACGTCAATTTTGCCGCAATGTATGCCGATCGGATTTTGATGCTCAAACATGGACGTAAGCTTTTTCACGGTACACCTGTGGAGGTGCTGGCCCAGAAAGAAATCTACACCATTTTTTCGGTGGAATCAAATGTGATCATGAACCCCCGCACATTAAAACCGTATGTACAATTGGAGGAGATGGAGATTGATCTGGAATTATTTAGATAGATTATAAATAATTTTTAATTACCATCCTAATTTGTTAATTTTAACTGCTTCGGGCTTATTTGGATTGAAATCATGTTGGTGAAAAGTAAAATAGTTGAGTTGGCTGATTGGCTTTTTGAAGAAGAAATTCCAGACGGCTATGTGCCTGACAAACCTTTGGTAGAAAATAAAATCACAATCCATACGGAGCCTGTTCACATGGAAAATTTTCAGCTCTCAACCTCGGGCTTGTTCATACTGCATTCGAAAATGCAATTTGACCGGCCTGTTCAGATATTGACCGAGATCGAAGGGGAGACCATTACCAGTCAATTTATATTCTTTAAACCGGTGGACAGTAAATTGCCCTACGGTA
Organism: Sphingobacterium sp. UBA7625; assembly: GCF_002484085.1. NCBI lineage: Bacteria > Pseudomonadati > Bacteroidota > Sphingobacteriia > Sphingobacteriales > Sphingobacteriaceae > Sphingobacterium > Sphingobacterium sp. UBA7625. The sequence continues at coordinate 5,795 of NZ_DLJD01000023.1, forward strand.
TGAGCAGGCACAATATCCGGTATATACCTTCGGTTAAATCGGTTCATCAAGTGGAGCCGGGTATTGAGTATACGTATTTTATTGCTGTGATATCCAAGGAATATTACCTGAACCTTATTAAGCGGGATTCGTTGTTGCACCAGCAGTTTGTGCATGAAATCGAAAAAGGGGAGTATACATCGTTTTCAGAAGAAGATCTGATGGCAACTTATGAGATGCAGCATACCATAGCCGAACTCATCGAATCGAAGAAAAAAGGTGAGATACGTCGGCTGCATACCGAGTCTCGTATTGTTGAATTGCTGATGTACCAATTTGAGCAGTATAACGAGAAAAATGATCAGGCCGTTTCATTATTTCATGACGAAGACGTGCAGCGACTGGAGCTGGCCCGGCAGATTCTCGAACAGCGTATTGCCAATCCGCCGACACAAAAAGAACTGGCGGCAGAGGTGCTGACAAGTGAAAGCAAGCTGCGAAAGGATTTTAAAGAATATTTTTCAGTGACAATCCACGATTATCTCACCCGAATCCGCATGGAAAAGGCCAAAAGTTATCTATTGGATGATAAGATGACCGTTTATGAAGTGGCTTTGCTGACCGGATATGGTCATCAGAATAACTTTAGCAGTGCGTTTAAAAAATACTATGGAATCTCACCGGGTGAACTTAAAATGTAATTAGCTGTTCTTTAGCGGCAGGATTATTTCATCGTGTAAAGCATAGCAATTGTACTCCTGCGGCATTCTTCGGCTATCAAGTCCCGTAAACTTGCTAAATGCCGGTAGAATAATCTGCTGTGTGGAGACCCAGAAGCAGGGCAGACGGAGATGTTTATTGGGCGGAAGCTTGATACGGATGCCCGGGTGAATATGTCCACTGATGGTGAAAGCCAACGGATCTATGATCGGTTCATGTACAAAGGAGATCTGCTCCAGCTCGAATTTGTCGTGGTGATAGATCAAATCAACCTGCTCGGCTAATTTCTCCACCTTTCTATCATGGTTACCCAGGACGAGATGAAAATTGAGATCAGCATATCTTTGTTTAAACGCTGCCAGTAAGAGGACTTCCTGATTGATTCCTGCATGAATCAGGTCGCCGACGACCAAAATGTTCTCTGCCCGGTAGTGATCAATTAGCGCAGCTAGTCTGTCGAGATCCCGGCTAGATGTATCAGAAGGGATAGGAATTCCATGTTTACGGAAATGTGCGGCTTTACCAAGATGAAGGTCGGATAGAATGAGGGTATTCTGCTTCGGCCAAAAGATCGTACGTTGATTGTTAAGGATGAGTGTTTGTTTATTGAATGTAATGTGCTGTTCCTGTATATTCATTTTCTTCGTCCACGTTTTGATTTATTTGCATGCTCCATGCGTTGAATCCGTTCGATCAATGCTTCACTAGAAAGGGACTGACGTAAACTGTCCACTTTGATCGGGAAACTCAGCGGTGTATATTCCTCTGCAAAGGTATAGATGATTTGGCTATTGTTTATTCTTTCAAATGCTTTTATCAGACGGTATTCCTCGAGTTGTTGGTTGAACACTTCGGTGAAAGCCTGCTTTAACAATAGATTGTCCGGATCATGATCCATTAAAACACGAAATATAATACCCGAGGAAGCTTGCAAGGATTTGTTGTTTTGTTGGGTTCCGGGATAGTTTTGTATCACCAATCCGGAAATTACAGCAATATCGCGGAATTTGCGGCTCGCCATTTCAGCGGAATTGATGCTACTGATCACGTCCTGCATAAGATTCTCCCGGCTCAGTACCTCGGTTAATTGTGCGTGATCCAATTGAATTTCTTTGTCGGAATAAAGTTCGAAGCCATAGTCATTCATGGCCATGGAAAAACTAATGGGATAGCGTTTGCTGATGCGGTAAGCGACGAGGGCAGCCATGACTTCGTGGATCAATCGCCCTTCCAGTGGATAGAAAAACAGATGGTGCCCTTCTCTGGTCTTGATGTGTTCGACAAGAAATTGTGATTCATTGGGCACGGCCGAAAGGCTTTGCTGCTTTTGGATCAACGGCGCCAGGAAGCGCAGTTCTTTTTCGGTGTTGTCGGGACTTATTGCTTCTGCAAGTTTTTTACGTAGAAAATGGCTCAGGTTGGAAGAAAGTGGTAATCTGCCTCCCAGCCAACTCGGTGTGATGGCCTTACCAGATGAATTTTTGACAAATACAGTCATATCCTTGACCATAACAAGTTCGAGAATCCGGCCAGCAAGGTTAAATCGTTCGCCTTTCTTCAATTTACTGATAAAATATTCCTCAATCATACCAATATATCCGCCCGAAAGGAATTTTACGCGCATCATTGCATCACCAACAATAGCACCGATATTCAGCCGATGGAGCAGGGCGATGCGTCTATTTTTTATTATCCAGTTGCCATCATTGTCCTGTACTACTTTGTGAAATTCCTCATAGCGTTTGCCGATTTTGCCACCTGCGGTTATAAAATACATACACCATTGCCATTCCTCATCTTCCATATAATGGAACGCATGGGTCCGGGCAACGATCTGATGGAGTTCTGTTGATTGGAAGCCGCCTCCGAGTGCGATCGTGACCATAAATTGTACTAACACATCGAAACTCTGGACCATGGGGTCGCGGTTTTCTATGGTCCGGGTTTTGACAGCTTCCTTTAGAGCGGCGACTTCGATGAGCTCCAGGGAATGTGTCGGAACGAAGTAGATAATGGATGTTTCAAAAGGGCTGTGGCCACTTCTTCCGGCACGTTGCATAAATCTGGCGACACCTTTGCTTGATCCGATTTGAATCACGGTGTCCACGGGCTTAAAATCCACACCCAAATCTAGGGATGAAGTAGATACCACTGCTTTTAGCTTTCCACTGCTCAGATTTTCTTCGATCCATTCGCGTATGTGAGCATCTACTGAACTGTGATGTAGCGCAATCTGTCCCGCAAAATCGGGATGCGCTTGTAGTAATAGCTGATACCATAGTTCACTCTGGCTACGGGTATTGGTGAAAAGGATCGTACTCTTACTTTCCAGTATAATGGGGACAACCTGATTTACGAGATTGCCTCCAAGATGCCCGGCCCAGGGAAGGAGCTCCACTTTGTCGGGATAGATGGATCTGATCGCAATTTTCTTTTTCTCCTTTGCGATAATCTGCACGCTCTTTTTTGCTGCCGGCAACAGTACATCCATTGCTTGATCCAGATTGCCTATGGTGGCGGTGATACCCCAGATCTGGAGATCCTTATATTTATATTTTAAGTATGATAATGCCAGTTCTATCATGACACCACGTTTATTTCCAATAAGTTCGTGCCATTCATCTACAGTAATACAGCGGATATTTTTGAAATATTTGTCACGTTGTTTTTGAGCGAGCAGGAGATGAAGGCTTTCTGGAGTCACCAAAAGAATATCGGGCATTGCTTTGGTTTGTTGCGCTCTGATCTTTGGATCAGTGTCCCCATTCCGTACCTGTACGATCCAATCCAATCCGATATCGTCTATAGCGGCCTGCATTGCTCTAGCTAAATCCTTTGCCAGGGAGCGCAAAGGCGTGATCCATAGTAATTTTAGTCCTTTTTGGTAGCGTTCGGGATGATTCATGTAATCGATCAAGACCGCCATAAACACCGAAAATGTCTTGCCAAATCCTGTCGGGGCAATGACCATTCCACTGTATCCCAGCATGTACCGATCCCAGGTTTTAACCTGAAAGCCAAAAGGGGTATTGCCCAAGGATTCAAAATAACGATTGACGACCTTGAATCCTTCACTGTGTATTATCTTATGACTCAACTTATGGTATTAGTTTTTTAATATTTTCCAATGTGTCTATATCGGTTGCTTTTTTGTCCCTGCGCCAACGTAAAATACGAGGGAAGCGCAGTGCTACCCCCGATTTGTGGCGTTTGCTGTAGCCTATTCCTTCGAAGGCAATTTCAAATACAAGTTCGGGTTTAACAGTTCTTACGGGTCCGAATTTCTCCACGGCATTCTGCCGAATATAGCGACTGACCTCTAGTATCTCTTTATCTGTAAGTCCTGAATATGCTTTTGCAATGCTTACTAAGTGATCACCATCTTTAACCGCAAAGGTATAGTCTGTATAATGTGCACTTCTGCGCCCGCTGCCTTTTTGTGCGTATATCAACACGGCATCGATGGTCATGGGATTGACTTTCCATTTCCACCAGCCACCTTTTTTTCGGCCAACATAATAGATTGAGTCTTTCTTTTTAAGCATAATGCCTTCACTGTTCAACGCACGCGAGGCTGCTTGTAATTTCTGTAGGTCGGACCAATTTTCACCATGAATAAGTGGAGACAATTGGATTGTGGGATCAACCTGACCTTGGCACAACTGTTCCAATAATTTACGCCTTTCTTGCAGCGGCTCAGATCGGAGGTCTTTACCATCCAGCTCCAATAAATCATAAAGGTATACAACAATAGGGACTTCTTCACGTAAGGTCTTGGAAATTACCTTGCGATTGATCCTTTTTTGTAGTTCATTAAAATTCAATATCTGACCATCTTTCGCGGCCAGAATTTCACCATCCAAGACAAAGCTCCCTTGCCATTGCCTGAGCGCATCGGTTATCTCAGGAAACTGTACGGTGACAAGTTCCTCGCCTCTTGACCAGATATAGATTTCGTCGCCTCTTTTGATCAGCTGTCCGCGTATACCGTCCCATTTGTATTCGCATTGCCATTCCGCAATCGGCCCAAGTTCTTCCACTTCTTTTTCAACAGGGTAGGCCAGACAAAAGGGATATGGTTTTGAGAGGTTGGTGTCGCTATATTCGCCGCGAACGAGTTTGTCAAATGCGTAGTCATGGGGATTCCACTCGCCCATAATACTGTGGGTGACAATACTTGGTTCGATCTGAAAATGTGCCGCAATGGTATTTATCAGCCCTTTGGAGGATATTCCTAAGCGAAAGCTGCCCCCCAGCAATTTGTTGAAAATAAAGCGTTCAACGGTATTGAGCCTGTTCCAGGAAGCGAGTACAAAAGCTTTTTTTTCTTCCATTGAAGCATTTGCCAACAGCAGGATGTCTTCCATCCATTCACTGAGACTTTTGTCTATTTTTTCGGATGCGGGAGGCAATAATAAAGCTAAGGTTTCGGAGAGATCACCGACAGCGGCATAACATTCGACAAACAACCATTCCGGGATATTGGTAATTTCCATTACCCAAGTTTTAAGTTCTTTGGTCGAAATCGCACGCCTTGGCCTTTTGCCGGTCATTAAAGCGAGAAACCAGCGTTTATCTTTCTCAGGCGCAACGCTTAGAAAGCGGATGATCGCTTCTTTTTTTAAGCTGGCTTTATTGGAGCTATCCAGCGCATTGATCAATGTTGCGAATTCTATCATACGCTTAATTCTTCTCCGTAATTTGTATTTACCTCTTCGGCTTCAATACCTATTTCATTCAGATATTTACTGAATGTGGCTGTTTGTCCATGCGTGACATACACTTTTTCGGCGCCACTTTCCTTCACTGCCTGCAGCAATCCATTCCAGTCCGCATGATCGCTGATGGCGAAACCTGCATCTGCACTGCGCCATCTTCGTGCACCACGGATTTGCATCCAGCCGGAGCAGATCGCATAGGCAACATGTGGTATCTTTTGGAGCAGTTGCGTATCAAGTAATGCCGGTGGTAGCAATACGATCTTGCCGTCGAGCTGTTTCATGTCCTTCATCGGGTCGATAATCTGGTAGGATGGTAATTTTAAACCTGCATCACTGTAGGCCATATTTAATTTGGCGATGCTGTAATGCACATATATTTCGCCCATATCCTTTACCGCATTTAATATCCTTTGGGACTTGCCCAATGAATAACCAATAAATACGGATGTCTTTTTGTATCCCTGATTGTGTGTGATCCATGCTTTCAGTCGTTGATTTTGGATTTCAATACTCTCCCAGCGATAGATCGGCAGACCAAAAGTACTTTCGGTAATTAATTCATGACATTTTACAGGTTCAAAAGGGGTGGAGAGGCCATCATCCTGGATTTTGTAATCTCCCGTAAAAACGGTGACTTTACCTTTGTATTCCAAGCGTATTTGCGCTGAGCCAATGATATGCCCTGCAGGATGTAAAGAAATTTTTACACCGTTGATCTGGATCGTCTGGTTGTAAGCTAAGCCTTCAACCCGGATATCGGGCCCAATACGACTTTTCAATATACCAACGGTAAAGTGGTGACAAAGATACTTTTTCATGCCCGGGCGCGCGTGGTCTGCATGTCCATGTGTAATGATGGCAAGATCAACGGGTTGCCATGGATCCAGGTAAAATTTGCCGGGAATACAATAAATGCCTTTTGATGTGAATTGAATCATATCGAATCCTTGTTTTTGAAAACATGACTTCCGTATGGAGCATGTTATGTATTCAAACAGGCAGGGATAAGTTAAAGTTTTGTTTATTTTTTAGTGAAAGTCGATCCTAGTGATTAAATTGCGGGGGTAAGGAAATTTTTTGCCTGAAGAATGGATCCGGTTAATTTTTTTACATTTGTTTACTTTGATTCTTAGTTTAAGCGCTCTATGATATTAATAGTCGATGACAACCCAGATAATATTTATTCATTACAAAAGTTATTGGAATCCAAAAATTTTAAAGTCGATACTGCCCATTCCGGTGAAGAGGCTTTAAAGAAAATTTTAAAATATAATTATGCTTTAATCATATTGGATGTGCAGATGCCCGATATGGACGGTTTTGAAGTTGCTGAGAACATTGCTGGATTCAGTAAGACTAAGGAGACGCCGATTATATTTTTATCTGCTGTCAATACCGATAAACGTTTTATTACGAAAGGTTATGATTCAGGAGGACTGGATTACGTCACCAAACCCGTCGATCCGGATATTCTGATGCTTAAAGTCAAAACATTCTATCGACTGTATGAGCAGACCCAGGCCCTCAAGGATATCCAGCAGGCTTTGGAAATGGAAGTGGAGAGAAGGAAACAGGCGCAATTGGAACTTCGTTCGAAAGTAGACTACTTACATACCTTATTGGAATCATTGCCACAAATTGCTTTTACCTGTGACCATCTTGGTAATATTGGCTTTGTCAATGGCCGTTGGTTCCAGTTTTCGGACAGTGAGAACACATTCCCGCAGACGCATCCTGATGACCGGTCGATCATGGCTGAATTGCAGGAAAGTCTTGAGTCCGGTAAACCTTTGGAAATGGAGGTGCGGGTTAAAAAGCGGGATGAATCGGGGTATTCGTATCAATTATTAAGGGTCTGGCCAATTTTGGAAAATGGCGAAAATAATTGGGTGGGGACATTTACCGACATTGATGCGCAAAAGAAAGCAGAGCAGGAAAAGGATGAGTTTTTGAGTATTGCGAGCCATGAACTGAAGACACCGCTGACAAGCATCAAAGCTTATATGCAGCTACTTGACCGTAAGTTGAGTCTTGACAAAAACTGCCCGGAGGCCAAGTATGTTGGCCGGGTTCAGGATCAGGTTGGAAAGCTCAACAGTTTGATCACGGATTTGCTTGATCTATCAAAAATCGACAATGGTAAACTGCGGATCAATAAAAAGGTATTCTCGCTTGAACGTATGGTACAAAATGCCATTGATTCCATTGTGCAGACCCATGATCAGAGCAATATGGAATTATATAGACAGGGAGATATCTCGGGACTCATGGTCTACGGTGATGAGATACGCCTGGAGCAGGTTCTTGTTAATTTTTTAACAAATGCTTATAAGTATGCCGCCGGAACAGAGAAGGTGATCGTCGATTGCAGCGTAATGACAGATGTCGTAAAAGTCAGCGTGATAGATTTTGGAATCGGTATACCTGAAAACAAACTGTCGGAGGTTTTTGACAAGTTTTACCGTGTAGAGGAAACTTCCTTTGATTTCCAGGGGCTGGGAATAGGCCTCTATATTTGTTCGGAAATTATCCGTAGCCATCAAGGTACCATTGCCGTTGAAAGTTCAGCCGGTAAGGGGTCCACATTTTATTTTACATTACCATTAAATCTGCCTACAGATGCCGAATAAAACACTTAATAACTTATCTATAGGAATTGGTTTTTCACTACTGGCGCTGCTGGTGAGTTCCACGGCATCTTATCTGGGGATTAAAGAACAGAATAAGCACCGTCAGGAGCTGGCCGCTACCCGAAAAATAATCAGTTTATCAAATGTTATCCTTAACTCTCTGCAAGGGGCAGAAACGGGAAACAGGGGGTATCTGCTCACGGGGAAGGAGAATTACCTGGAACCATTCAACCAGGCTTTAGCGAGCCTGCCGGTTGAGCTGAATGAAATAAAGGAGCTTACGAAAGCCGATCCTGAGCAAAATGTTCGGGTAGACAGCTTATTTACAGCGGCCCAGCAAAGGTTAGCTGTATTAAAGGAGTCGGTGAATGTCAAAAGGAATGGCGGGACTGTTAGTCTGACGCAGCTGGACGAGAGCAAATCCGCAATGGACAAATGCCGTAGCATCATTAAAGAAATTATTCATTACGAAGATGATGGTATCGATCAAAAATCCAGCAATTTAGATAATTCTTCGTTTATAACGACCTTATTTGTCGTGATCAGTGCATTGCTATCATTGGTGATTACGACATACTTTTATTTTCGGCTAAGAGCAGACTTTCTTAGACGCCTAGCGCTGGAAAAGTCACTCCGTGAGAAGGATGAAGGGATTGCCCGCAGGTTAAATATGGTTCAGAAGATCACTAATCGTATTGCGCTAGGGGATTATGATGTAAAAGCCGAGGACATTGAGGAAGACGACCTTGGTGCGATTGCCAAATCCGTTAACCGGATGTCAAAAGCCTTAAAGAAATCATTTGATCAGCTTAAAGATAACGACTGGCTGCACATGGGATATGCCGATCTTTATACCGGATTGGTCGGTAACAAAACCGAACGGGTACTTACCACAGATTCAGTAAAGGGATTAGTCAATTATATAGGCGCTATTACCGGAGCGATCTATGTTTTTAATGAGGAAAAACTTGAACTATCTGGTGCTTACGGATTGGACCCAAAGGCACAGCAATATTTTCTCCCAAATGAAGGTTATGTCGGACAGGTCTTTGTTGATCGGGAAACGAAAATCATAAATAATATAAACACGGAAGACTATATCGTGAGTTTTGCCAGTGGAAAGGTCAATGTACAGCACCTTATTTTTGTACCTATTGTATGGGCTGATCAAGTGTTGGGTGTGCTGGAGATCGGGCACCGTCAGCCGTTTGCGGAAATTGAATCAACATTTCTGACGGAATGTGCCAGACAACTTGGTATCGCTATCGCTTCGGCGAGGGGCCGTGCTAAAATTCAGTCACTTTTGGAGGAAACTCAAGTACAGTCTGAAGAATTGTTGACGCAGCATGCGGAGCTGGAGAATCTGAATACGGAATTGGAAGCGCAGACCTTCCGTCTGCAGTCGTCCGAGGAGGAACTGAAGGTGCAGCACGAGGAATTGATGCAATCAAACCAAGAACTGGAAGAACGTTCAAAACTGTTGGAAGACAAAAACCTATTGATTGCCGAACGTAACCTGGAAATTCAGCAGAAAGCGGAGGAACTCGCTTTAAGTACCAAATATAAGTCTGAGTTTTTGGCCAATATGTCCCATGAGCTGCGTACACCGTTAAATTCCATCCTGCTACTTTCGCGTTTGCTATCTGAGAATAATGAACACAATCTTAGCGCTGACCAGATCGAATCGGCTAAAGTGATCCAAAGTTCGGGAACGAGCCTGTTAACCTTGATTGACGAGATATTGGATCTTTCAAAGATTGAGTCGGGTAAAATGACATTGGAGTATGCGATACTGAATTTAAATGATATCTCGGCGGATCTGAATAATTTATTTCTTCCGATTGTCAATGAGAAAGGCCTGGCTTTCACAATCAATATTGATCCCGGGGTCAATAAAAATTTTCAGGGCGACAGGCTTAGAATTGATCAGGTGCTGCGGAATCTGATTTCAAATGCGGTTAAATTTACAGCAGCCGGTGAGGTGAGACTGGATATTTACGAAGACAGTTCCGATAAGGATAAGCTTGTTTTTGCCGTGATTGATTCGGGTATAGGGATTCCGCTGGAAAAACAGAAGATAATTTTCGAGGCTTTCCAGCAGGCGGATGGTTCGACAAGACGAAAATTCGGAGGGACAGGACTGGGTTTGTCTATCAGCAGAGAGATTGCACGCTTGCTAGGCGGTGAAATCAGACTGGAGAGTGAGGAAGGAAAGGGAAGCACGTTCTTATTTATTATTCCGAATCATCCGGTAGATCCCGGGGAACTGCGTACGAAAGAAGAGTTGCTTGTAGAAGAGATCCATTCTGAAATAGAGGAGGTGCGCGAGCTTGTGGCGGATGACGTCTATAATCCAGCCACAATACGTATTCCGGAGGAGTTACCTGATGATCGGGATAGCATTGTTGCGGGGGATAAGGTTATTTTGATTGTCGAAGATGATATCAATTTTGCGAAAGCATTATTGAAATACACGCATAGCCAGCACTATAAGGGTGTTGTTGTTGTACGTGGGGATCATGCATTGCCGGCGGCCAAGAAATATCATCCACAGGCGGTTTTATTGGATATTCAATTGCCGGTCAAGGATGGATGGGCTGTGATGGATGAGTTAAAGGGGGATAAGAGCACAAGGCATATTCCGGTACATATCATGTCTTCACTTGAAGTGAAGAAGCAAAGTCTGTTAAAAGGTGCAATTGATTTTATCAATAAACCTGTCGCTTTGGAACAGATGACATCGGTTTTTCAAAAGATAGAATCTGCTTTGAGCAGGTCTCCAAAAAAGGTGCTCATTGTTGAAGAGAATCCTAAACATGCTAGCGCATTGGCTTATTTTTTAAGCAGTTTCAATATCTCACTTGAAGTAAAAGATAATGTTGAAGATAGCATCACAGCATTGGGGACCGCTGAGGTGGACTGCGTGATCTTGGATATGGGTGTTCCCGATGAAATGGGCTATAATACCCTGGAGGCCATCAAACAGCATGAGGGACTTGAAAATTTACCGATTATCATATTTACGGGTAAAAATCTGTCAAAGTCAGAAGAGCTGAAGATTAAAAAATATGCAGATTCTGTGGTTGTTAAGACTGCACATTCTTATCAACGGATTTTGGATGAGGTGGGTTTATTTCTACATCTGATCGAGATAAACAGTTCGGATGATGTGCGACGTAAAAACAACGGGCTTGGCGCATTAGCGGATGTGCTGAAAGGAAAAAAAGTGCTGGTGGCTGATGACGATGTGCGCAATATATTCTCAATGACGAAAGCATTGGAGAAATTTCAGGTAGAGGTTATTCCGGCAATGGATGGTAAGGAAGCACTGGACGTACTGCGTTCGGGAGAGTCGATTGATATCGTGCTGATGGATATGATGATGCCCGAAATGGATGGGTATGAAACAATCAAGAATATCAGGCAAACACCTCAGTTTGCGACATTGCCCATTATTGCGGTCACTGCCAAATCAATGATTGGTGATCGTGAAAAATGTATACGGGCTGGTGCTTCGGACTATATCTCTAAACCTGTGGATATAGACCAGCTGCTGTCGTTGTTGCGCGTATGGTTATATGAAAATTAATTAAGGCGGTTAATGAATCAAAATAAAGTGATATTAATTGTTGACGATGACAACCGGAATATTTTTGCACTCGGTTTGACCTTGAGAGCGAGAGGATACCAAGTTGTCAGTTGTACTTTAGCAAAGGATGCAATTCAACTTTTGGAAGAGGGAAATGGTATTTCATTGGTGCTAATGGATATGATGATGCCTGAGATTGACGGTTATGAAGCGATTCGTTTGATCCGGGCTTCCACGCTTATCAACGATATTCCCATCATAGCTGTAACTGCCCAGGCAATGCCCGGGGACCGGGAGAAATGTCTGGCATCGGGGGCGAAGGCTTATATTTCAAAGCCGATTGATGTTGATTTGCTGTTGACCGAAATAGAACGATTGATATCGTGATGTTGGGCCATAATATAATTAAGGACGAGGAGATCGATATTTTATTGGAAGATATCTATCAGCGCTATGGCTACGATTTTATACAGTATAGCCGGGCATCGATTAAGAGAAGGATCAACCGGATCATGACGAATGACCGATTTGCGAGTTTTGCGGAGCTCCGATTCGCGTTGAAAGACGACCCGGAGTTTCTGCAGCATTTTGTGGAGGAAATTACGGTGAATTTGACGGAAATGTTTAGGGATCCTTTATTTTTCCGACAGCTGCGCGAGGAGATCTTGCCGCAACTGGGTACCTATCCATTGATCCGGATCTGGGTGGCAGGCTGCGCCAGTGGTGAGGAAGCTTATTCTTTGGCTATTTTGCTTAAGGAAGCCAATCTCCATCATAAATCGTTAATTTATGCAACGGATATCAATCCACGTGTGCTGGAAATAGCACGCAATGGTGTCTATCCACTGAGTCAGATCAAATCTTTTTCGGAAAACTACATCGAATCTGGAGGAAAGCAGGATTTTTCGAGCTATTATACAGCAAATTACGACTGGGCTAAATTTGATCCGGAATTAAAACAAAAAATGATCCTATCAACCCATAATTTGGTTTCAGATACTTCTTTTAATAGTTTTCAGCTGATTTTGTGTCGCAATGTATTGATTTATTTCAATAAAGATCTGCAGGACCGTGTATTTAGATTATTTGACGCAAGCCTGGAAAATCTAGGTTTTTTGGGTCTAGGTAGTAAGGAAACCATCCGTTTCTCAAGTATTCAACAGAACTTCACCGCAGTGGGTGATCAAAAAATTTGGAAAAAACTCTACCCACAATAAGATGGTTTTATTTGGCACGATATTCAAGCCTTAATAAAGCCATGTATGGGAGATAAACTAAGCGATATGAGCAAAAGAAAAACTGTACTGATTTTTGAAGACGATACCATTATATTGGAGGTCATAACAGTGGTGCTGACAGATTTGGGTTTTCATGTTGAAGTCTCCGAAACATCACATGATATCATTCAAAAAGTTGAGTCTACGGAACCGGACCTTATTTTAATGGATAACTGGATTCCAAATATTGGCGGGGTAGAGGCTACCCGTCTCTTAAAAGCCGATGATAGGTTTAAACATATTCCGGTTATTTATGTATCTGCCAATAATGACATCGAATCGTTGGCTGTAAGCGCCGGTGCAGATGATTTCTTATCCAAGCCCTTTGATCTGGATGATCTGGATGATATTGTTAATAAGTATATCTAATAATTGATTGAACGAGGATCGTGTTCGAACTCCGGCCAGCCCTTCTGGTTCGAATCCATATCGAATAAAAAAACCTTTCATTTCTGAAAGGCTTCTTATGCGGAGAGTGAGGGATTCGAACCCCCGAACCTGTGACAGTTAACGGTTTTCAAGACCGCCGCATTCGACCACTCTGCCAACTCTCCGCGACAAAAGTACGAATTTTTGCTCTCCTGCCAAATTTTATTTTAGAAATAGTTCCTATTTAGCTTTTATAAACTGTATATCAGCGCTAAATTTTACATCGTCACTTACCATCACGCCACCTGTTTCCAAAGCTGCATTCCAGTTAAGTCCAAAATCTGAGCGTTTGATCTTTCCTTCGACGATAAACCCAGCTTTAGTATTTCCCCAAGGATCTTTTTGAATACCCGCAAATTCCAGATCAAAAACTACAGCCTTGGTCACATCACGGATGGTCAGATTTCCTTTAATTTGATCATTTTCTAAGCTCGTTGCTTCAAATGTTATTGCAGGATATTTTTCTACATCAAAAAAGTCAGCGCTTTTTAAATGTCCATCACGTTGCTCATTTCTGGTGTTGATAGAAGCAGTATCAATAGATACTTTTGCAAGTGCATTCTCAAAAGTATCATCTTCTGCATCAAGATCTATTTTAAAACTGTTAAAGTTTCCTTTAACATTTGTGATCATCATGTGTTTTACTTTGAATTCTATTTCGCTATGTGCAGCGTCCAATTCCCATTTTCCTTGTGCCATAATTTTGTGTTTTTTCTTATTTGTTTAATAACACAAAGGTAACAGCGTTATTTGTCTTTTTGTTTGACCTAGATCAATAAAATAATCTTGTTGAAAAGCAATCAGTTATTGAAAAACCATAAAAAAAAGCAAGTGATATTTTGGAATTGTTGAACAAATGTCTACTTTTGCATTACCGAAAGCGACGCGCCAATAGCTCAGCTGGATAGAGCATCGGTTTTCTAAACCGACGGTCTCAGGTTCGAATCCTGATTGGCGTACAAAAAGCCCCTTTGTTTAACACAGAGGGGCTTTTTTTATACTGTACTCAATTTTTCCAATCTGTTATCTAACTGCTTTACACAAAAATTTGGAGATAAAAAAGCACTTTTGCTAAAATATTCAAAGCGCTTTTCTATGTCGTTTGGTTAGCGGTAAAGAAAATTGGATTACTATTTTTAAGTCGCCAGATAAGGGAAGGCGATGGTGTTTTGATCAGTAAGTCCCTTCAAGCTCTTTGTAATCTTTTTCCCTACCTTGTTGGAGGTATAACTCCAAGAGTTTGTTGTAAGAGTTAATACCTCCTGATTTATGATCATATACCGCCGATTTCCAGTATTTCTCGGCGTTTTTTAGGTCGCCAAGCCCATAATAAGCTTCACCCAATATGGCTTTGACATATACATTGTCCTTATTTTTTAGCAAAATCTGGACTGCTTCATCATACCGTTGCAATTTGACAAGGGCATTTCCTAGTGTATAAACCTGCGTGGTATCTCCAGCGTCCACCATAGGCTTCAAATAGGTGATTACATCATTATAGGCTCCATCTCTTAAACTGAGGTTTGCAAGAGTTTCTGCAGCTTTTTTATCCCCTTTATTCAATGCCATTATATAGTATTGCTTGGCTTTTTCGGGCTGGTGGATATTGCTATATAATAATGCGAGCTTATTGATTGCTTCTATACTGCCCTCTTCGATGGCGAGTTGATAATGTTTAATTGCCTCTTCCGTTTTCCCATCGTTATTGAGGCGATCTGCTCTGTCCTCATTGGAGCTAGTACACGAAGCAAATGTAAGAAGTAATGTTACAGAAATTAAACCCCATATACTAAAAATTGTCTGCCTATTCATTGCTTAAAATAATATGTTGAATTAAAAATAAGGATAATACACTTAATAGTTCAAGCTTATTTTTACATATAGGCTATAACCTGTTATAAGTTGTTTTATCGTCATCATTTTGATATTGTATCGTTTGTATTTTCTTACAACTTGATCGTTTATTTAACTAGTGTGTGTGAATTTTGATTCATTGGTAATAGTCTATTATACATGATTTTTGTACCTTTAGAAAACGTTGAATTGTAGTTTATTTAGCTTATAGACAAAAGAATTGGTAATACTTTGTGGTTAGCTAGATAGAGTTAAATGGTGTAATAACATCTATATGGATGAAATATTTAAAAAACAGGTATACGAATTAACGAGACTAATCCCAAAGGGGCGTGTTTCAACTTATGGTGCTATTGCTAAAGCTTTGGGATATCCAAATCACGCTCGTCATGTTGGAAAAGCAATGGGCGGTTGTCCCGGAGATGTACCTGCTCATCGGGTGATTTCCAGTGGTGGCGTACTGTCCGTTCCGGAATTTCAGATTAAACTGGAGGGCGAAGGTATTGTGATAAATAATCTTAGGGTCAGGGATTTTAAGAATTTATTCTGGAACCCGATAAATGAACTTTAAAAAATGGATAAATGATAAAATATTGTGCATTTCTACGGGGAGTAAATGTGAGGGGAACCAATATGAAGATGGCCGATGTATGCCGGGTATTTAAAGATACGGGCATGGATCATGTTAGTTCGGTGCTGGCTTCCGGAAATATAGTTTTTTCATCGGATAGCCCTGTGGACGAACTTAAAATCGTTTTGGAAGCTGCTATGTCCAAGTCTTTTTCCTACGAAGCTTTTTTGTTCATTAAATCGGAGGAAGAAATTACGCTATTCAGGCGTAATATTCCTTTTGACATTCGTCCCGATTTTCATATTTATGCTTTTGTAGGTTTGCCAGGCGTAGAAGAACTGCTCATGCAAGAATTCAATAACAGTGCGAAAGCAGCTGATGAAAAAGCCAAAGTGATTAATGGGGTATTTTATTGGCAGGTGCCCAAAGGAAATACACTGGATTCAACATTCGGAAAAATATTGGGTAAGAAAAGTCTGAAGGATAAGTTCACCAGCCGCAATGTGAACACATTTGAAAAAATTCTGAAGATCATGCAGTAGGCTATTATTGTTATTGCATGCTAACATCAAAAAAGGCGTAATGATTATCGAATGATAGCCAGTACGCCTTTGATATTAAAATAATTTACAGATTGATCTAGCTTCTCTCAATCTCTGCGGATTGAGCCCATATATTAATATGTCCATCTTTTGCATAGAGATCAATCTCATGGATTTCTTCTGCCGTAAATGATAGCTTTTTGAGTGATCCGACACAATCAATGACCTGTTGTGGTCTCGACGCCCCAATAAGTGCAGAAGTCACCTGTTGTTTTCGAAAAACCCATGCAATGGCCATTTGCGCTAAGGTCTGTCCTCTACGTTGTGCAATGGCATGTAGCGCCTGAATATTTTTTCGGTTTTCTTCACTGAGAAACTTGGTCTGCAAGGATTTTGATTGTGAAGCCCTGCTATTTTCAGGAATATCATGTAAATATTTATCGGTTAACATGCCCTGGGCAAGTGGAGAGAAAACAATTGAGCCAATACCAATCTCGCCCAGAGTGTCTAATAGACCATCCGACTCAACCCATCGATTCAGCATGGAATAACTCGGTTGATGGATAACAAAGGGTGTTCCCAAGGATTTCAGTATTGCATAGGCTTCCTTGGTACGTTGCGAATTGTAGGACGAAATGCCGACATAAAGAGCTTTTCCGCTTCGCACGAGCTGATCCAGGGCCATCATAGTTTCCTCCAAAGGCGTGTTTGGATCGAAGCGATGTGAATAGAAAATGTCAACATAATCTGTTCCTAAGCGTTTTAAGGACTGATCACAACTGGAAATAATATACTTCCGGCTACCCCATTCGCCATAAGGGCCATCCCACATGTGATAACCTGCTTTTGATGAAATGATCAGCTCATCGCGATATCCCGCAAACTGTTGCTTAAGAATTTGTCCGAATGCAATTTCCGCGCTACCCGGGGGCGGTCCATAGTTATTGGCTAGATCGAAATGCGTGATTCCGAGATCAAAAGCCGTTGTGCAGATGTCAACTTTGGTTTGATGTGCCGTGTCATTCCCAAAATTGTGCCATAAACCTAAGGAAATAGCAGGTAACTGAAGGCCGGATTTACCACAGCGGTTATATATCATCTGTTGGTAGCGATCGGGATGGGGAGTGTATTGCATAGAATTGAATTGTTTTATTCCAAATATAGGTAATAAACAAATTTCTCCGAATTGAAATTTAATGTATTTTTATATCAAATTTTGAATAACTGAAGCTGTAAAAAAACATGAAGAAAATCACATGGATCTTAGCGGTGTTTTTGTTCTGGGCCGGCGGTGCCCATGCACAATCGAAACACCTATTATTTAAAACGGCATTTGGGGAGTTTAAGGTCGCACTTTATGATTTTACACCACAGCATCGTGATTTGATGTTAAGGTCGATTAAAGATAGTGTTTATCAGGGTGCCCTGTTCAATCGCATTATTGAAAATTTTGTTGTACAAGGAGGTGAGCACGATATAGATATCGAAAAGAAGGAGGCAGCAGATCCTTTACACCGAAAACCTAGACTGGCGGCGGAATTCGACGAACGTGCTTTTCACAAAATGGGGGCATTAGGAGCGGGACGTGACGGCAATCGGGAGAAAGCCTCCTTCCTTGATCAGATCTACTTTGTAGTTGGAAAAAAGATCACTGCGGCAGATCTCGATAGCTTGGAAATAAAAAAAGGGATTAAATATAGCAAAGAACAGCGGGATGAATACCTCGCTCATGGTGGACAGCCCAGACTTGATCGGGATTTTACAGTCTTTGGTGAGATATATCAAGGGCTAGATGTCATCATGAAGATAAGTCGGGTGAAAACGGATAAACAAGATTTTCCTTTGACAAAGGTACCCTTTAGTATTGTGGAGATTAAAGAATAAAACCATCTTGAAAGATGGTTTTATTCTTTAATTTTTCAATCGATGTATTCAATTCTTAGCTATGACCGTTTTTATCGCAATAAATGACCGGGAAAATAAAACGGTCAATGCGAGAAAGGACACAAAAAGCCCCATTAATTACTTAATGGGACCTGACATATATAAAACTGATTAAATTTGGCAGACGAAAAATATTAAATCTTTCCTGTTTCTTTCAAAAGTTTGTAATATGCATACACAATATTGATTTCAGCATTTGTATACTTCAGTTCCGCTTCAAGTTTTGAATTGGAAGCATCCATGATATCGACTATAAGTGCCAGTTGGTTCAAATACTTTTTTTCAATTATACGATAGTTCTCGTCTGCAAGTGCTTTGTTGTACTCGAGCGCATTGCGTTGTGAGTAGGCCTCATTGTATTTAATGTATGCGGTATTAACAGCCACACTGGTCTTTTGTTTCAGTGCTTGTTCGTATTTCTTGTTTTTTTCAATTTGTAAATCGTTTAGTTTTAGTTTTTTGTCCGTTGTATATAAAGAAGAAATGTTGTAACTCAATGAGACGCCCACATTCCAGGTATTCATATATTTATCAATGACAGGCATGACACTGGTGATCGGTTTGACAAGATTATTTCCAGCGAAAAGGCTGAGTGCGGGAGATTTCTCGGATTTGGTAATATCTTTTTCGGTGTAAAGAAGCTCTGTTTCTTTTGCGGCGAGCTGGATATTTGGATTTGATATGTAAGCCTCTTGTTTTAATGTTGTTAGATCCCGTGGTTGAAAGTGGGCCTTTAGAATACCGTCGTCGGGTGTGATGCGAGTGTTTTCCGGCAGTCCCAGTGCAACGACAAGTTCATCATTCAGAATACGCATATTATTTTGGACGACTTCTTTTGCGAGTTGTAATTCGGAGATCTGCAGTTGATTTCTTATGACATCATTTTTGGTAATCATCCCTTGCTTGTATAATTTTTCTGTAAGTTCCAGCCGCCTTTGGGCCAATTCGATATTCTGATGATAAACCTGCTCTTGATTGCCGAGTTTAAAGAGGTCCAGATAGTATCCCAATACCAAAATTTTGATGTTTTGCTCTTCATTTAGGTGGTCCAGTTCCGCTAGCTCTTCTCCCAAAGAAGATGCTTTAATTGAATTCTTGATTACTCCGCCTTTCCAGATAAGTTCCTTGGCCTCCAAGGAATAGTTGTTTCCGAAATGGGGCAGAGGAACCTTCTCAGAGCCCGATAGGTTCTTCTCGATCAGCGCCGCATCACCAAGGTAAAACGCTGAAGCTGATGCACTGATCTCCGGTAATGTTTTCAATTTTGCGACTGCAGTTTTCTGCTTGGCAATATCAACTGCTGTCTTTGAAACAGCAAGGTTGGGGTGATTGCGTATGGCGAGCGCAAATAATGTTTCAATATTGATCTTTTTGGTCGAAATGCTATCCTGACCGTATGTTAGATTGCTAAAAATTGTAAAGAAACAAACGACCAAGTACAAACCTGTTTTTAGTGCGCTTGATTTAATATTCATGGTATATTTCTTAGTGCTATATATGTAATACAAAGTTACATACTGGTATGATGCCAAGAAATGTCTATTTAATGCTTTGTGATGTTCAATTGGTAACAGTTGTGGCTTGTCGCTCCCGGAATATATTGGGGGTAATACCGACGTGTTTTTTAAAAAACTTGCTGAAAGCGTACTGATCAGAAAAGTGAAATTCCTGAGATAACTGATTGATTGTTTTATTGGAGACAATCAATTGTGCCCGAGCTTCGCTCAGTAACCAATTGCTCAGGATCGCGGAGGGAGAGTCTTTGGTGATTTCCCTGACACATATAGAAAGGTATTTGATAGAAATATGGAGTAATTCCGCATAGAACGCCAAATCCCGATGCTGTTTATAATTGTCAGCAACAAGTTGTAAAAATTGAACGGTAATCTCTTCTTTTCGCTGATTACGGATTGTTAAATGACGCTCTCCGGCATCATAAATCACAGCGGCCAGTAGATAAATGATTGCCATAAAAATATTAACATTTGCTTTTTGGAGAAAATCCATCCCTTGATTTTGCGCTTTTTTTCTATTTTGATGTAATGTTGAAATTAATGTCCAAATCGTTTCAAAGTCAGTAGCCGTAGGGCTGAATGGCACGGAACTATTTGCATGGATAAGACGGTAAGCATCATATTTACTAATGGAGAACCGGATTCGGTTGGAGAAATTTCTGTCGTAATTCAATACTTTGAATTGCGCATCTGGGCTGATCTCCGAAAAGCAATAGTACTTATTATAACCGATAAAGAAAATACTGCCTGCCTGCAATTGGACCGGGCTGCCGTTGCAATCAATGGCAACCGTCCCTGTATGTACGAGGATACAGGTCGTGTTAAGCGGGTGGTAAATATATTCACCTACTTTTTGGAGGAGCTCCGATTGATCTATAAGCTGTATTTTGTTCATCACCGGTATTATGCTAAAAAACCATCCTCCAGCATATAAGCACTGGAGGATACGGTCTTTGTGATTTAAAATGCAACTTTTTTAGGATCAGAACCAGAGAAACCCATCGTCGGCAATTCGCGAATTGTCTGTATATCTTCTTCCGTGAGATCGAAGTTGTCAACCGTTAAATTTCGCTTGATATTTAATGGATTGGTGGACTTTGGTAGCGGTAGTATGCCTTGAGATAAAGCAAATTTAATACAAATCTGTCCGACGCTGGTGTCTTTTTGTTCCGCTAGAGCAATTAGAGTCTCGTCTTGTAGGATTCTCCCCGAACCTAGGGGCGACCAGGCCTGGACTAAAATGCCATTGGATTTGCAAAGGTCAACGGTCTCTTGTTGGAGGTAACCCGGATGAAATTCAATTTGGTTGACGGCCGGGACGATTGTTACGGTCTCCAATAATTTGGCGAGGTAATCTTTTGGAAAATTGCTGACTCCGATTGCCTTCACCTTTCCTTGTTGATATAAATATTCAAGCGCTTTCCATGTTTCAGCGTTGATAGTTGCCCAGTTTTCGAATTGTGATTCATTGGCCGGCCAGTGAATCAAATAAAGATCAATATAGGCCAAACCCAAGTCTGCCAGGGATTTTTCGAATGCAGCAATTGTTTTATCATAGCCACGTTCGGTATTCCAGAGCTTGGTCGTTATAAATAATGTATCACGCGCTATTCCGCTGTCTTTGATAGCTCGGCCTACACTTTTTTCGTTACCATATATGGCTGCGGTGTCAATATGTGTATACCCGACTTTCAATGCTTCCGTAACGGCCTGGTATGCCTCTTCACCTTCCGGAATTTGCCAAGTTCCAAATCCAATTGCTGGAATATCAATTCCATTGTTCAATTTGAATGATTTCATGCTTAATCGTATTTTTTGTTTGACTAAATTAGGGTTTCGATTGTATTATCCCGTCACTGAAATGTAAAGAGGGCTGTCTTTTCGAGGGCGGAACCCAAACTTATTCTGGATTGCCAAAATATATTTATTTTCACAATTTTATTGTCAAAAAGGTCGGATTAACGCATGGTTTATGGCATTAATTCTTATCTTTAGGCGAAATTTTGAAAAATTTAGATTTTTCATTGATTTCACATAGCATTAAAAATTAAACATATTTCTAATAGATTACTATGTCAAACAAATCAAAAATTGTTTGGACAAAAACAGATGAAGCACCTTTGTTGGCGACTTACTCGTTTTTGCCTATTGTACAAGCGATTACAGCTACAGCTGGTATCGATGTTGAATTGAGAGATATCTCTTTAGCAGGTCGTGTTCTTGCAAGCTTTCCCGAATTTTTAAAAGAAGATCAGAAAATTGCCGATGCTTTGGCAGAGTTGGGGCAAATGGCTACAACTCCAGAAGCGAACATCATTAAGTTACCGAATATTTCAGCATCTATTCCACAATTAAAAGGCGCTATTGCTGAGTTGCAAAAAGCGGGTTACGCTATCCCTAACTATCCGGATGAAGCAACCACGGAGGAAGAAAAAACAATCAAAGCTAAATATGCAAAAGTACTGGGCTCTGCTGTAAACCCTGTATTGCGCGAAGGTAACTCGGATCGTCGTGCACCGAAAGCGGTCAAGAATTACGCGAAAGCAAATCCACATAAAATGGGGGCTTGGGCAAAAGATTCTAAAACAAAAGTTGCATCGATGACATCCGGTGATTTCTATGGTTCAGAACAATCTGTAACAGTGGAAAATGCGGGGCAGTTCAAAATTGAATTTGTAGATGCACAAGGGGGCGTTACTGAATTAAAAGGGCTTTCGCCATTAAAAGCGGGCGAAGTAATTGACTCATCGACATTAAGCTTAAATGCATTAAAAGGTTTTGTGGCTGACGCTATCGCTGAGGCGAAAGCGGCTGGCGTGTTATTGTCTGCGCATTTGAAAGCAACGATGATGAAAGTTTCTGACCCTATTATCTTTGGTGCTGTTGTTGAAACTTATTTCGCAGACCTATTTGCTACCTATGGTGAGTTATTCAAAGAATTGGGTATCAACAAAAATAACGGTTTAGGAGAAGTTTACGCTAAAATTGCAGGTCATGCAAAAGAGGCGGAAGTGAAAGCTGCCATCGATGCTGCTATCGCGCAAGGTCCTGCTTTGGCGATGGTCAACTCAGATAAAGGTATTACAAACTTCCACGTTCCTTCCGACGTTATTATTGACGCATCTATGCCGGCGATGATCCGTATTGGCGGTAAAATGTGGAATAAAGATGGTCAAGAAGAAGATACGATCGCCATGGTTCCTGATCGTTCATACGCAGGTGTTTATGAAGCAACAATAGAAGACTGTAAAGCGAATGGCGCTTTGGATCCCAAAACAATGGGTTCTGTTCCAAACGTTGGTTTGATGGCTCAAAAAGCGGAAGAGTATGGTTCTCACGATAAAACTTTCCAAGCTGCAGGTAACGGTGTTATCCGTGTGGTGGACGCCGATGGTCATGTGTACATGGAACAGAGCGTTGAAGAAGGGGACATTTTCCGTATGTGTCAAACAAAAGACGCACCGATTCAAGACTGGGTGAAATTAGCTGTAAATCGTGCGCGTTTGTCAGATACTCCGGCAATATTCTGGTTAGACAAAGACCGTGCGCACGACAGAGAGATCATTAAGAAGGTAGAGAAATATTTGCCTGATTTTGATACGACAGGTTTAGATATTCGAATTCTATCTCCGATTGAAGCAACTAAGTTCTCTTTGGAACGTATCCGTAAAGGGGAAGATACTATTTCTGTAACAGGTAACGTACTACGTGATTATCTGACAGATTTGTTCCCTATCTTAGAAGTTGGAACCTCGGCCAAGATGTTGTCTATTGTGCCATTGATGAACGGTGGTGGTTTGTTCGAAACTGGTGCTGGTGGTTCTGCTCCGAAACACGTGGAGCAATTCCTGCAAGAAGGTTACTTGCGTTGGGATTCATTGGGTGAATTTTTGGCTTTAGGAGCGTCATTGGAACATTTGTCGCAGACACAGAATAATCCCAAAGCATTGGTTTTGGCTGAAACGTTGGATGAAGCAACAGAGAAATTCCTTGCAAATGACAAATCTCCGGCACGTCGGGTAGGTCAGATTGATAACCGCGGGTCTCATTTTTATTTGGCATTGTACTGGGCTCAGGCCTTGGCTGCTCAAACGAAAGATGCTGAACTGGCGAACCGTTTTGCCGCAGTAGCAAAAGAATTGACAGATAATGAGGCGAAGATTAATGATGAATTGATCGGCGCACAAGGTCAGGCACAGAACATCGGTGGTTATTACTTCCCGAATGACGAATTAGCGACAAAAGCAATGCGTCCTTCTGTGACATTAAACAATGCCATAGCGCGTATTTAATTATTACCTGATGTTGCAATAAAATAAGAAGAGCCCCGGTCAATGATCGGGGCTCTAATTTTTGGGTCTAGTCGTTGTATGCTCTTACTTTATCGAAAGGAATAATCTATTTTAGGGGATATTTTACACCTTTAAAAGTCATCTTGACAGGTTGAATATGCCCCTTTTTGTCAAATTTCATTTCGTCGATGCAAGTGACACGTTCATTCGCACCTTCCTTGCCCAATGGTCTGCGATGATAAACGATGAAGTATTTATCTTTATTAGGAACTTTAATGACTGAATGGTGCCCAGCGCCGACGGCAACTTCTGGATCACGTTCGAGGATAGTTCCAATACGCTCAAATGGCCCAAACGGAGAGTCGGCAATCGCATAAGCGACTTTATAGTCGGGACCAGTCCAGCCGCCCTCTGACCACATAAAATAGTATTTGCCATCTTTGATAAACATAAAAGGGCCCTCGACATAGTCCTTTGGTGTAATTTCCTTGTAATAAGTTCCGTCATCAAAAGGGAGCAAGCCCGTAAAATCCGGTTTGAGTTTGACCATATTGCAATGTTTCCAGCCACCATAATACATATAGAACGTACCGTCTTTATCTTTAAAAACAAATTGATCTATGGGTTGCGCGCCGTTGATAATATCATTTATCAATGGTTTTCCTAGGAGATCTGTATAAGGGCCTTCAGGTTTGTCCGCTACAGCCACGCCAATTCCGCCGATTTCCCCTTCATGTACGTCGTTAGCACTAAAGAACAAATAATATTTACCGTTATTTTCAAGTACGGCGGGCGCCCACATCGCTTTCTCGGCCCATTTTACTTGTGTATTTTGGAGTACCCGCGGATGTTTTTCCCAATGTGCTAAATCCGAAGAAGAAAATGCATCAAAAAATAGCTGTTCTTCATAGGGGGCTGAATAGGTCGGGAAAATCCAATATTTGTCATCATAAATAATTCCCTCAGGATCGGCATAATTACCATTTAAAACTGGATTCTTTTGCGCAATAAGTGTCGTCGCCAGAAACAAAGATGTTGTCGTAAAAAATGTCTTGATCATCGTTATGGTTTAAAAGCTTAAGATAATACATTCTATAGGAGCATATGGCTGATAAAATATCATTTTTATGCTGATTTTTCTCAATATTTTTAAAATGTTAAAATTATGTTAAAATAAGGCTGAGCTTTCGAATCTTTCCGCTTTATTTCACATATTTGTTTATGTCATTTCCAAATGGCATAAATACTTTTCATAAAATAGGTTAATAATATGGCTAAAATACCCGAAGTCCCCCAGGCTTCGGGTATTTTCTTATTCACGCTCCAACCCGAAGATCATAACTAATTTTCCATCAATATAAAAGTTTAATGTCTGCTCGGCGATGTCAAATTGAAGCTGCTTTTGCTCCACCACTGCAAAGAAATCATTTTCAATATTGGCTCCGTTGCAGGATTTCATCGTACTGGCGAGATGCGGGAAGCTGATCAAATTGCCTTTAATACTAAAATTACCCCAAAAATTATTACATCCGGTCGATCCGGCGATGGTGCCATTTTTTGCATCGAAACCAATGTTGGCTTTGTTGTTTGAAACATCTTTGCCATTTAATTGCAGTAAATTCCACCGGAATCTGGCGAGAAATGAAGCCACACTGGGTAGCCCGGTGACCTTTTCTTTGGAAATAATATCAAGTAATTCATATTGCATACTGTCGGTGTCTCTTGCTTTCGTTTGCTTTACTTTGATACGGTAACGATATTGCTCCTGGTAATCAAAACCGAGGATCGGATTAGAAATATATTCCCATTTATTTTTCTTTATGGATTTCACCTGGAGGCAGTTTAATTTTCCCGAAGTTGGATTATTTACATAATTCTCGGCAACATCCCAAATGGCAATTTCCGCGTTTTTGGTTTTGGATTTGCTGATGATTTTCGCCAGTGAATAGATTGATTTGTGCGCGGTCTGCGTTTTTTTTACCCGAATCGTGTATTCAAAGTTGGCATTGTAGTTAAACTGTTGTATTTCTGCATAGAATTTTTCCCAGTCTTTGCTATTGTAATACTTTACGAGATAGGGTGGTGTACTTTCTAGCCCAGATTTAACTTTTATCCGAAACGTGCTGATTTGTGCATATAAACCGTACGGGAATAGAAATAAGAGCATAAAAAATAAGCTGGATTTCAGGGATTTCTTCATAATGGGCATTAAATATCAATAAAAACGTATCTTTAAACATGAATATTGCACGAACAAAAGTACTGTTAGTCATCGTACTTTTTCTGTCCGGCTTGCGGATATATGCCCAAAATAACAAGGATTATTTTAAAACACAAGTCCCGCTAGGTGAATTGACGGATCCGGGGCTAAAAGAAGTGTCGGGTATTGTAGCCGCCCATGAGGAAGGAACCTTTTGGGTTCATAACGATAGTGGCGATGGTTCAAACATCTATTTGATCGATCGTCAAGCAAAGTTGATCAAAAGCTTTTCACTGGAAGGAATAGATGTAATTGATTGTGAAGATATTGACCGTGTTAAAATTGCAGATAAAAATTACCTCGTTTTAGCAGATATTGGAAATAATCTCGGGAAGCGGACTTGGGCGTGCCTTTATGTGTTTCCTGAACCTTCAGTTAGCGATTCGTCACTGATATCAAAGAAAAATATCAAAACCATATTTGTTAAATTTCCGGGGCAGAAACGGTTGGATGCGGAATCTATCATGGTTGATCCAACAGATAATACCTTGTATGTGGTTTCGAAGCGCGAATTTCAATCGACTGTATATAGCGCGCCAGTTTTCCGAAATAGAAAACAACAGTATTTCACGTTAAGTAAAGTGGCTGAACTCCCCTTTACTTTCGCTACAGCTGCGGCGATAGACCCTACAGGAAAAGAGCTGCTTATCAAGAACATTACAACTATTTTTTATTGGAAAAGGAAGCCGGGTGAATCATGGGGCGAAACGCTTCAATCGAAACCGATTGAAGTGCCTTATTCGGTAGAACCTCAGGGGGAGGCCATCGCATTCGATAAGGATGGGACGGGTTTTTATACCATCAGTGAGCGTCCATTCGGTTTAAAATCCTATCTTTATTATTTCGGAAAAAATCCTAAATCAAATGATAAATAACAAACTTTTTTTAGTGAAACAGATGGGTGCTACAGCACGGAATAAATGGAATAGAAAGAACAGCCCAGTTCATTATTTCATGAATTTAAAACAATTATTAGTTTTATCAATTGCCTTATGTTGTTTTTGTATAGCCAGTAAAGCTGCAAAAGTCGATACTTTAGCGATCCGAAGTCAGCGCATGGACAAAGTTATTAAAACTGTCGTTATTCTTCCCAAGGGATATTCGGAACGTACCAAATATCCGGTGCTCTATTTACTTCATGGATATTCGGGCAATTATAGCAATTGGGTGAAGAACTCCAATGTCGCTGCTCTGGCTGACCAATATGGATATATGGTTGTTTGTCCGGATGGGGGATTTGGAAGTTGGTATTGGGATATCACAAATGATCGAAATTATCAATACGAGACATTTGTTTCCAAAGAACTGATTGATTATATAGATGGACATTACGCCACAGTTCAAGACCGAAGAGGAAGGGCGATTACAGGACTTAGCATGGGGGGACATGGAGCCTTGTCACTTGCAATTAAGCATCAGGAGCTTTATGGTGCTGCAGGCAGTACCGCCGGCGGAGTGGATTTCAGACCCTTTCCCCTAAACTGGGAAATTAAGGACCGTATCGGGAATTACGCCGATTCGACCCAGGCCTGGGATGATCGCGTGGTGATCAATATGATTCCCAAATTAGTGAACAATCAACTTCGTCTGATTATTGATTGTGGAAAGGAAGATTTTTTCTATCCTGTCAATGTTGCACTTCACGATAAACTCATGTACCACAACATTAATCATACCTTTGTTACAAGTGAGGGGGGGCATAACTGGACGTATTGGTCACGCTCCATTATCTATCAAATGGCCTTTTTTAATGATTTTTTCAGTCAGCCAGAAAAAAAATAAAAAGAAAAATAGATAAATATTTGGCTTAAATGAATAAAATACTATTTTTGTTTCTAGAAGATCTTGACTAACAAATTATAAACTTATTATTAAGCCTTACAAATTGTA
This sequence comes from Sphingobacterium sp. UBA7625, assembly GCF_002484085.1. Taxonomy (NCBI): domain Bacteria; kingdom Pseudomonadati; phylum Bacteroidota; class Sphingobacteriia; order Sphingobacteriales; family Sphingobacteriaceae; genus Sphingobacterium; species Sphingobacterium sp. UBA7625. The sequence continues at coordinate 34,007 of NZ_DLJD01000023.1, forward strand.
AGGCTTTTTTATTATTTTCAACAAATTTTTGAATTCAGTCTGCTATGCTTAAACCTATAAAGGTTGTTTTTTATTTTTCTTCTATTTTGTTTTGCGCACAGCAATCCTATGGTCAACAATCTAAATCTATATCAGGATTTATCAGAGATAGTATCAGTGGTGAAAATATCATCGGTGCTTTGGTCCGTAATGAAGCCGAAAAAAGATCTACGGCTTCCAATAAATATGGATTCTTTAGTTTATCCTTACGTGGACAGGATACTTTTCTGGAAGTTTCTTCCATGGGATACCGAACAAAAGTTTTGCCCGTTCAGGTGGGAAAGGACTCCACTTATATTGTGCAACTGGTGCCGGAAGAAAGCCAATTGGCTGAGGTTGTTGTCACCGGAAATCGGAGAAAATCAATCAAAGACCTTACGCCGGGTCTGACACAGTTTAGCCCCAAGGAGATTGAAAAAGTACCTGTATTATTTGGCGAAAAGGATATTTTAAAGACGATTCAATTGTTTCCGGGGGTGACAAGCGGCGGAGAAGGAAGTAGTAACTTTTATGTTCGTGGCGGGGGGGGAGACCAAAATCTGATCTTGTTGGATGAGGCTCCGGTTTACAACAGTTCGCACCTTTTTGGTTTCTTTTCGACATTTAATTCGGATGCCATCAAAGATGTCAATTTTTATAAGGGCGGTGTGCCGGCGCAGTATGGCGGCAAAATCTCCTCAGTCATGGAAATAACAACACTGGATGGGAATAATCAGCATTTTAATGTGGAAGGAGGATTAGGGCTGATCGCGTCGCGACTTAAGGTCGAGGGGCCTATACAGAAAGGAAAAAGCTCTTTTATGATCTCTGGCAGACGCACCTACGCTGATTTATTCCTGAAACTTTCAAGCGATGAAAATATTAAAAAGAGTGCTTTATTTTTCTATGATCTCAATGCCAAGCTAAATTATCGGGTCGACGATAAAAATACCCTTTACTTATCGGGATATTTTGGTAAAGATGCAATGGCCTATCATGATTTATTTGATTTCAATTGGGGAAATGCGACGGGAACCATGCGTTGGAATCACGTCTGGAGCAATCGCCTATTTAGTAATACTACATTGATATTCAGTAAATTTAATTATCAAGTGAAGATTGAAGACGACAATAATTTTAAGATTCGTTCCGATATATTCAACTATAATTTTAAACAGGATTTTCAGTACAGTCTTTCGGACCGTCACAATTTAAAGTTTGGTCTGCAGGCAGCGTTACAGGAAATCCGTCCGGCAAGTATTGAAGCCGGTGAAGATTCTAAGGTAAATTCATTGCGTATTCAGCATCGCAAGGGGCTGGACATTGCTGCTTATATCTCTGATGACTGGTCGATAAATGATAAGCTTAAATTGAATTACGGTGTTAGAGCAACAGCCTACGCAACTTTAGGACCCGGCACCTTCTATACATTTGACAATGCCGGAGAAGCGGTCGATTCCACTTATGTTGGCCGTGGGGAGATGGGAAAAAAATATATCTATCTAGAACCCCGTATTTCCCTTAACTACGCCTTGAATGAATCGACAACATTCAAAGCTTCGTATAATACGAATGTTCAGTATTTGCATCAGTTGAGCAATACAACAAGTAGTCTCCCGACAGATCAATATGTATTGAGCAATAATACCATCAAACCGCAGTTGTCTAACCAGTATTCGCTGGGCTATTTCAGGAATTTCGTGTCCAATCGATATGAATTTTCTGTAGAGGGTTATTACAGAGACCTTAAAAATCAGATCGACTATAGGAATGGGGCCGATCTCCAGGCCAATGAACTTTTGGATGGGGAGCTCTTATTTGGAAAAGGCAGGGCGTATGGTGTCGAGTGGTTTATAAAGAAACGACTGGGGCGGTTGAATGGCTGGATCAGCTATACGCTATCCAAAAGTGAAAGACAGTTTGAACAGATCAATGATGGGCAATGGTTTAACGCGCGTCAGGATAAAACCCATAACATCGCTGTCGTGGCACAGTATCAATTGAATCCCAAATGGAATCTAAGTGCAAACTTTGTCTATTATACCGGTGATGCCGTAACAATGCCTGCCGGAAAATATTTTGTTGATGATAGGACGATCTTCTACTATGATAAGCGAAATGGCCAACGTATGCCTGCATATCATCGTTTAGACCTTGCTGCGACCTATGATATCAAACGTACAAAAAATACGTATTCCAGTTTATCTTTCGGGATTTATAATGCCTATAATCGCAAAAATGCTTATTTGATTGACTTTAGGGAGAAAGAAGGACAATCCAATATAACCGAAATTTATAGGATTGCATTATTTGGCACAATACCTTCAGTCACCTGGAACTTTAAATTTTAGCACAACATGAGAAAGATATTGGCATTAATAGCCTTAACCTGGATAACCTTGGTCAGTTGTGAAGATAAAATTGACCTTAACCTGCCCGAAAATACGGGGCAGATTGTAATTACGGCAGACCTGATGGTGTCAGACCAACAACATGAGATCAGCATACAAAAAGTAGTCGGTCTAAAGGAATCTATGTTGGCCCCCATAACAGACGCGGAAGTCTTCGTAAGAAGCCTGCAAAATAATCGGATTTATACCTTTTCGCCCAGTGCAAATGGCGTGTATACCAATAAGACATTGCGATTACAGGAAAAGGCCAGCTATCAACTGTATGTAAAGACTGCCGATGGAAAAGAAATTGAAGGAACTTCGACAGTGCCGAGCTATGTTGATGTTGATTCGATCGGCCTATCGGAGCGCATCATATTTACAGATACCATTTATTATCCAACTTTAGTCTTTAATGATCCGCCGGAGAAGGGAAACTACTACAAGTACAAGATGTCCGTAAACGGAGGAGAATTACGTTTTATTGATGTATTTGATGATAAGTATAATAATGGACTGCAAGTACAGCACGATATTATTGATCGGGATAGAGATCTTAAACTCGGAGATCGCGTCCGTATTTTGCGTCAATGCATTGATGTCGGTGCATACAATTATTGGAATAGCTTTCAGATGATCAATCCCGGAGCGGCCTCACCTTCGAATCCAATTTCAAATCTGTCTAATAACGTCTTGGGATACTTCAGCGTCAGTGTCGGAAAATATTATGAATCTGAAGTGGTGTTGTCAAGAACCAGACCATAATCTTCATTCGAATCTTTCTATTTGGTATTGATTTGCCAGGAGAAATTCGATCGTTTTAGGTAGCGCATATTCAACACGGGGAATGGCTTTGATATTGTCATGAAAGATAATAACAGAGCCATTCTGTATATTGGGAATGACGTTCTGAAGGCATTTTTCGGGACTTAAACTTTGATCAAAATCTCCGGACATGACATCCCACATCACCACGCGATAATTGTTGTATAACTTTTTGAGCTGTGATTTTTTTGCTTTGGCATAAGGAGGCCGAAAGAGGTCCGTTTGTGTTAGTTCCTGACATTGAGCTACATTATTAATATAGGAATCATCATCTATATCCCAGCCTTTGAGATGATTGTAGGTATGGTTGCCAACTTGATGTCCTTCTTGTAAAATTCTTTGGAACAAATGTGGATTTTTTTTAATATTTTCACCAACACAAAAAAATGTTGCCTTGACCTGATATTTTTTTAGGATATCGAGTATAAAAGGTGTAATTTCAGGAATTGGACCATCATCAAACGTGAGATAGACTTTTTTTTCCGACCTCGGCATATGCCAGATCGATCTGGGATAAAGCCAACGCAGGAAAAAAGGGGATTTGACAAAATACATAACCGATAAATGAAGTTCAAATCTATAAAAATTGTATGGTTCTACATATGAACATGAAAAGATTTTATTATTCTGCAGTAATTTTTACTGGTTTTTTTCTGGGAACGAACAACCTGATCCAAGCCCAGCAGGTCGTTGGGGTAGCCGAGGCCATACGCATGACATTGGAACGTAATGTCCAAATAAAGCAAGCCGAGTTGAGCAAAGATCTCGCTGCGCAGGACTTGTTTCAAGCCAAAAGTAATTTATTACCAGACTTAGGTGCTTCTGTTGATCAAAATTTCCGTTACGGCTTTGCCTTCGATTTGACTTCGGCGCAAATTGTCAACAATGCTTGGACCAGAACAACCAATGGGTCCATAGGATCCCAAGTGAACATATTTCAAGGTTTTCAACAGGTCAATCAAATAAAGGTTAATAAATTGCAGTTGGAGTCTGCTGCTACACAGGTGGATAAGATTAAAAATGACCTTGTTTTAAATGTCTTAGTGAATTATTTGGAAGCCATTACAAACCATGAGTTGATGGTGGCTAGTGAGGATCAGATTGCCTTATCGAAACAACAATTTTTGTTAGATTCTATTCAATTTTCTGTTGGAAATAAGACTATCGCTGATCTCGCAAAGTCAAAGAATCAGGTTGCTTCAAACGAATTGAATAAAGTCAATTTAAAGAATTCATATGAAATGTCACTGTTAACTTTGAAACAATTGATGGAAATGCCTTCTGAAACTGTTATTTCTCTCGAACGTCCAAGTTTAGAAGCTGTCTTAGTGAATGCAGAAGATAAAAATGCCATGGATGTATATCAAAAAGCATTAACGCGACAACCAGATATCCATAAATCTGCTTTGGATAAGGATGCAGCATTAAAACAAATTGATATCGCCAAAGGGGGGTATTATCCAGCACTCAATTTGAGTGTGAGCTATGGTACAAATTATTCTTCGGCAACAACTAGGCAAACAGATCCATTAGATATCAAAACGAGATACCGTGTACCTTTTAGCACACAAATATCGGAAAACAAATCATTTTTTACCGGTTTATCACTTACTGTTCCAATTTTTTCCAAAAACCAGAATAAGGTCAATGTTGCAAAAGCTAAGATTGGCTTAAAACAGGCTGAAGCAGCAGAGCAATTGGCAAAAAATAATTTAAATAAAGCTGTTAACCAAGCAGTATTGGACGTCAATGCTGCCAAGCAAAAATACACTTCGGCAACGGCTGCATTCGAAAGCGCCGAAACAGCTTACAAAGCAACTAAAGAACGATACGATATTGGTATGGCAAATTCATTGGAACTGTTTACCGCGCAGACTGAACGTAACAAAGCTGAATTTGACTTAATTCAGGCAAAATATAACGTAATATTCAGATCTAAGATTATTGATTATTACTTAGGAAATCCAATTCAATTCGACAACAATTAACCTATTTGATTAACAAAGGCAATGGCAAAGAAAAAACGTAGTGTAGTAAAGATTCTATTAATAGTAGTAGCGCTTCTGGCAATTTTTGTTTTTGTCGGCTTTAAGGCCGGCTGGTTTGGAAAAGGGGATATAACCAAAGTCGCTGTAGATGTGGTAAATGATATGGATGTGGATGAATTGGTATCTGCCAGCGGGAAAATACAACCTGAAATAGAAGTTAAGCTGAGTTCTGAGGTTTCGGGTGAGGTTGTAGAACTGAATATCAAAGAAGGTGACTTTGTAAAAAAAGGACAGGTACTCTGTCGGATCAAACCGGATATCTTGCAATCTGGATACGATCGCTCTGTAGCAGCAATGAATTCGCAGCGTGCGAATCTGGCTGCGGCACAACAACAACTCAAACAACAGGAGGAAAATTTCAAAAATGTAGCGGCAACGTACAAGAGAAACCAGGAACTTTTTGAAAAAAGAGTTATTTCAGCAGCTGAAATGGATAAGAGTTCTTCGGAATACTTTTCGACTCTTGCAGCTATCCAGGCACAAAGGGAGACTGTCCGATCGACCAGATATGGTATCGATCAATCTCAAGCCTCTGTCAAGGAAGCGCAGGACAACCTCAACCGAACAACGATTTATGCGCCAACGGATGGTATTATTTCTTTATTGTCCATAGAGCAAGGTGAACGTGTCGTTGGAACGGCGCAGATGGCAGGTACTGAAATTATGCGTATCGCCAATATGTCTTCGATGGAGGTAAATGTGGATGTCAACGAGAACGATATCAATAACGTGAGAGTGGGAAATCAAGCCGAAATCGAAGTGGATGCTTTTCAAGATAGAAAGTTCAAAGGTATTGTTACGGAAATCGCAAGTTCATCAAAAAATATAGCAACGACAACTGCAGCAACATCTTCTACAGATCAAGTCACAAATTTTAACGTAAAGGTTCGCATTAGCGCAGAATCTTATCAAGATTTGGTTAAAGAGAACGTAGCTTCTCCTTTCAAGCCGGGATTATCTGCTACTGTACAGATTTTCACAAAACATGCGAAAGGTTTGGTCGTGCCCATACAGTCTGTTACTGTAAGATCCGATGATAAAGATTCGACCAATACAAATAAGAAAATACAAGAATATGTATTTATCTTAAACGGTGAAGCTGTCAAACAAGTGCCAGTTAAAACGGGGATCCAAGATGATAAGAACATTATTATCCTTACGGGGCTGAAAAAGGGAGATCAGGTTGTTTCTCGGCCATTTGACGCTATTTCCAAAACTTTAAAAGATGGAAGTAAAGTGGAAAAAGTAGATAAATCGGCACTATAAAATTATAACGGTATTAATATTTAACAAAGGGAGGTGTTTTTTAAACATCTCCCTTTTTATTTTCCTTCTAATTTATTAAATTTATAAAACCAAACCATTAACGGCTTATGAAAAGGCTATGGACTTATTTGAGATTTAATAAAACAGAGCAAAATGGTTTTTTTGTTGTATTGGTGTTAATCATTTTGTTTAGTATTGTGTATTCTTTGGTTCGTCGGAATGATAAAAAGGATCCAATAGCACATCAGGTGCGGGTTTTTGAACAGTCCTTTCATGACTCAACCGGTCTTGTTGATTATCAAAATAAGAAATATTCTGGTGCCGATGTTGATTTGGAAAAGAAAGTAGCTGTAGTAGAACCGGGTGCCGAAAGTAAAGAAAGGAGTACGAAGCTATTCTATTTTGACCCCAATAATTTACCTCCGGATGATTGGCAGAAACTCGGACTGTCTGCCAAGCAAATTGCAGTGATCAAGAATTACGAAAGAAAAGGCGGTCGTTTTAAAGAGAAAAGCGATGTCAAAAAGATGTACTCGATCAATGAACAACTGTATAGCAAACTTGAACCATATATTCGTATAAAAAAGGAAGCCGTAACAGAAAATGGAACAGATAAAACGACCTTATTGTATGATAAATTTGAAACCAATAAAGCTGAACAAATAGATATCAATACCTGTGATACAAATGCATTGATGAGTTTGAAGGGGATCGGGGCTATCCTTTCTAAGCGTATATTAAAATATAAGGAAGTACTTGGAGGTTTTTGTCGTATAGAGCAATTGAAAGAAGTGTATGGTGTCACTTCCGAAACATATGACCTGATTAAGGATAACGTTATGGTGTCTAATTTAGAAGGAATCAAAAAAATCAATATTAACCAGATTGATGCGAATTCATTGGGCAAACATCCGTATCTTAGCCCGAAGGATGCGAAATTAATAGTCAATTACCGTGATCAACATGGTAATTACACTAATATAGAGGATCTTACCAAGATAGGTACGCTTTCAGATCTTGCTATTGCTAAAATCGCGCCGTATTTAATATTTGAGAATGATTCAAGATAAATTGAAATTGGAAATCCGGGATATAGTGGATTTTCCTAAACCGGGTATTGTATTTAAAGATATTACCCCCTTGTTGAAAGATGCTGCGCTATGCAATGAAATGATCGACGCGATTATTGACCAACTTCAAGGAATAGAAATTGATGCCATTGCGGGTATTGAAAGCCGCGGATTTCTTTTTGGATTTTTACTGGCCAACCGATTGGGCTTACCTTTTATTCCGATCCGTAAACAAGGCAAATTACCCTTTAAAACGATTTCTGAATCTTATGCACTGGAATATGGTCAGGCAACCATTGAGATTCATGAGGATGCCTTTGAGCGGGGGAGTCGTATTTTGATCCATGATGATCTTTTGGCAACAGGAGGAACTGTTGTGGCGGCTAGTAAGCTTATTGAAAAATTGGGCGGAGTGATCGCTGCCTATAGCTTCATTATCTCATTGGACTTTCTCAAAGCAAAAGGCCGGTTATCTCGCTTTAGTGATACAATCTGTTCACTAGTGAGCTATTAATACAGAATATAACTGTTGATTTAGACGATATCACATGATACTCTTCGCAAATGCTAAAATAAATATTGGACTGCAAGTGATTGCCAAGCGGACAGACGGTTACCATGAATTGAATAGTGTATTCTATCCGCTACCGCTCTATGACATTATAGAGCTGTTGGAGACAGATAAGGAACAATCGACATTGACAGTTCAGGGGGAACGTATCCCCGGAGATCAAGCCGACAATCTCTGCTTACGGGCTCATGCGCTGTTAAAAAAAGAATTTGATATTCCTTCCGTCACGATTGATTTAATCAAACAGATTCCGATCGGAGCTGGGCTTGGAGGAGGATCTGCAGATGCATCTTTTGTCTTGAAAGGGCTTAATGAATTGTTTAAATTAAACTTAACAGACCTACAATTAAAAGAATATGCAGCACAATTAGGCGCGGATTGCCCATTCTTTATTGGAAATACGCCTGTATTTGCGACTGGAATCGGGACAGATTTTAAGACGGTATCGCTTGACCTAAGTGAATACTATATCGCCGTTATTATGCCTGATATTCATATCTCAACTGCTGAGGCGTACAAGGGTGTGAAGCCAAAGGCTTCGGATGTCAACCTGGAGGAAGCGATCCGTTTACCCATTCAGGAGTGGAAGTTCCTGATTCGAAATGATTTTGAAGATGATATTTTTGATAACCATCCTTTATTGAAAGAGATCAAAGAAGCATTGTATCAGAAAGGGGCGATATATGCCTCCATGTCCGGCTCTGGTGCTGCCATTTATGGTATTTTCTGGGAAAAAACAGATCTAAGTGAGTTTTCCCGCTATGGAAAGATTTATTATCCGGTTGCGCTAACGCAATAATATCATTTTAAAGAAAAAATAAGCCATACCTAGCGAAATGTATGGCTTATTACTTTTCAGCTTGATGCTATTAATATTCTTCTTCTACCTTATAGTCTAATAATTCACGGGCTTCTTTAAGAACTTTTTCTTTTCTGTCTTTGTTGAGTCCTAGAAAATCAAGTTTTTCAGGACTGCTTACAATATCTTTTACGAGGATCACCTGATTTTTTAATAGCTGCTGTTCCTCCAGGTCCGAAAGCGTCGTCAAACAGGTGATAGGGTAAAAGACCGCCTTGTCGACTCTTCTTTTGATGCTATTTTCTTTTGGATAATCCCAGGATAGCAGATTGATGCCATAATACTCTGCAAAATCAATGGAATCTGTTGTAAAATAGGCGTTTGTAATCAACCAGCCTTCCTGAAATTGCAATTTTTTACCGAAAAACTCGTAATCAATCCCGCTGATATCTTTAAATCTTGACAGGTAATACATGGCTGTGGTGACGGAAATCTTAGCATCAATATCATTTCTAAATTTACATTCTGCTGTCATTAATTTACCATCCTTATACGCGACGACATCCAACTCGTGGGAAACGGCATGCCCCTGTACCGTTTGTCCGGTGGTGCTTTCGTAACCGATGGAGCGCAGCAGATGTGCAATATATTTTTCAAAATAAAAACCCTCTGGTCCCAGATCGCGTAGTGCCTTCTTTAGGCTGTAGCGTGCAGCAAATGAGCTACGAACTGTTTTTAGCGTATCGAAGGCCAGTTGATACAACTCCCTCGTGGAAATACCATCATATATTTCACTGATAACACGAGTGTATACTTGGTTTACCTGCTCCATATTTGCTCCCGAACGGGAAAGAGAGTGCTTTAAGGCCTCACCGTTAAAAGGTACTAATTCACCGGAATATTTTTTGACTTGCATGGACATTGAATTTGATAAATACGAATATAAGCGATGTGATCGGAGAAATCACATAAAAAACTATTATTCTATATGTAAACTTTTTTGGGGCATCATTTGTTTACATTAAGAAACAATACTTAAATATAGATAATTATGAGTAACCTATTGACATTTGCATTTGACAAGATTAAAGCTAAGATAAAGGATGACTGTATTGAAGAGAATATTGGAGCTTCCGAACGTGTATTATCTGTAATTGCCGGTGGCTTTATTTTAGGGTTGGGAGTTAAAAAGCTTTTTAAATCACCACTGACGGGGATTTCGGGTTTGACACTTGGCGGGACACTAATTTATCGTGGCGTGACGGGGCATTGTGACGTAAAAAAAATGCTGGAAGATAAGGATGTTAAAAAGGTGGAAGTAATCGAACATCGTTATTTTGTTAAATAGCAATGGATGGCGTGTTTTTCGTTAAAAAAAGCTGAACAAGGATTCGTGAAGTTGCAAGACACATGGATTCACTTTTGTTACAGCTGAACGATAGCAGGAATGTCGGATATGAAAGAAAAAACCGGAGTTCGAAAAGGTAATTTCGGACTCCGGTTTTTCCAGCCTGATGAATTAATCAGCTAGTTTTATACGTTAAAACGGAAGTGCATAATGTCTCCATCTTGCACGATATAAGTTTTTCCCTCTACGGCTAATTTCCCAGCCTCTTTTACAGCACTTTCTGAACCTAAAGTAACAAAGTCGTCGTATTTGATCACCTCAGCGCGAATAAATCCTTTCTCAAAGTCCGTGTGAATAACACCTGCTGCCTGAGGGGCAGTAAAACCGTTTTCAATCGTCCAAGCGCGTACTTCCTGAACACCAGCAGTAAAGTAGGTAGCTAAATTCAATAGTGAATAGGCCGCTCTAATCAATTTGTGAACACCGGATTCTTCCAAACCAAGATCATCCAAAAACATCTTGCGTTCTTCATAGCTCTCTAATTGCGCAATTTCAGATTCAATTTGAGCGGATATGATCAAGACTTCGGCTTTCTCATCTTTGACCGCTTCTTTTACACGCTCCACATAAGTATTACCTGTATTGACAGATCCTTCGTCGACATTACATACATACAGTACAGGTTTCGCTGTTAATAAAGCCAAGTCTTGAATAAATTCAAAATCTTCGGCTTCAATCGGAGCTGTACGTGCTGATTTACCTGATTCCAAATGTTCTTTGACAACGGAAAGTATATCAAAAGTCTTTTTTGCATCTTTATCACCGCCAGTTTTTGCCATTTTCTCTACTTTTTGGATACGTTTTACCACGGTATCCAAATCCTTTAGCTGCAATTCTGTATCGATGATTTCTTTATCTCTGATCGGATCTACAGAACCATCCACATGAATGACATTTCCATCATCAAAACATCTCAAAACGTGAATGATCGCATTTGTGGTACGAATATTTCCTAAGAACTGGTTCCCTAATCCTTCTCCTTTTGACGCTCCCTTCACCAATCCCGCGATATCGACGATTTCAATGGTATTGGGAACGATACGTTGTGGATTGACTAACTCAGCTAATTTATTTAGACGGGCATCCGGTACGGTAATTACCCCAACATTTGGTTCAATTGTACAAAATGGAAAGTTTGCTGCCTGTGCTTTCGCATTCGACAGACAGTTAAATAATGTTGATTTACCAACGTTTGGTAAACCTACGATACCGCATTGTAAAGCCATATATAGTGCAAATTTTTGAAATTGCACAAAGATAGAAAATTCACTGTAATTTTTAACTATCTTGTGGTATGCTTCAGTGGTACAAAATTGATGAGGCCCAATTTTTAAAGGATAAGGGGATAACCGAACATAAGTTTGGCGGAAAAACCATTTGCCTGACTTGGTTTGAAGAGCAATTGCATGCATTTTCCAGAAAATGTCCGCATGCGGGAGCTCCCTTAAAAAACGGCTGGTGTGAGCGGGGCAAAGTAATCTGTCCCTTTCATCGGCATGAATTTGATCTTGTGACGGGAAAAGGGGCCCCTGCTCAACATGACTTTATTCATATTTATCCTATTAAACAGGAGGGCGGTGCCCATTTTGTAGGCATTGAGAAAGGTTTTTGGCAAAATTTTCTCCCTTCTAAAAGTAACTAAAGTATCATATCTCCCGATGTAATCGCATATCTAAGCAGTAAATAAGTATATTTGCTTTCGAAAACAAATTAAAAACATGCAGGGGAAAAAGATTGGTATAATAGGTAGCGGGAGCTGGGCGACGGCGATGATCAAGATGCTATGCGAAAATGACCAAGACAAACATATTTTTTGGTGGATTAGAAAAGAGGAAGATGCAGAATATATTCAAAAGTTTAAACACAACCCAACCTATTTGAGTGGCGTTGCTGTCGATTTGAGTATTACCAGCATTGATACCAATGCAAAAAATGTAGTTGCCAATTCAGATATTGTTATTTTAAATACGCCGGCTGCCTATTTAAAAGATGCATTGAGTGGTATCACCAAGGAAGATTTCAAAGATAAAATAGTAGTATCAGCCATCAAGGGGATTATTCCTAAGGATAACTTGATCATCGGTGAGTTTTTGGAACAGCGCTATGACATCGATATAAGGCAGATCTGTGTGGTAGGTGGTCCTTGTCATGCCGAAGAAGTGGCGCTGGGTAAGCTGTCTTACCTGACATTTGGCTGCAAAAATCTCGATAATGCTGCCTTGGTTGCTTCGCTTTTATCTTCTCGGGTTATAAAAACGATCCTTTCGGAAGATATTATAGGAATAGAGTTTGGGGCCGTATTAAAGAATATTTATGCCCTTGCAGGCGGTATATGTCATGGCTTGGGCTATGGCGATAACTTTCAGGCGGTACTGGTTTCCAATGCCATTCGGGAGATGCGCCGGTTTGTCGCTAAAGTAGATGGGGACACGTCCCGGGATGTCAATACCTCTGCTTACTTAGGCGACTTGTTGGTCACAGCATATTCACAGTTCAGCCGCAACAGAACATTTGGGAATATGATCGGCAAAGGATATAGTGTGCAATCTGCCCAACTCGAAATGAATATGGTGGCTGAAGGTTATTATGCTTCGGCCTGCATTCAGGAATATGCAGAGAAGTATGCTGTCGAGTTACCTATTTGTGATGCCGTATATCAGATTTTATACGCACATCAACCCGCATCCAAAATTATTCAAGCTTTGAGTGAAAAATTAACTTAAACGTAGCGATAAAGTAAATGATAACAAAAGAAGCAATTGCTTTAGCTTATAAAGAAATTCAAGATGAAATATGCCAGGCGCTGGAGCGTTTGGATGGTTCGGCCCGATTTGAGGAAGAACTATGGGAAAGAGAAGGCGGGGGCGGCGGCCGTACGCGGATTATTCAGAACGGAAATATCCTGGAAAAAGGTGGAGTCAACTTTTCTGCTGTGCACGGGAAACTACCTGAGAGCATAAAGAAGGCTTTTGGCGTAGACGAAGATGATTTCTTTGCCACCGGAGTTTCCATTGTTATTCACCCCAATAATCCTTGGGTACCGATTATTCATATGAATATCCGGTATTTTGAATTGAATGAGGAGATGCGCTGGTTTGGCGGGGGGATTGACCTGACGCCACACTATGTGAATGAAGCGGACGCCCAGTTTTTTCATCAGCAATTAAAAACGGTCTGTGATAAACATAATCCGACTTTTTACGATGAATTTAAAAAATGGGCCGACGAGTATTTCTTCATTCGCCACCGACAAGAAACCCGTGGAATAGGCGGGGTATTCTACGATAAGTTAAATACGGCGAAAACAGGAATGTCCATGGCGGATATTTTTGCATTTTCCTGTGATTTAGGGCGTAGTTTTGCACCTACTTATACCACATTGGTCGATAGAAACAGAAATAGGGCGTACGATGAGGCACAAAAAAATTGGCAATTGATCCGCCGCGGGCGTTACGTTGAGTTTAATTTAGTCTGGGATTCCGGTACTAAATTTGGACTTGAGACAAATGGTCGCATAGAGTCCATATTGATGAGTCTACCATCCCAGGCCAATTGGGTATATGACCATCAACCTGAAGAAGGCTCCGAAGAAGCCAAGACCTTGTCCTTACTGCGAAAAGGTATTAACTGGATTTCATAAAATCGAAAAAAAACTACATGGTTTCATACCAAAAATTTACATTAGAAAACGGACTTCGTGTATTGATACACGAAGATCATAACACGGCAATGGCCTGTGTGAACATATTATACGATGTAGGCGCACGCGATGAGTCTCCGGAGCAGACGGGTTTTGCCCATTTGTTTGAGCATCTTATGTTTGGTGGTAGCGTCAATATCCCTAATTTTGATACCGAACTGCAGAAAGTCGGCGGAGAGAATAATGCCTTCACCAGCAATGATATCACCAATTACTATATTACGTTGCCTTCTTCCAACCTGGAGACTGCACTGTGGTTAGAATCCGATCGTATGTTAAGTCTGGCATTCTCACCACAGAGTCTTGAAGTGCAGCGAAATGTGGTAAGCGAAGAATTTAAACAACGCTATCTCAATCAGCCTTATGGTGATGCCTGGCTCAAGCTGCGCCCTCTGGCTTATAAGGTGCACCCGTATCGTTGGGCTACCATTGGGAAAGAACTAAAACATATCGAAGATGCAACCATGGCGGATGTCAAGGCCTTCTTCAAACTACACTATAATCCGCAGAGTGCGATTATGGTGATTTCGGGAGATGTTTATTATGAAGAAGTAAAATCTTTGGTTGAAAAATGGTTTGCCGATATCGAACCCGGTCAAAAATATCACCGCCAGTTGCCACAGGAGCCTGTACAACAGGAATTAAGAAGGGAGACCGCTTTTGCTCCGGTACCTTTAGATGCGCTCTATATGGCTTTTCATGGTCCAGCACGACTGGAAGAAGGCTATTTTGCCATGGATTTACTTTCGGATATCCTGTCCAGAGGCTCTTCATCGAGACTGTATCGCAGACTGGTGAAAGGGGAGCAGGTTTTTAGCGAATTAAATGCCTACGTAATGGGTAGTATTGACAATAACTTGTTTGTGATCGAAGGTAAACCATCCGAAGGAATAACACTGGAAGAAGCGGAACGTGCCGTATGGGGAGAGCTCGATTTATTGAAAAAAGAATTGGTATCTAAGGCAGAACTGGAAAAAGTAAAAAATAAAATCGAGTCGACAAATGTGTTTGCTGAGCTGTCCATCTTGGATAAGGCAATGAATTTGGCGTTCCATGAATTGCTTGGTGACGCCAACGGTATCAATACAGAAGTATCAAAATATCTGGCTGTAACGGCTGAGGAAGTGCAACAGCAAGCAAGAGCTATTTTTAACCCTGAAAACGCATCAATATTAATGTATAAAGCACAAGAGGAGGAGATACGTCATGTTGGATAGAACAAAAGCGCCCAAATTCCGCGAAATCGCTCATATAAGCTTGAAGCAACCAGTCAAAAAACAGTTTGCAAACGGCTTACCTGTATATGTGTTTCATTCACCCGAACAAGAACTTGTCCGTATTGAATGGATTTTTGAGAATAAGTATCTAGATGAACAAAATGAAAATCCGCTACTAAATAGTGCATTATGTGCATTGCTCAAAGAGGGGACAACGACGATGTCAAGTGCGGAGATTGCTGACAAGGTCGATTTTTATGGTGCATTTCTTGTTCCCGAATATTCTTTCGACGTGACGTCTTTGTCGTTGTATACATTGAATCGACATAGCAAAGTGTTGTTACCCTTAGTAAAAGATATTTTAACGGAAGCATCGATTCCGCAGGAGGAGCTCGATACTTACCTTCGTAATAATAAGCAAAAGTTTCAGGTATCTATTCAAAAAAATGACTACCTGGCGCGACGCAAGTTCTACAACCTGATCTTCGGTGAAAATAATCGTTATGGACGTACACCAAAACTTGACGATTATGACGCCATTAACCGTGAGCAATTGACGGCACTGTATCGCAAAGAAATCGTACCTAATAATTGTACCTTGATTGTTTCAGGCAATGTTTCTAATGACCTCATCAACGAGCTGGAACAGATCTTTGGCTTTGAGTGGCAAGGACCTGAGGCAGCAGTTCTTGCTGCGAGTCCCATATTGATTCAGGAGTCAAGAGGTTTAGCTTACGAAGAAAAAGAAAATGCGCTACAATCGGCTATTCGTTTGGGAAGTCAGACAATTTCGAGAACGCATCCGGATTACCCGGCACTACAGTTTGTTAATACACTGTTAGGCGGTTTTTTTGGTTCAAGGTTGATGCGCAATATCCGCGAGGAAAAAGGGTATACCTATAGTATCGGATCGGCTGTGGCCACGTTAAAACATACGGGTTTCTTAACCATTGCTACAGAAGTTGGTGTAGATGTAACCAATGCAACTTTAGTCGAGATAGAGAAGGAGATCAATCTGCTGAAGACCACACTGGCTTCGGAAGAGGAAGTTGATTTGGTGAAAACGTATATGGAAGGATCTCTATTGGGATCATTGGAGAGTATATTTTCTCATGCTGATAAATTCAAGAGTGTTTTGTTGAACGACATGAGCCTAACGTATTATTCTTATTACATGGAGCAAGTTAAAAATATGACGCCCGAAAAAGTTCGTGATATTGCTGATAAATACCTTGATTTTGAGCAAATGGTAAAGGTTGTGGTGGGTAAATTCAACCAATTCGAACCGATTCATCAAGCGGTTGTAAATTAAATTTCACAGACTACAAAAATCAAATCCAACTTTGTATTTTTGGTTTTTGTTAAAAAAAGCATACGATCCAGCATGGAATTAAAATTAAAAAGACCATTGGTATTTTTCGATTTGGAGACGACAGGAGTTAATGTTGCGACCGATCGAATTGTAGAAGTATCATTTTTGAAAGTGATGCCCAGTGGTGAAGAAACAGTATATACGAAGAAAATTAATCCAGAAAGACCGATTCCTGCGGAATCAACGTTTTTCCATGGCATTCGTGACGAAGATATTAAAGATGCGCCAACATTTAAAGCAATTGCAGTAGAATTGGCCGCTTTTATTGGTGAGTCGGACTTGGCAGGATATAATTCAAATAAGTTTGACGTGCCCATGCTCATGGAAGAGTTTTTACGTGCAGGCGTAGATTTTTCTTTGGAGGGGCGTGCCTTTGTTGATGTACAGAACATCTTCCATCAAATGGAACAACGTACATTAAAGGCAGCCTATAGGTTCTATTGCGATGAGAACCTTGAAAATGCGCATACCGCCGAAGCAGATGTGCGCGCTACCTATGAAGTGTTGAAAGCGCAATTGACTAAATATGAGGGCGCCGCATTCGAGGACCGTCATGGCGTGGTTTCATATCCCGTCGTCAATGATGTGGCTGCATTACATGAGTTTACAAACTTAAGTAAACCCGTGGATTTTGCCGGACGGATTGTATATAACGAAGACGGATTGGAAACCATTAATTTTGGTAAACACAAAGGTAAGGCCATTGTAGAAGTATTTGAGCAGGAACCTAGTTATTATGCCTGGATGCAGAATGGTGATTTTCCTTTATATACCAAAAAAGTACTGGAAAATATCTGGATAAGATATAAGAAAGAAAAAAGTGAGCAAAAAGCGAAAGCGGCACCTACCCATTCGGTAGAGGATAAAAAAACTGCTAAAAAGGAGTTCAATCAGCAAAAAGAAGAGGCACCCCAAAGTATCTCGCTGGACATGCTGAAAGGATTGCAAGATAAATTTAAAAAATAACTTTATTAATAGCTTAGAAAAAGGATTATGGAATTCAAACAAGAAGTGGAGCATGTACAATGTTTGATTATTGGTTCAGGTCCAGCGGGATATACTGCAGCAATTTATGCAGCTCGTGCGGATATGAAGCCGGTAGTTTATACAGGTATTGTACCGGGGGGGCAGTTGACACAAACAACAGAAGTGGACAATTTTCCGGGATACCCAAAAGGGATTACCGGTCCAGTTATGATGGAAGATTTACGGGAGCAAGCTGAACGCTTCGGAACTTCCGTGCGCTTTGGTTATGTGACAAAAGTAGACTTTACAGGTGATGTACATCGTGTAGAAATAGACGGAACAGTACAAGTTACAGCAGACACGGTGATCATTGCCACAGGAGCAACGGCGAAGTGGCTGGGCTTGGAATCCGAACAAAAATATAACGGTTTTGGCGTATCAGCGTGTGCTGTGTGTGATGGTTTCTTCTTTAAAAATCAGGAAGTTGCGATTGTAGGTGCCGGCGACACTGCTGCAGAAGAGGCAACTTATCTCGCAAAATTATGTTCGAAAGTACATATGTTGGTGCGTCGTGATGAATTCAGAGCTTCCAAAGCGATGGTACACCGTGTAATGAACACGCCAAATATCGAAGTGCATTATAACTCCGAAGCAAAAGAAGTTTTAGGTGACGGTCAGGTAGTGACTGGAATCCGAGTCATCAACAACAAAGACCAGTCTGAAAAAGATCTGGACGTAACAGGCTTCTTCGTGGCAATCGGTCATAAACCCAATACGGAATTATTTACAGGAGTATTGGATATGGACGAAACAGGATATCTGATTACTAAGCCAGATAGTACCGCAACGAATATACCAGGAGTATTTGCCTGTGGAGATGTACAGGACAATATATTCCGTCAGGCAATTACTGCGGCCGGTACTGGTTGTATGGCAGCGCTTGAAGCAGAAAGATATCTTGCCGCCAAAGAAAGCGGAGAATAGAACGGCGAAAAATAGGGAATTCCGAATGGTATATGTCCCCGCAAAAATAAACGGATTAACGTATCTGTAGTAATGAGCCCGATTTAACATCGGGCTCATTTTTTTTCCATACAACTATTCGATTAGATGGATTCAACTTGTAAAAATAGTTTTCAAAAAGACNNGTCTTTTTGAAAACTATTTTTATATTTGTACTGTCGTTAACAATTGGCGTTGGCAACGAACATAAAATCTAGACTACAAATTTTGAACAAGTATGAACAACGACTATCTAACCGCTTCTGTAAGCAACTGGGAAACTAGCCCGATTTCTAATTCCTTCCTTTTTATTTGTCGAATGCGAATGTGCCGTTGAGCACTTTCTTTTTTCTTGTTTATGCTTCATTAAACAAGTAATCCGAGTTTTAAAAAACAAAAGTACCAATGGCGTTGGCACTTGTTTTCGTATTCACATTAAATAGAACTGACAATGAAAAATTTCAGCGTACTCTCGTATGCTATTTTAGCTGTGCTTTTGCTGTATACTTTTGCGTCGGTACAAGCACAGCAGCCTCAACCGATCATCAACGCGTCCCTAATAGGAACGGTAATAGATGCGACAACCAAAGAGCCCATTGAAGGAGTGACCATACAATTGGAAGCTGTGACACATAGTGTAAAAACAGACCGCAATGGTAAATTCCAATTTGTCACAGGGCAGAAACTACCTTTTTCGCTTATCTTAACCTTTGTTGGTTATCAGAAGAAAAAGATCATCGTAAATACCTCACCAGCCGTTATTGAGCTTTCTCCTTCATCGGAGGATCTGGAGGAGGTCGTGGTCGTGGGTTACGGAACCCAAAAACGCCGTGATTTGACAGGAGCGGTGGCATCCTTGCCGGAAAATCTGCTCAAGCAACCTGTGTCTTCTCTCGATCAGACCCTGAAAGGCGGGATTTCTGGTGTTCAGGTTACGCAAACTTCGGGACAGCCCGGAGGCGGCGTGAGTATCCGTATACGTGGCGGTGCATCCGTTCAGGGCGGAAATGAACCGCTATATGTCATCGATGGCTTTCCTGTCTATAATCAGACGGAAAGCACGGGTGTTGGGAGCGGAACCCCCGTGAATCCCCTGGCCAGTATTAATCCTGCGGATATTGAAAGTATTGAAGTATTAAAAGACGCTGCAGCGACAGCAATATATGGTTCACGTGGGGCAAACGGCGTCATTTTGGTGACCACCAAAAAAGGAAAAGCCGGACATGTACAGTTGAACTATGATGGTAGTATCGGTGCGCAAAGTGTGCTCAAGAAAATTGACGTCTTAAATGCCCATGATTTTGCCGTTCTTCGAAACGAGGCATTGTATGATGCCAACCCTAGTTTGGGTCAAAATCAATATCGGAAACAGACAGAGCTGGATCAATTAGGGGAAGGAACAAATTGGCAAAAGGAGGCCTTTCGGACCGGGAAAATACAAAACCATCAATTGTCATTGTCTGGAGGAGCTGAGAAAGTGCAGTATTTTCTGGGGGCAAATTACTTCGATCAGGAAGGCGTCATTATAAATACAGATTTCAGACGTTTGGGATTCCGTTCGAACATCAATGCAAATCCCTTCGATCGTTTGCAGGTAGGAGCCAATTTATCCATTAATAAGACAAATGCCCAAATCGCTCCATCAGGTATCGTAAATGCACTGCTGATTATGCCGCCTACGGCTACAATATACGAGCCCAACGGCGATTACACCCTACGCAATCCCTTTGAGAACATCTTTGCTAATCCTATTGCGACATTGAAAGAAACCACAAACACATCAAATGGTTTACGTGTCTTAGGTACTTCCTTTGCACAGTACCGTATTCTGAAAGGACTACAGGCGAAAGTGCTTCTTGGGGTTGATCTTAATAACCGCAATGACAAATTCTATCTTCCGTCCTATATCTATGAAGGTGTGGGATCAAATGGGGAGGCAAGTTTGGGAAATTTAAATGGCACTTCTTGGCTGAATGAGAATACCTTAACTTATACCGGAGTTATCGGGCAACATAATTTCAATGCGTTGCTGGGTTTTACACAGCAGGAAAATAAAAATGAAGTGTTCAGCGCCGGTGCACAGAATTTTGTCACAGACGATTTGCTTTTCAATAACCTGCAGAGTGGCTCTATCCTCACAAGACCAACCTCGGATACCTATAATTGGGTGTTGCATTCCTATTTGGCGCGTGTCAACTATAATTATGCAAATAAATATTATGTTTCGGCGAGTGTACGTCGTGACGGCAGCTCCAGATTTGGCGCTGACAATAAATGGGGAAATTTCCCCTCATTGGCGTTCTCATGGCGTATAATAAACGAGCCCTTTTTTAAACAGGTTTTCCCCGGTATTGATGATTTTAAAATACGCACTAGCTTCGGCACAACCGGAAATCAGGAGATAGGACAATATCAATCACTTTCCACCTTGTATAGTTTAAATTACCTCTTTGGAAATAACGTGATCACAGGATTTGCGTCACAACGGGTGCCGAATAAGAACCTGGGTTGGGAGACTACCTTTCAATATGATGCCGGTTTTGACCTTTCACTTTTGAGAAATCGATTGCAGTTTACTGTTGACTATTATTATAAAAAGACAAAAGACCTCTTATTGAATGTGGAGATTCCCTGGACCTCAGGTTATGCCACTTCACTACAAAACTTCGGTTCTGTTTCAAATAAAGGTTTAGAGTTCGGTCTGAAATCAAAAAATCTACAGGGAAACCTCAGTTGGAATACAGATTTAAATGTCTCATTTAACCGAAATAAGGTGTTAACTATCGGTGAAGGCGCCACATCTTATGTTGCTGGAAACTATATCATTAAAGTTGGAGAACCTTTGGGTACTTTTTATGGGACTGTTATCGATGGTATTCTACAATCGGGTGAAGAGAATGGTAAGGGGGCGTTGACCGGGAATGCAAATCCTAAAGCCGGCGATCGCCTGTATAAGGATATCAATGGCGATGGCCAGTTTACCACTGCCAACGACCGGACCATCATCGGCAACGCGCAGCCTGATTTTATATTTGGTATCAGTAATACGCTTTCCTACAAAGGATTTGACCTATCTTTCCTGATTCAGGGAACAGTTGGCAACGACCTGCTGAATATCAACCGCCAAAACCTCGAGATGTTTACCGGTCAACAGAACGCATCGATTGATGCGCTAAACCGTTGGACAAAAGACAATCCAAGCCGGCTATATCCGCGAGCCAAACTTGACCCTGCTCCGGTATTCTCGAATCAATTTGTTGAAAGCGGAGCATTTGCGCGGCTGAAGTCGCTGCAATTTGGCTACAGCTTTCCGAAAGAATGGTTGAAAAATGCACATATTACGAATTTGAATCTATACCTGGCTGCACAAAATCTATTGACATGGACTAGCTACAGGGGATTTGACCCTGAAGTAACCTCAGGTAGCAACGTACAGATTGGTACGGATGCTGGAATTTATCCAGCTGCTAAGTCTGTTTCTGTTGGTATATCCTTAACCTTCTAATTTTTACAGATCCCAATGAAAAAATTATATTATTCTATTCCTTTATTGTTCGTTTTGTTAACAGGAATCTCCTGTTCAAAATTGACCGAGAAGCCCGAAAGTGCATTGGTTTCCGAACAGTTTTACCTGAATCAAGGACAAGCAGTGGCCGCAGTAACGGGTACTTATCGAAAACTGTATGAGACGGGGCAATCGTTGTACAACAGCTTATTCCAGATCGGCGTGGAGATGGCAACAGATGACTATGAAGCAGGACCCCGGGCGCGAAATGCCCATGTGCGCGCCATCAGTAATTTAACCCACGACGCCTCAAACGATCGGATGGAACAACTCTGGAAACAAAGTTATGATGCCATTAACGCGTCAAATCTAAATATCGTTAATATCGAAGCGATGAACCAAAATCAGATCGATGCCACGGTACAACAACGCCTGGTCAACGAAGCTAAATTTTTGCGTGCATTACATTACTTCAATCTGGTGCGCTGGTTTGGCCCTGTTCCGCTTGTCATACGTCCCACAGAAGGCTTATCAGCACAAGAATTATACGTGGCAAAAGCTTCAGAAGACGAAGTCTATGCACAGATTATAAACGATCTAAAAGCTGCCTCCAGTCTCCCGAATTATAAGAATTATGGCGATGCGGACAAAGGTCGTGCTACATCCGGTGCGGCTAAAAGCCTCCTGGCCAAGGTATACCTGACCCGATTGGATTGGACTAATGCCAAATTGTTAGCCAAGGATGTGGTTGACAAAGAGGGATATGCACTTTTTCCGGATTTTTCAGATGTCTTCGATATCGATAAAAAAAATGGTATTGAACATATTTTTTCAGCGCAGTTTAAAGGAAATAGTGGCTACCAAGGGAACTCATTGGCCAGTCGTTCCGCTCCGGCAGATATACCCGGTATCAATGGGGATTACGCCGATGCCCTACATGCTGAAGGTGGCCTGTACAAGAGCTTTGCGCTGACTGATAAACGTCTTTCCGTAACATTTACAACTGGCATGATATCACCCACAGATGGAAAATATTATGCGCTAACCAAGCCACAATTCAATAAGTATTATGACCAGACCGTAGTCGGCAACCAGGCACAGTCTTCAAAGAATACCCCCATCATACGATATGCTGAGGTCCTGCTTATTTTGGCAGAAGCGGAAAATGAGTTAAATGGGCCAACGCAGGAAGCGCGTGATGCGATCAATGCCGTCCGTATACGCGCTGGCGTTGAAAAGCTGTCTGATACGGAAAGCAAAGATAGCTTTCGGGAACTGGTATTTGAGGAACGACGCAAGGAATTGGTCTATGAGTACCAACGTTGGTTTGACTTGGTACGTCGTGGAGCAAACTATTACATCACAAAACTAAAAACGGCAGGAAAAACAAATGCTGCAGCGCGACATCTTCATTTTCCAACACCGCAACGGGAGCTGAATTTGAATCCAAAATTGGTTCAACATCCAGACTGGTTGGCTAAATAACGGATGGTATCGCTGTTATGGAACACTCTATTTTTATTCGTACTACAAAACATCATAAATTATGAAAACAATATACATTCTTATCGCACTTTGTCTAAGCTGGGCGCTGAACAGGAGTATTGCACAGGACAAACGACCAAATATTGTATTAATTCTGGTTGACGACTTGGGTTTTTCAGACATAGCGCCTTATGGCGGAACAGATTTTCATACCCCAAATTTGACGGAGCTGGCAAAACAGGGTACACGTTTCCAGGAGTTTTATAATAATTCGATCTGTGCGCCGACGCGAGCAACATTATTGACAGGACAATATGCACATCGCGCGGGTATGGGGTATTTTAATGTTAACCTTGGCCTGCCCGCATACCAGGGCTTTTTAAACCACGAGTCGCTGACGCTGGCGGAAGTACTAAAAGGAGCGGGCTATTCTACCATTATCTCCGGAAAATGGCATGTTGGCGATGATTATGACCAATGGCCTGCGCAACGTGGTTTTGAACGCTCCTTTAATTTTGTGGGTGGGGCTTCCAATTTTTATGAAATCAATGGACCTGAAAATCCTACCGTGCCTTTGTATCGAAATAATAAACCTTTCTATCTACCGCAAGGACGTTACCTCACGGACGAGATTACTGATCAGGCAATTGGCTTTCTGCGTGAACAAGAGCAGGATAAAAAACCGTTTTTTCTGTATCTCGCCTTTAACGCACCACATTGGCCTTTACAGGCTCCGGAAGAAGAAACCCAAAAATACAAGGGCGTATACCGGCAGGGCTGGGATAGCCTGCGTGTGAAACGTTATGAAAATGCGGTTCAAAGTGGAGTTTTTCCGAAAGGACAGCCTATTTCGACAAAGGATTCAAGTGTACAGGAATGGAACAAGCTCACCTATGACGAACAGCAATACTGGCAACGTCGACAGCAGGTGTTCGCTGCCATGGTCGATCGCGTCGACCAGAGTATCGGAAAAGTGCGAAAAACCTTGAAGGAACTGAAAAAAGACAAGAATACCATTATCATCTTTTTGTCCGATAACGGCGCACAAGGCGGTGATCGCAACCGCATCTATACCTCGCGGAATACGGAGACTGTAGGGTTGCCTGGTTCCTATGATATGCAAAATAGCAATTGGTCACAAACGGGCAACTCGCCCCTGCGGAGCTATAAAGATAATCCTTATGAAGGTGGTATCGGTGCGCCGTTTATTGTCTGGTTTCCAAAGGAAGTGAAAGCCAATGTTGTTAAGAAAGGTACGGGACACCTGATTGATATCGCCCCGACATTATATGATTTTGCCCAGGCAAAATATCCGTCAAAAGAGGGCAACTTACCCATCAATCCCTTACCAGGCATTAGTCTGAGAGCCTTATTGCATACCGATAAAAATCAGGTTGAGCGTCCGACTCCATTATTTTGGGAACGAGCCGGCAACAAAGCCGTACGGTATGGTAAATGGAAACTCGTGTCTTTATTCAAAGAGGGGAATAAACCACAGCTGTACAATATCGATGCGGACAGGGGTGAAAACAATAATGTCGCAGATCAATACCCGGAAATTGTTGAAGATCTCGAAGCGCGTTATAAGCTTTGGGCAAAAGAGAATGGGGTAGTGGACTATAAACTGCTGAAAATAAACAGTCAGTTTCGCTAGGCATAAAAGATAGGCTATGAAAACCCTGATGATGTATTCGTACCGAGTGAAGAGAGTTCATCTTTATCGTGGAGACTAAACACATATAAAAATTCTTATCAAATGAAAAAACTAACACTATGTATTGCCCTTATTTTTGGTGGTGCAAGTGCTCTTGTGGCACAAAGCAACAAGCCGAATATTATCTTGATTCTTGCCGATGACCTCGGATACTCCGATTTGGGTGCTTATGGATCGGAGATCGCAACCCCCAATCTGGATCGTCTGGCCAGCGAGGGAATACGGTTAAAACAATTTTATAATAACTCCATCTGTGCGCCAACACGCGCATCCCTGATTACAGGTCAGTACCAGCATAAAGCTGGCGTGGGGTATTTTTCCAATGATTTGGGCTTACCGGCTTACCAAGGTTATCTCAATGCTGAATCATTGACGATTGCCGAAGTTCTTCGTGCCAACGGCTACGTCACCGCGACATCAGGCAAATGGCATGTGTCTGGTAAAGGCAAGAGCCTGCCTTGGGACCGTGGTTTTGATTTCGTTTTTCCAAGAGAAGAAAAGAATTCAGATTCAGGAGCCCCGACATTTAAAGAAGCAACAGATGCTGCAGGCTACCCCTTGGAAAGTTCTTTTTCTACGGAAGTGATCAATCGGAAGGCCGAAGGTTTTCTAGATCAGATCAAGGGTCAGGATAAACCGTTCTTCCTATATTTAGCGCATACGGCACCGCATTGGCCTTTAGTAGCTCTACCACAGGATATTGCCAAGTATAAGGGATACTATGATAAAGGTTGGGAGAGCATCCGTAGGGCACGGTTTAAGCGCCAAAAAGAACTGGGGATAGTTGACAATACGACCACACTTTCCATTGCTGACGAAGATATCTACGACTGGGAACGCTTATCCTTTGATCAAAGACAGCAGTGGGCCAGAAAAATGGAAGTTTTCGCTGCGATGGTCGACCGCCTGGATCAGACAATCGGTAAATTGTTGCAAAAACTCAAAGAAAATGGCCAGTTAGACAATACCTTAATTGTGTTTCTGTCAGATAATGGTGCACCTGCAGAGGACCTCGTCCGTTGGTTCCATGGCGCCCGATTGAACAGTGGGCCAGTGGGTACGGTAGGTTCATTTGAATCACAAAGTAAAAATTGGTCTTATGCATCAAATACGCCGTTCAGGGCATTTAAAGATTACACCTACGAGGGTGGGATCAATGCTCCATTTATCGCCTGGTTTCCAGGGAAAATCGCCCGTGGCATCAAAAAAGGAACTGGCCATATCATCGATCTGGCGCCAACCTTCTATGAACTTGCCGGAGCCATTTATCCCAAGGAATATCAAGGCCATCAGGCAAATAAGCTTCCCGGAAAAAGTTTACTTCCGGTGCTGTTCAATCAGCAGGATACCGTAACGCGTGAAGAAGGTCTTTTTTGGGAGCGGGCTGGAAACCGTGCTGCACGGATAGGGAAGTGGAAGTTGGTGTCCACCTGGCCATCCTACAAGTGGGAACTATATGATCTGGAACTAGATCCGAGCGAACGAAAAGATATTGCGGCACAACATCACGATGTAGTATCGCGCCTATCTACCGCTTATTTTCGTTGGGCCAAGGATAACGGGGTGGTGGACTTTGCTGAATTAGAAAGCAAGGAACCGAGTAGTATGAAGGAGTTTCGGGAAAGTAAGGTGCAGGAGATCGCCGCACCAGCATTTCGTTTTTAAGAAGCAAACCCTTTTACAATGAAACAGACGTTTTAGGCTTCGGATTGATTACGGTTGAACCGTTTTACTTTACATTATTTTATAAAAAAGGCACCAAGTTCCAATGAATCGGGTGCCTTTTCGCTAACTGGAGCAATATCCAAATTTATCTGCCTCATTTCTCAATATCGCCCATTGAATTTTATCTTGCTACTTGTTTTCTTCGACTTCAAATACCGTGTCGATTTTCCAATTGGACTTATCTTTGGATGCGGCCACAGCTAAGCGGTCACAACGTTCGTTCAAAGGATGGCCAGCATGGCCTTTTACCCAAACCAATTTGACTTTATGTAGTTTATAAACATTCATTAAACGCATCCACAGGTCTTTATTTTTTTTGCCGGCAAAGCCTTTTTGGATCCATCCGTATACCCATTTTTTGTCAATGGCATCAATGACATATTTGGAGTCAGAGTATACTGTAACCGGTTGGTTTAAGTTTTTTAATGCTTCGAGCCCTACGATGACGGCCATCAGTTCCATACGGTTATTTGTTGTTTTTCTATATCCTCCTGAAAATTCCTTTTCAATTAATTTTCCCTTGAACGCCTCATTGTCGCCTGTATAGATAGTCCTTAAGATAGTTCCATACCCTCCCGGACCTGGATTTCCACTAGATGCCCCGTCTGTATATAATTCGATCATACCCGCCAAACTTAGATAAATTTGCGTTGAAATACAATTATAATTGTGCGCTGCAATGCTATGTTCTGAGAATCTGCCTATCATATCAAGGAGTTATTCGGTTTAGCAAGAGCGTCTTCGCTGTAATTTATCGCTTACACAATGAAATTCTAATGATTTATATGTATTTTGCTGGCTTAAACTCGTTATGTAATCGATAATTTAACTCTATGAAGTTTCAAAAGGTTTCTCTTTTTGTTCTTTTAGCGTCGGCATGTTTCAACGTCAGCGCTCAGAACACTATTTCAGCTCAAAAAATGGATTGGTTTGAAGACGCCAAGCTAGGGATTTTTATTCATTGGGGAATCTACTCCGTTGACGGGATCTCCGAGTCCTGGTCATTCTTCAATAATTATATTAACCACGATAATTACATCAAACAGCTCGATGGTTTTACGGCCAAAAATTATAAGCCAAAGGAGTGGGCTAAACTGATTAAACAAGCAGGTGCAAAGTATACGGTGATTACAACGAAACATCATGATGGGATTTCCTTGTGGAATACTCAGGCGGATAAAGCGATTACCACCCTAAAAGATGCCGCTGCCGAACAGGATGTTATTACACCATTTGTTCAGGCTATTCAGCAGGAGGGACTGCATACAGGTCTCTATTATTCTCTGCCGGATTGGAGCCATCCTTATTACGATGTATTTACACGTGCAAGAAAACGTTACGAACTTGTCAAAGAGCCAAATCGTTGGAACCGCTATGTCGAATATTATCAAAAACAACTCAGCGAATTATCCCAGCAATATAAACCTGAATTGATCTGGTTTGATGGCGACTGGGAGCATAGCGCCGAAGAGTGGAAGTCCAAGGAAACAATGTCACTTCTACGTAAATACAACCCGAATATCATTATTAATTCGCGCTTGAACCACCATGGCGATTACGAGACTCCTGAACAGGGGATTCCTGTAAGCCGGCCAGATGCTAAATTCTGGGAGCTTTGCTATACCATGAATGACTCTTGGGGGTATCAGCCTTTTGACAAGAAATACAAGTCACCCAATATGATTATCCGTACTTTGGTAGACTGTATTTCCATGGGTGGAAACCTCCTCCTGGATATCGGCCCAAAAGCTGACGGTAGCATCCCCGAAGAGCAGATGAATATTTTGAAGCAGTTGGGAAGATGGACGAATAAACACGCTTCGGCAATATATGGTACAAGAGCAGGTATTCCATTCGAAAATTACAACGGGA
Organism: Sphingobacterium sp. UBA7625; assembly: GCF_002484085.1. Taxonomy (NCBI): domain Bacteria; kingdom Pseudomonadati; phylum Bacteroidota; class Sphingobacteriia; order Sphingobacteriales; family Sphingobacteriaceae; genus Sphingobacterium; species Sphingobacterium sp. UBA7625. Next base: position 62,960 of record NZ_DLJD01000023.1, read on the forward strand.
AGTCCGCTTTGTCAAAAGATGGAAAAACCCTCTATCTCTACCTATATGAACAAAAACCACAATTGCAGTTAAAGGGGGTGCTGAATGATGCTATTCAGACGGTTTCTGTTGTTGGAGATGCTACGTCTAAGGTAACTGCAGTATCGTTGGATGAAAAAGTCCAATTGGACCTGACAAAAGTTAACTTTGATCAGGACGTCACGGTATTGGCCCTGACATTCAAAGACAAGGTACAGTGGCACACACCTCGTGAAGAAGCTATTAGTTTACAAGCTGTACTTGATAACAAGCAAACCAATACCGCATTAAATCAAATCGCATCAGTGCTCCATAGTGGAAAAAATATCTTCGATCATTCCGGTTTAACTATAGATGGTATGGAGTCAAAGCTGCCTGTGGGAAATTTGACAAATCCAGCTGTTTTAGATTGGGTTAAGAAGCATGCGGAAGCACTTTATGATACCGGAAAGGGACTACCTGAAGGACATTATGAAGGTTTAAGTGCGCTTTCAAAGGATCGTCAGACCCTTTACCTTTTTGTCGAAGGGACGCCAACAGGCCCTATTGCGCTCAAAGGAATAAAAAACGGTATTGCTCGGATTCGACTGGTGGGTGAAGGATCCATGATCAATCATGAGATTTTCAATAAACTTTACTGGAGCAGTATTCCGGGGATTGTTTATATTCAGGCACCAAAGGAACGCTTGGATAAAAATATGACTGTTATAGCGGTGTTATTGGATTCGCCTTTGGCATTGCATCGCGAGAAAGTTGGCGCCATTGAAAATAATCTTTAATGGTAGCCAAATAAATTATTTGGCCCGGGATGCTAGTATCCCGGGCTTTTTTGTCGATCAAAAATAATTTTTGATGTCGCCGTTATGGCGGGAATTATTTTTATACTAAATTAGGCGGATGAGTCTATTGCATATTTTTCTTGCATCCCTGTCTGTGGTCGCACTAAGCGTGTCCTGTGCTGCCGGAGATGGAAATAAAATGGAACGACAACGTGCGGATTCGCTAGCGAATAAAGTGGTTGAGGGAAAAATAAATCTGGAATGGCTGGCCAATTCAGATGAATTTATGTATTTCAATGAGAAATACTTTCACGAGGCGGCTGATTTGAAAACGATACCGAAGTTTGATAAGGTACAGATTCAAATTGTAACCTATCGTATTTATAAGCATGTCAAGCTGTCGGATAACCGTTATCATTTTGCAGTAAAACAGGCAAAAGATCTGCATATACCCAATAAGGCCTTTGTATATTACCAGCGTTCTTTCGATGAGATGAACCGAAAGGCCGCCGCTAGCAAAGATTCCATTCGGCTGGAGCTTCCTGATAACTACGCTATTAAATTGATAAACGAGTAGTGAACTCGTCTCTTGTTAAAAAAGTTATCCTTTTGAGCTCAATAGATTCATCAGATTTATTTATTTTTAAGGGACTAAGCAAGTACATGGAAAAGAAAAATATCGTTGTATTAACAGGAGCTGGGATTTCTGCCGAAAGTGGCATACCTACTTTTAGGGATGCAAATGGACTATGGGAGGGACATGATGTGATGGCTGTAGCCTCTATTGAAGGCTGGAAAAAAAATCCGGCGCTTGTTCAGGAATTTTACAACCTTAGGCGGAAGGCTGCGCTGGCTGCAAGGCCAAATGCGGCGCATCTCGCGTTACGCCAGTTGGAATCGGCCTATCAGGTCACGATCGTCACACAAAATGTCGATTTGTTGCACGAGCAGGCTGGCTCTACAAAGATTATACATTTACATGGTCGGTTGGATCAATCCAAGTCATCCATTGACGATCGTTTGATTTACCAGGTAGAAGGCGAAGAAATAAAAATGGGAGATCTTTGTGAAAAAGGAAGTCAACTGCGACCGAATATCGTGTGGTTTGGTGAAGCTGTTCCGGAGATTGAACGCGCAATGTCCTATGTTTCAAGAGCAGATATCCTCATTATTATCGGAACTTCCTTACAGGTTTATCCAGCCGCCGGGCTGCGGCAATTTGCGCCTCATTATTGCCGGTCTTTTTTGATCGACAAGCAAATTCCGAACAGTACAACATTAGGTCGGATAAAGTGTTTTGAGGAAGCAGCCACCGTAGCGGTTCCGATCTTGGTCAAACAGTTGCTTCAGGAGGCTTCAGTTAAAGATTAATGTAGCAGCGGATTATAAACTTCAAATAAACCTCATCCTGAAAAATGGAATTAAAACAAAAAAAATGAAAAGAATAATAGGACTGATTTGTAGTTCAGTATTGGCTATCTCTTGCCACAATAACGCAGAGATCAAGGTAAATAATAGTACAAATAATGCCCCGATACAATTGGATAGTGCCCAAGCAAGACATTTGCTTACATTGCCATTGCATTGTATTGAAATAGAATATCCGAACAAATTGGGACAAGTACTCGGAAGTGACCAGGATTTGAAGGGACCGCGTACATTACATCCGATTTTTTACGGTTGCTTTGACTGGCATTCCTCAGTCCATGGTTATTGGTCAATCGTACGAATTTTAAAGCAATTTCCTGATTTGGATAAGTCCGGCGTAATCCGGAAACAGCTGAACAGGAATATCACTGCAGAAAATGCGGCAACTGAATTAGCTTTTTTTCAGGATAAGAATAATAAAAACTTTGAGCGCACCTATGGTTGGGCCTGGTTATTACAATTGCAGAAAGAACTACTAACCTGGAAAGATCCAGATGCGGAACGCTGGGCAAAAATTCTCGATCCGATGGTAAAACATATCATGAAAGCCTATCAGGAATATTTGCCAAAATTGGTTTATCCAATTCGAACCGGCTATCATGATAATTCTGCTTTTGGCCTATCGCTGGCATTGGATTTTGCGCGAGGAACAAATCAGGTTGCTTTCGAAAAATCATTAATGACAAATGCTGTAAGGCTGTATAGCCATGACAAAAATTGTAATATCTCCTTTGAGCCTAGCGGAAGCGACTTCCTTTCACCCTGTCTTGAAGAGGCACTTTGCATGAGTGCGGTTTTAAGACAGGATGAATATCGAAAATGGCTGAAGGATTTTCTGCCTGATCTTTTCAATCCGGATTTTAACTTGGAACCCGGCATTGTGAAAGACCGTACAGACGGGCACTTGGTTCATCTGGATGGATTAAATTTTAGCCGGGCGACTTGTCTAAATGGTATTGCAAAGGCACTTCCTGAGCTAAATCATCTGCATGGTTTAGCCAATAAACATCTAAAATATTCACTGCCCAATATTACTTCCAAAGACGATTATATGGGTTCACATTGGTTGGGTACTTTTGCGCTCTATGCACTTTCCAAAAATTAATGCCCACAATCAAATGAAAGCCGTGAACTGAGGTCTGGAGTAACAATAACAAAATAGAGTCCCTGTATATTCAAACACAGGGACTCTATTTTACATATTTGTCTCACCCCATTCATCCATAAGGATTAAAATATTTTCCAATGAGCGTCCCAATGCTGTTAGTTCATATTCCACCTTCGGGGGGACTTGTTGATAGACAATACGGTTGACCAGTTTGTCCTGTTCAAGTTCCTTCAGTTTAGCAATGAGCATACGCTCTGAAATGCCGACGAGCCTTTTTCGCAATTCACCATAACGTAGTTTGTCCTCATGCAAGAGATAAGAAAGAATATTTATTTTCCATCTTCCTCCAATCGCAGATAAAGTGAAAGCAATGCCACAATGATCCTTCCAGTAGCTTTCGTTGATCGTGTTGGTGGAGTTTTCTTTTCTGTTATTCATACTTACTTTTCTGTTCGTATCATACAATTTCGTGCGTACTGTTATTCATGCAATTTAATAAAGAAATTTGTAGCTCACCTCATAAAGTATAAAATGGAAACTATAAAATTTGTCGTTCATTGGTTGAGTTATGCCTATTACCTCTATGTATTTGGATATGCCTCATTATTCAAAGTTTTTCAGAAGCAGTCCATGATGCAAAGCATGGACTCTTTAGGTTTTAATAAAACCTGGACACTAGGTATCGGCGTAGGCGAGTTGCTAGGGGTTTTACTCCTTCTGATTGGTTTGTATAAACCAGAATTCAAAACCGTAGGGATTTTACTTTTGTTTCCATTTGCAATAGGCGCTTTTACGGCACATATGGCTCATGGAGAATACCAACATTTTTACAATTCATTCGTGATGTGTATTCTTAGCGTTGTTTTACTGGCAACGGACAAAAAATTTAAAATTATTATTTAGCGTTTTGATCGCACAGATCAGGAATGTTTTATTTTATTGAAATATTCCTGGTCTGTGCTATTTTTTTAATTCTTTTTATAGTTATAGAAGGAAAAACTTTTATGAAAACAATCGTTTATGCCGCACCGCGGATAACGCGCAACAATACCACTATAATTGCGATAACCAACAATGTGTGAATGATATTTCCTGTCGCATACCCTCCCAAAAAACTAATTGCCCAAATGATGACTAAAATAACGGCGATAATGTATAATAAATTTCCCATAATTTTGATGTATTTTTTTATTAATAACAATAGCTGTTTAATGATTGTTTTGGAATAAAAAACAAACAATGTTCTGTTGGCTATTGTTAGCCTGTTAAAGATCACCATTGTGAGAAAGTTTAATCATTATAAAAACTAATACCATGGCAAAAGCTTATTTACAAGTAACCTTAAAAATTAATAATAGCGATAAAGGTGCCGTATCAGGCATATATGACAAATTTCGGGACTCATTTATTGATCAGATAAAAGGTGCAACTTCGATAGAATTGCTAATTGGGGATGGTTATATCCAATTATTACATGTTTTTGATACGGTTGAAGACGCACACGCATTTTTATCAACGGAGTTGTATAATAATAACATTCTTTTTGCCCTGAAATCCCTAATGGTCGATACACCTCAGGTCAGTATATATGCTGTCTTATAGTAACAGTTTTAAGGAAACAACGAAATAGGATCTGTATTTCAGGGAGCGCAAATCTAAAGGATATGAACAAAATACAATTTTTCAAGGCACAACTTAAACAGATTAGAAACTCGCTCCTGATTCAGCGTGAACGTTTAGCAGTAGCAGAGAGCGTTACTGCTGGCCTGCTACAGTTTGCCTGTGCACAAATGGAAAGTGCGATGGATGTCTATGGGGGAGGAATGACAGCATACACTCTAGAAGAAAAAATCCGTCTATTGGATGTTGATGCAGAGGAAGCCCAAAAGTATGACTGTGTGTCTCCGCTTATCGCTGAACAAATGGCGGTAAGGATAGCGACTTTATTTCATACGGAATGGGGAATCGCGACGACGGGTTATGCGACTATCGTGCCCGAATCAAAAGGGAAATTATACGCATTTTTTTCAATCGCTTACCATGAACGGATTGTTCATACTGAAAAAGTGGAATTAGAAGCAAATACCAAAGCCGAGGAGGCGCAAAGGATTTATGTCATTAGGGCACTTCGGGCATTTTACTTGGCTCTAAAGAATCAGAGTAGATCGGAAATTATCAGCGTATAAATAGAAACGTCTCTCTAATTGGAGAGACGCTATTCCTTATGCTTCCTGTTTTAAATCAAAAGAACGGTAATTCTTGTAATGTACTAAGGATCGTATCGGCGTTGATAAGTTGGATAGTACCTCTAGATATACCTTTGCAACCATTTTCCAGGTTGTCTGTTCGCCGTAACTACGCGCTTTGAAACGATGCCAAGCAAGCAGTCTTCGAGATTTATAAAGCAATTGGATATTCTCGCTCATTGTTTGAATATCGTTGAAGGGAGTGAGAATTCCCCGCTCGTCTGTCAAGAGATCTGTTGCATGCCAATATGGTGTCGAAATGACTGCAGCACCCGCACCGACAGCAAATGATAATGTCCCGCTACTGATTTGTTGTTCATGTTGATAGGGGGATAAATAGATATCACAAGCTGTTAAGTATTCTTTAAGTTGCTCATCACTTAGAAATTCATCTACAAAAACTACTTTATCTTGTAATTTCAACTGAGCCACTAGGCTTTGTAATTCAAAACGATAGGATTCACCTTCGTGAGCAAGAACATTCGGATGTGTTTTGCCCACGATCAGGTATTTGAAATTTGCTAAATCCAATCCTTCCAGGGAGCGGATTGCATATTCAAGTCCTTTGCTTCGACCAATTAAGCCGAAAGTCATCATCACAAAATTATCTTGAAAACCTAATCTGTATTTTGCTAATCCTTGGTTGTAATCAAATTGTGGCACGCCGTGAGGAATCACTTTAATTTTTTTATCGTCAACCATAGGGAACAGTTCCATTAACAATTCACTTCCTTTTGGTGATAAGGACACCACAGCCTGCGATTTTATGAGGAGCGATTCCATAATCTCCTTTTGACGCAATGAGGGAGATTGCAATATGGTATGAAAGATGGTTAGCAAGGGTATATTTAAACTATTGGCAAGCTGATTAATAAATAGGCCGTCAGCGCCACCAAATATACCATACTCATGTTGAATAATACAGTAGTTATATTCTTCATTGATAATATGAGCGGCTTGAATATAGCTATCCAATCTTTCCTTGTCAATAACAAAGCGAACAGACGGATCGAATTCTTCAACGCCGGATCTGGATACAGCGATCACATCTATGATGGTATTCCCGTCCGCACTCATGCCTCGTTTAAGATCTTTTGTGAAAGTTGCCAATCCACATTCCTGGGGCGGATAGGTACTTATAATAACGATTCTTCTCATACACTTAGGCTTTTTTGCTGTCTTCTTTCTCGTTATCAACAGGAATATCCAAAATAGCCATCAATAATAGATAATATCCCTTTTCTAATCCCATTTTTTTTGCTTTTTGATCTATATTTTCCATATTAAGTATTATGATTAAGGTGTTATAGTTTTTTTTCCTTTCGTAAATCAAAAGCTGTACCCAAAAGACCGTATTTATGACATAACCGTAGTTTTCAAATGCGTAATCCGTATAGTATGGTGTATTTGCCGCAAAAAAACTTTTTGACCAGGTATTTTTCCCCGAGTAAAGAAATTTATTCCATCGCCTAAAAAAGTATTTGCCACAGCTATTTATTTTTGCCTTCATTCTAAACAATATGCGCCGGCTTATGGTTTATCTACGGAATTATAACAAGGGCCTTATGAAGAGTCCTAAAAATGTATTTTATTAAATATGATGGAAAAGAATAACTCTAAATAAAATCAATGATCATTTGCCAACGAGCGTACATTCTTAGCCTGGATAACCACGAGTTTGGGTATCATCCATTAATGCACAATTCAAAAATGACAATGGATATTGAACATAAGAATTCTGGGGCTTTTGGTATTTCGATTGTTATTATCGGTTCTGTTACCGTAGTATTGGCGTACATCCTGCTTTCTCATTATTGGCCTTCTTCAAGTTTTTTTTGCGAAATTTTTGGTAAAATAGTAAATTTAGTGCAGGCCTTGCCTCAGCTGACTAGCTTTTCATATTCATTCTTTCTTCTTGAAGGTCAAGCAGACGTAAGTGTTTTCGGATAATTTCCTCATCAAGCAAAAGCTCTTCACGATTTTTATTGATCAGCCATACCCGTTGAGTTTCCAGAATGTCAATATAGATTTTTCGATATTCAGCGTAATTAATGATGATTTCCGAACTCATCAATTGATTTTCATATTTCTGCAATTGGTCCTTCAATGTAGGGAAGCTATCTACTTTGTCTGCATAGTCCTGACGGATTTTATCCACTGCTACCTGAGCGAGCTTGTTTTGAATTTCGTAATCTATTTCCTTTTCCGTTCTCACAAAATCCCGGTCTACAAGCGGGAATTTTTTCAATAAAAAGGGAAGGGTAAGTCCTTGGACAAGTAATGTTAAAAGAATGGTGACAAATGTGATAAAGAGAATCAGATTTCTTTGTGGAAAAGGTGTGCCGTCAGCCAAAGTCAAGGGTATTGAAAGTGCGGCGGCCAAAGAAACCACACCCCGCATTCCGGTCCAGCCAATGATCAGGGGAGTTTTCCATCCGGGAGACTGCGCATCCGCCACAGTGATGAAATTTCTCATAATTAATGTGGTAATTACCGCCGCATAACCAGCGAGAATTCGTACAATAATTAGTACAGCGGTAACCGCCAGGCCATAACCGATTGCTGTATAAATATCAGTGTCGCCCAATCCATTAACAATTTCGGGTAGATCCAAACCGATAAGCATGAAAACAATTCCGTTAAGCAGAAAACAAAAGCTTTCCCAAACCGTTACAGTACGAATTCTGGAGGCGCTACTCAAAAAGTCGTGACTTCGATAAGATAGAAACAAGCCACCGCTTACTACCGCCAAGACCCCAGAAGCGTGAAATTCTTCCGTAACCAAATACATGGAGAAGGGCGCAATGAAAGTCAATAATATATCTGTATTTGGATCGGTAGGCAAAATCTTGTGCATTTTAAGGAAAATATAGGCCATTGTGATTCCTATACCTACGCCGCCTACACACATCCACACAAAGTTTCCTGCCGCTTCATACCATACAAATTGTCCTGTTGCGGCTGCAATCATCGCAAAACGGAAAATTATTAACGAAGAAGCATCATTCAGCAAACTTTCTCCTTCAAGAATGGAAGCCAATCTTTTCGGCACTTTTACAAATTTCAAAATTGCACCTGCACTTACTGCATCGGGAGGAGAAACAATTCCACCCAATAAAAAGCCCAAGGCCAAAGAAAATCCGGGGATAAAATAGTTTGCGAAAATCGCTACCGATAATGCTGTAAAAAACACGACAACAAAAGCGAAGCTGAAAATAATTCTGCGCCATCGCCAAAGCTCCTTCCAGGAGGTTGACCAGGCCGCTTCATACAGTAGAGGTGGCAGAAAAATAATAAATATTAATTCAGGTTCTATTTTTATGGGTGGTACTCCCGGAATAAAACTTATTAAAAGTCCAGCCACCACAAGCAAAACAGGATAGGCGACCCGAATTTTTTTTGCCAGCATAATAAGCATGGTGATCAATAGAACCAAAAAAAGATAGAATGCGAAATTTTCTAACATGTATAAGTTTTAGATACATAAATATATATTAAATTTTTAAAAACATGTAGGGGCTTTCTAAAATTTAGGCCGACCCTAAATGTTGTTCAACCCGTTTCGATAGCAATGGTCAATTGACCTTGAAACTGGAGTAACAGCCTATCAACAGGCAAAACAGGCGGGCTGCACACATAGATTGCTTGCGAGCGAAAATCTATATGATAGTTTAGCTCGAGCTTATCTGAAAGCCGGCCAGAAAGACAAGGCGAAGCAGCGTTAAAAAAAGATGCTCGAAATTAATTCTAGGAACGACAAAGCAATTAAGACTTTTTTTTTCCTAATTTGCGACATGTCAATGCAAGCAAATACGTATCAATTATTTTCCGACGGGATTCTGTCCATCTGGAAAAATCAAGGAGTATCCTATATTAAGGTTGAGGAACTATCTACAATAGAGGGGATCACTTTTTTTGAGCTGATACCCGATGCTGAACTTTTGGATGGTGGTGAGGTAGATACGCTTTATGCCATAGGTTCTGAGGATGTGGATGATATGCTATTATTTAGTAAAAATGTTAGGTTTGTCGTTCACAAGATCTACTTAGAAGAAGATTAGGTCGAATATTTGTGTAAAATAAGAAACGGCATTCTGAAAATTGAAAATTAGTAATAATGGTAAAGCTTTGCTTATAATGCGCTTATTCAAATGACAAAAACGAGATTCAGTGCTGGAATATTACTGTATAAATTTCAGGGAACAGAAATTTCCTTTTTTCTGGTTCATCCCGGCGGTCCCTTTTTTGCAAAAAAAGACGAAGGATGGTGGACCGTGCCCAAGGGGGAGGAGGAAGACAATGAAAGTGACCTGGAGGCAGCTAAGAGAGAGTTTCAGGAGGAAACTGGGTATTTGCCCCACGGGAATTTTATACGATTAAATCCTGTTAAGCAAAAAGGTGGAAAAATTGTACAGTGCTGGGCTGTTGAGGGCGACATCGACACAAACGGTCTTGTCAGTAATAATTTTGAGCTGGAATGGCCACCAAAATCGGGTAGGATACAGACATATCCGGAAATAGACAGTGGCGCCTGGTTTACAATGGAAGAGGCCAAGAGGAAAATCAATGTGCAGCAAATTTCTTTCCTTGAACAAATAGCGGCTATTTTTTGTTGAAATAAGGGGTGAATACCCGAATCAGAAATCGGTATCGAATATGTTTGGGGAAAGGAAAGAGGGATACTACAGATGGTTGGTCCGCGGAACTTAAAAATAATATCTATACCGAAGATTGGAATTTATCATTTTTGCGAGATAAGATCTTTTGGGTAGGGAAGGAAATTGAACCGAGCTAAAATAATATGTTAAATAATAAAAGGTCGCGCATTTATACGTTATGAAAAAAACTATCTTTCAATTTTGGCTGGTCAATATTCTGATAAGCATTACCCTATCCGTTCTGTATAGAATTGTTATCAATGACCTGAACTCCGCTGATAATACCCTTTTTGAAAGGTTTATGAGTATATTGGATCTATTGATAAATCTGGGGCTATCAACGGTGTACCTTGTTGTGATCGTTTTTAGTTCCCTATCATTTTTTCTCAATCAAATTGAAAAAATCAGGTATAATTATCTTTTGTCGTTTTTGACATTTTCAGGGATACCCTTCTTCTGCGTTCTTGTTCTGGGAGCTGAGGTTTTGATCAACTATTATCGATATGATATCATACTTCCGCCGCTAAAGCTGCTGCTGCTCTTTTCAATAGTTTATTTAACATGCACAGTTGTCGAATTTTTGTTATTCAGGAAAAAAGTAGAAAAGACATATAGCTGATTTTTTTAGCAAACCAACAAATCGCTATTGATATCACATTATCAATAGCGATTGTTTACTGCCGGGAGCATATCGGCGCTTAGGTCAGCACTTCATCGATTATGCCGAATTCTTTTGCCTCAGCCGCAACCATCCAATGATCTCTATCGCTGACATCATGGACCTTCTGATAAGCTTGTCCGCTATGTTTGACGATAATGTCATAAAGTTCTTTTTTTATTTTCAAAACTTGATTGGCTGTAATTTCAATGTCTGAGGCTTGCCCTTGGACACCGCCTAAAGGCTGATGTAACATGACCCGTGCGTGTGCCAGGGCACTCCGCTTGCCCGCAGCACCACCGCATAATAAGATTGCGCCAAAGGAGAGTGCCATACCCGTACAGATTGTTGCGACGTCAGGACTGATTAATTGCATGGTATCATAAATGCCCAACCCCGCATAAACTTCGCCTCCTGGAGAATTGATATACATGTGTATATCTTTTTTGGGATCGACAGATTGTAGAAATAATAATTGAGCCTGTACAATGTTGGCGATATTGGATTCGACAGGTGCCCCCATAAATATAATACGATCCATCATCAATCTGGAAAATACATCCATTTGCGATACCCTTAATTCGCGTTCCTCAGTAATGTAGGGCGTCATCGCTAAAGGGACATTATTGCGTTCAACGCTGCTTAAATAATTATCTACCCGATCTTTTGGGACATAGCAGTGCCCGACCGCAAATTTGCGGAACTCATTTTTATCAATATTCATGATTTTTTTGATTTATATTTTTTTGAATAGCCGCCTTATTTTTTGGCTAAAACGGATATGTTGTGGCTGTGTAAACAGTATTTGCTGTATTGCTTCAATTTCTTGTTTCAATTGTTTGCGACCAAACTGTTTTACGATTTCGTAAGCTTTTTGCTGTGCGATTACTTTATCAGCCAATTCATTGTCTAGCAACAAATGTGCATCAAATAACAGTGCTTCGCCAGGATTCGCTGTCCCCAAGAGATGGGTTTCTATCTGTTTGGTCTCATTCCATGAAGTCATCATATGCTAGCGATTTTTCTCTGATGGTCTCTCTTACTTTCTCCAGGCATTTATACTTCTGAACGGTGGCACTCCGTGTTCCTGAATAGCCAAATTCATCTGCGATTTCCTGGAGCGATAGTCGGTCATAATAAAAGCTTTTTAATAAATTCATACATTTGCGCCCTGCAGTTTCCAAAAAGCGCAACAGCCGCCCGCTGGACGGAGACTCTTCATCGGTTAAAGGGATCTCCAGATGGTCCAATGGCAGATGTTGGCTTGTTTGGTAATAACGTTTTAACCACAAATTCCTCGCCGTACCGATAAGGTAACCAATATCATTTTTCAATGCCGTAGGACTTAAGATAACTTTTTCATAATAAATGATCAAAGCATCTTGAAATACATCCTTCGCTTCGTCAAAGTCGCCCCCCATACGGCTTACATATTTGGCCACCGTAGGAAACGCACTTTTATAGAGATCCATAAAAAGTGCCTGTCGCCTCATTGCTTGATTTGAATTACTAACACCTTGCATATATTTATCTTTTATAACAATGTACCAATTATGGTCAAAGTATCACCTTTTATTTTCAAAAATAATTCAAATAATAACAGCTTCCCCTTAGAGGAAGCTTTGGAGGCTTTAGTCTTAGCAATGTTCTTCTTGACTAGCTGTTTCTAAGGTCAAGTACCACTTGGATCTTACAGCGTTGATTCTCCAGGTATAATTTCGCCGCTCCCAGGGTTTTCGCTTCCTCAATAATCGCGCGCCCCAGTATAGTACCTACCTTGTGCTTTCGGGGAAACTGCCATTTTTGCCAATTCGTAATCAAATGCAGGGTGATCCATTTTGATGAGCAAACAAACGCCCAACGGCTCATTATTATTAAGAGCAACCAGAATTTTTCCTCCTTTTGCTAAATTATATGCTTCAGGGTTGTCAATCGTTTTGTTTTACGACGGTATTCAGCTTTGTCAGGTAGTAAATAACCCGCTTCTTTTTTTGATTGCCTTGGCCCTGCATGGCATAGGCTTTTACGATAAAGGAATTATCATCTAACCACCTGATATCATCGACAGCCCAATCCTTGGTTTGAAAGCTCATGAGCTCTGAAAGACGTCCCTTTTTTCGGTTCCCTCCATCCTGTATTTTAAGAAGCCCTATAAAACAGCTATTGCGTTCATAGTCATAATTGTAGTAGTAAGTCAAAAAACGGCCGCTAGGAGAGGGAATAGGGAGCTCAACTGCGGCATCACCGACGGAAATAATGGTATTTTGTACCGCACTATTGCTGTCTATCAATACCAAGTCGCTGAAATCTAAATGTTCCGAAACACTATGGCTGATCAGGGCGTAACATTTTAGGATGGGAAAATAGCCTTCGTACTCCCAGCCACGGAATCCATCCGGCTGATTCGGAGAATCGTTGTATTTTTGCAGCTTGATCTTTCCTTTCCCTGTAGGAATAATAATGTTGTTCCTATTGATAGTGGGAATAGAGCGGGTAAGCTGATTTACTGCACTTGACTTTTTATAATCTTTTTCCTTAGCTGTTTTAAAATGAATCGTAGGAAGATTATCATAGTTGTCAGCATAGCCAACAGCAAATTCCTTATCTGCTTGACCCAAAGCGGTTCTTATTAAAAGGAGAAAAATGATCGTTATTGCTACGCTTATTTTGGACATAGGTCGCATTAATTTAGGGTACGCTATGAATTGATCTTTTATAACCATTGAATTTACAAAATTGTCGTGGGAAATGAAGCATCACGGCTATATCTACTTTCGAAGAAATGAATAGTATGCTTGAATGTTCGAGAAACATGCTTTGGTAGAATAGGCTGGACTTTGTTTAATAAATTGTCTATTTTTACTATAGTAAATGGATACGATGATTTTACCCAAGAAAAGCCTTGTAGCTTTTATCGCGCTGTTAAGTTGGATTGCGATTATTGCGCAGTTTTTGATTAGTATGCGTGATGCTACGGTTTCGATCGGTGATCTGGTCGTACGATTTTTTAGCTACTTTACCATTTTGACGAATTTAATGGTCGCAATTTGCTGCAGCAGTGCCGTACTTTTCCCCCAGAATGTCATCGGACGATTTTTTGCCAAACCAGCAGTAGTTACAGCGATAACATTATATATTCTGATTGTCGGACTCATCTATAATACAGTTTTGCGCTACTTGTGGCAACCGGTAGGGATAACCAGGGTTGTTGACGAAATGCTTCATTCCATTATTCCTATCTTGGTTTTAATTCATTGGTGGCGCTCGCTTGATAAAGCTGTCCTACAATGGCGATCTGTTTTTAGCTGGTTACTTTATCCATTCTTTTACCTGCTATATACTTTGTGGCATGGCTCATTTTCTGGATTTTACCCCTATCCCTTTGTTGATGTTTCCGTGTTGGGAATGAACCATGTACTGACAAATAGCCTAATCGTAGCTCTGGTTTTTGTGTTTATCGGATTACTTTTAATTTTAATAAATAGACGACTTGCTAAAAACCGGTAACAAAGTTATCTCCGCGGGAAAAGATCAAGCAAAATATGTTGATGAGAATTGATTTCGACGCTTCGGAAATTGTTGATATAAACCGATAGTTATGTTTTTACAATCGTGTCACCATAGTGAAAAAAAAGAAGTATCGAACTTTTTTGATAAGCTAAAATAGCAGGAGTAAAAAAAACTGTTATGCTGGAACAACTTTTGCTTTATTATTTTGATAACTGAACATATATTTTTATAAACCTATACACATGACTAGACTGGTAAATATAGCTATGAAGCGGGCTACGGCAATCAACCAAGAGTGTGCTACTGCCATGTCTATTGTTGTTTTGTTTATAGTACTGATTTTATATGCATTTACGGCCAGTGCATCACGGAAGACGATCGATCACAGGAGTATACAAAAAAATACGCAATCCCATGTATTGGCGAGTGTTTATGTGAAGATGGTACCTCTTGATTCCATCGTGACAGAACGGGGCTATCAGGACATATACGGCAAAAATATGCTACACGTAAAAGTCACCAATCCTTGTAATGCAGATTCGTCCAGATTTGATGGTCTACTTAGCCATATCGAGGTCCAACTAAAAAACAATAAAGGCAAGACTTCGGTAACCTATAAGCATCCCTATCCCCAAATGTCACTCATCCAATTTATACAGGAAGAAATACATATTAAAGATCTTGATGGACGTAAGGCGGTGATCGTTCCTTTCTACTACTGTGGGGGATATGAAAGTTATGACATGAAGGTGTCGTATATCGTTCTTTATGAAAACAAAAGCTATATCTTCCACTTGGATTACTATTGTGGAGAGGGCGTGGAATGTAAACCCGTGCGAACACTACAGGCCACACTGAAAAACCTTCCAAAGGATATTCGTACCTATCTGATCAGGTATTTAACCAAGAAGCATAGGTCCAGAGATAGTTTTCATCAAGAGTAAAGTTTATAAGGCCATTTCAGTAGTTTATGGATTCGTTGTTTTCACTTATTGTAATATAGAATACTATTTTAGGGTATATGCATAAAATTAATATCGTTTGTTTTGCTGTTTTGCTTTTCCTTTTCTCTAGTTACAGTAAAGCTCAGACAAAAAGGAACGTACTAGATACTGTGGTACATGCCGCGGTTAAAGAAGCAATTTTCTTTAATACAAATAAAGCGGATCGTATAACATTACCGTTTGGGTACTCAGCGATTTCAAAAGAACTAAACATCGACTCCATTCTGTCGATGGTAGAAAATGGTAATATGATAAAGGAAATCAATGCATTAAGATTTGATCAGCCAGTCAAAAAAGACCTTGTGTTGCTTCCGGAAGAATACGATGTTTTTCTGCCATTTAGCAAACATGTCAATGAAAAGTATGACAATATTAAAATTTCTTCCCGTTTTCTGTATTATGGAACATATTCAATGTATTTTATGGCTGTTTATAATACCGTCCGCTACACCGACCCATTTATTGAAAAGATGTATTTAATTTCAACGAAGGAAGGCCAACTTATTGATATAAAGAGAATCTTTCTACATCATGAGGGAGAAATGGGAAATACAAACTATACATTATTTAATATAGACAAGAATTATATTATTTCTCTTCGAGATTATGAATTTAGCGAAGATCCGTTTCGTATAAAAGCATTGCATAAATACAGGATTCTACCCTCAGGAAAATTTTCCAGATACTATGATCATGATGGTTTCTATAAAAATGACGAAGAACAGGGCATGGTGAAAAATCATAGTAGAGAAGGGAGGTGGATAGAATTTAAATTAAACAGCTGTATCGATTTAAAAAATTATCCAACATTTACGGATCCATATACCTATTTGGAAGCAACCTATAAAAATGGTTTGCCGGTTGGGAAATGGAAATTTTATAAATTATTGCAGAAATATAATGAAGAGACCGGATTGTCCATATTAAACACACGCCAAAAAGGACAATTGATTTATACTGAAGTGTACCGGGAAGGGCTGTTGGAAAAACGGGAATTTCAGGATTAATCAAAAACTGAATATGTTATCTGCAATTATTGCGCAGGTGTAATGACAGCAATTATAACTCCTAAGTTTCCATCGCTTTAGATCCAGTTTTTTTCAGGCAGATAAACTCTGGATACGTATCCGTCTAGTTATAGGGCATTTACGCACCCTGATTGCTTGAAAAACTGTGCAAGACTATAAAAATTGATCTTTTCTTTCTTTTTCCCACTTAATTCACCAAATGTCATTTTGCTTTAATTTTTCAAGATTCGACAAGAGTCGTGTACAGCAGCTTATCATTATCAGGATTGGACAGTATTGTTTATGGATTGCTGGTAACCAACTTCCTACTAACTGAATAGCATATTCGATATTAGATGAGTTGTAAAAGTAATTTAACAGAGATATAGTAGTGAGTTAGCACGGATTTACCCCTGTTATACCCCTGTTAACCCCCTGTTAACTCCCAGTAATTACCTTATTATTATAAAACATGGTATGAACCAATTGTTATTTTGTGCCGAATAAATAGATGCTGGTTAGTCCAGTTTTCTTATCAGAAATGATATGTTAACGATGATGGTTATGATGATCTGTTGCTGCTCGATCTTCAGAACAGTATGTGGGATAAATTGTTATTCTGTTAAATAAGCAATCCGTTTTATAGTTGTTATGTAAAGTAATTGGCTATTTTTGCGTATTTAATAAACCAAAATTATGGTGAAACTGTTATCAAATCAGATGGCCAAATTGGTCTAAGCTTTGATTGATAAAATGAGATATAAATTATATAGGGAACAGCAACTGAAGTGCGATATCCAAACTGCATGGAATTTTTTTTCTTCCCCGATGAACCTTTCTGAAATAACGCCAAAAGAGATGGGCTTTGTTGTGGTCTCCGACCTTGGTCGGGATGAAATTGTTGAAGGTCTGATCATTGATTATTTTGTATCACCGATCCTCGGAATTCGGTTGAAATGGAGGACAAAAATAACACAGGTCGAAAAAAATAAAAGTTTTACGGATTTTCAAGTTCATGGTCCTTATACATACTGGAACCATTTCCATGAATTTATTCCAAATGGAAATGGAGTATTAATGAAAGATACGGTCGATTATGAGCTGCCTATGGGACTTTTAGGGACTGTTGCCCATGGAATTTTTGTTAAAAGAAAGTTAGGGCGAATTTTTGACTATCGTTATCGAGTTTTGGAAGAATTATTTAATCAAACGAAAAGCAAACCATAGCGTTTTATTACATCTTGCTATTTTCATGAGGCCTCACTAAAATAGGTTCGGCTGAAAAGTACCTTAATGGCGAGACCATTCGGCAACCATCAATAATTTCGTATATTAGGAATATATTAATCTCAAATTATCCAGAGTATACGCTATGGCTGTACCAACAAATAAATCAGAACTGCAATTGGCAATCAAAACGAATTATGATAAATTAGTGAAGGAGTTAATTACAATCCCTCACCAACAGACTATGGTAGTTGAACTGGAAGGGCATAGCAAGGGTACATGGATGAGCATTAATAATCTGTTGGCCTATTTGATTGGGTGGGGGGAACTTGTCCTAAAATGGAATCGTGACAAAGATAGTAACGAAGTGGTGTACTTCCCCGAAAGAGGCTATAAATGGAATGAACTCGGCAAGCTAGCTCAAAAATTTTATCAGGATTATAAAGACTTCGATTTTAAGATGCTTCTACAAGAACTTGATAAAACCGTATCTGCTATTTTAGATTTGGTTGCTCAGAAATCAAATGATGAGCTTTATGAAACCGCTTGGTACGAAAAATGGACGCTCGGTAGAATGATACAGTTCAATACCTCCTCTCCTTATTCAAATGCGAGGAACAGGATAAAAAAATGGAAAAAAGGAGTTCATGTTATCAATCAATAACTGTTGAGATTTTTTCCGCTAAACGGATCCCTATCTCGAAAAGGAATATGGATACTGTGAGGCGGGTCATGCTCACCGAGCAACAGAAAGGATACAGTATCCGGTCCAAAACAGGATGGACAAGACAGGACCGAATCAATACTGGCTGGTGGATTGGTTATTTAACAACGAATGACAATGTTTATTTCTTTGCGACCAGACTGCGACAATATCGTAAAAATAATAAGCCGTCCTTTGGCAATTGTAGGAAAGAGATAACACTGTCGGTGTTAAAGGATCTTGCGGCATATCGCCAAAATTAATCGCCTCTTTATACTGTAATCACAAGTATTTATTAGCTCAAATAACTGTTAGTAGCCTGAGGTTTTCATCATCAAAACAAAGTATTGTGATTTGTTTGATTGATGTATCGGATTTGAGACAGTCATTTATCGTTTTAATTGATTTCTGTGTCGCCAAATCCTTTGGGAATCTATAGAATCCTATACTGATATATTTATCGCGAGAAATGCACAATCGTGGTTTACTTTCAAATAGTGAGTGCTGTATCATAAAAATAAATTAAATTAGTAGAGCCGTAATCAGGGTAATTTCAGCTGGTAATTAATAATAGAGTAGAAAGAATGTCAGGCACATCATAAAATTTAATGAAGAAAAAATACATAATCATCATAGGAGTTTTAGTATTTATCGCTGCATTAGGAATAGGATATCTCATTTTTCTCAGTGCTTTGAGCGGAATTGGAAACCCGACCGGAGGACGAGGGCCTGATTATCCTTATTTTATTACAACCGAGTCAGTAACGGTCAAAAAAATTGCTGTTCCTAAAGGAACAAAGCTGATTTACGAAGAACAGTTTTTTAAGAAAGGACAACAGGACAAAATAATGAATGAAAAAAAACTTACCGATATCCATTTACCTGAAGGAAAAACTATAGAGTGGGGAGGTGTGCCTGTTTATACGATTACTAAATTTTTCAATTCTGAAATGACGGGATACTCGGTTTTCGCCGATTTTAGCCAATTGAGAGATGAACAAAGAACCAAATTTTCCGAATTATGGCGGCGTTGTGGGGGTGAGTTGGGCGTGTTGGTCAAAGACGCAGATGACTGGACTTTTAATACGAAGAACATTACTGATATTGCCGATTGCAGTGTGAACTATCAGCGTTATTTTAAGGAAGATAATAGACAGCAAAAGTTTCTTGACAGCCTATATAATGCATTGGGAAAGCAAGTCAAAATCAAATAATATGAATAGAATTAATAAATATTTTTATCGCTGCTTTATATTCATTTTAATTTCAGTCCCAATGATGCTATTCTCTCAGAGTATTAAAAATAAAAACAATTATACTTATCAGGTTAGAGAAGAAAGTGGGGATCTAAATCATGATGGCAAAATGGACAAAGTAACCGTGAAAATGGATACCGTAACTGAAACAAGGCCGTTACGATTGCAAATTTTCCTGTCTCAACCAAGTGGAAAGTTAACATTGGCGGTATCCTCAGATAAAATCATCGAACCACAGTATCCTGCTGAAAACGGGGGCAAGTTTAATGGTTTTCAAATTCCTAATTTTTTTATAGAAAAAGGAATTTTAAAAATGTGGAGCGAGATTAAAGGCGGAAATATTACCTACCACTTCAAATATAATAAGGGCAGTTTTGAATTGATCTATATTGATAAGCTCACATACGACGCAACTAAAGGTTACATTGATGAAAATACCATATTTACAGAAACTAAATTTGACCTGATTACAGGGATTAGAACTGAAACCGATGAAAGATTAGGCTTGGATAAAGCATTGAAAGTAAGGAAGAAAAGAGTTTTAATAAGACCTTTACCCAAAATACAGGATTTTAAATTTTCAGATAAAGATCTGTATTGATTATGATCCATCTTCTTCGTCCAAAGGAGCTATCATTTGTTTTATAATTATCTAATGCTTTTTAACTGTTCCGTTTCGATGCGGTAGACTCGCCATTTACCGTTTTTTTCCGCGAGTATACCGACCTTTTTTAATAACTTTCCATTTTTACCATACCAGTTCCATTGATCGGTCTTATCGCCGTTGGCATATTGTCCGGTGATTTCTATTTGCCCATTGTTGTGATACCATTTTCGGCTGCTTCCGGATGACGATTTTCGTAGTAATATTTCCATCCTCCGATCGATTTGCCGTTGATTGAATTTCCAGTTTTGCTTAATTGTCCGTTTTCATAATAAGATCGCCATTGGCCTGTTTATCGTTTATTTTTCTTTACTGTAGTGTAATTGTGTAAGGCCTGTTTCAAAAGCTTTTGCCGTTATTAGCTTAAGTGTTTGTTCAGGTCTACCGTCTTTGAATAGCCTTGTTCCATTACCTAATAAGATTGGTATTACAGAAATTACAAATTCATCTATTAAATCCTGCTTTAGCAATTCATTTATTACTTCTGCTCCGCCGTCGCAATAAATATTTTTTCCATTTTCGGATTTTAGCCTTTCGATCAATTTTGTCAGATCTCCCGTATAAAAGACGGTTCTTCCCACATTTGGTCTTTCAGTTCCTGTAATGACATAAACGTCACGATTTCCGTTGTCATAGTGAGAGGAGCCGATATT
The DNA here is from genome assembly GCF_002484085.1 of Sphingobacterium sp. UBA7625. Taxonomy (NCBI): domain Bacteria; kingdom Pseudomonadati; phylum Bacteroidota; class Sphingobacteriia; order Sphingobacteriales; family Sphingobacteriaceae; genus Sphingobacterium; species Sphingobacterium sp. UBA7625. Next base: position 83,879 of record NZ_DLJD01000023.1, read on the forward strand.
TTTAAGGACATATTCATAGGTTTTCCGACCGATGATTATTGTGTCAATTGAATCGGTAAATTCGGCATAGCCATAATCTTCACCTTCTTTTTCCACAAGGTTTAAAAAACTGAGGTCATCATTGGGCTTTGCAATGTAACCGTCCAGGCTCATTGCAATGAAAATTGATATTTTTCGCATTTATCTTAAATTTTAATGATACTACAAAAGTAGTGTTAAACAGACACCCGTTCCTTGTAAAAATGCGACAAAATTAAATTTGTGAGGGCGGAATTCCTGTATTCCTCTTGATTTCATTGCTGAGATGTGAATGGTCATAATAACCACATTCAAAAGCGATATCCGATAAACTTCGATTTTCATCTGAATTTCTGATCATGCACAAGGCATGTTGAAAACGAATAATATTTGAATATTCTTTCGGTGATAATCCAACATGCTTCTTAAAACTTCTTTCCAGTTGCCTAACAGTAGTAAAATTGCGTCTGGATAGGTCAGGCACGCTAATTCGCCCGTTTGATGCATGTATATCATTGATGGTGGCTTGTAATTGATTATTCTTATTTATTATTCTATCCAAATAAAAACGGTTAAGGTAATCGAAGGGATTATGGAGGATCTTATCAACGTCAAATGAACTGGATTTTTCAAATTCAATGGTATTATTGGTTAATACCTGTTGTGTCTCATATTTATAGAAGTTGCCAAAAGTGGCCGGTTTAAAACAAACACCGATTAAATAGCTGTCGCTTTCGATGAAGCTGTCTTTGAAAGTAGTCATCGCACCCACTACATACGTTTTTCCAAATTCTATCGAAACTGAGCCGTTGTCTGTTAAACAGTTTTCTCCCGAATTTAAGAAAATACCCGCACAGCCATCGGGAAAGACCCGCTCACATTGTTTGCCCAGTTCACTTCCTTTCAGTTCCCAGTAGAAATGGATGAAGGGTTCTAATTCTTTGTGAGGTTTGCTTTTTTTGTATTCCATCTACTATTACAATTGATTCGTCAGCCGATGATCATCCGGCAGATCATTATTTGTGAAATTACTAAAGCATATTGTAAAGGGCAAATTCTTATTTCTTTGTGCTACTCTTGAGCGGAAGGCTCTAGGTGCAATTGACAATATTAACGGACTCACCTCAATTTGAGTAAATTTGGCAAAAAAATAACTTTGATAAATTAAAGGAATTGCTATAGGAATGACAATGTAAAGACGTAAGTTTGTGATTCACCAATACTAAAATTAAGGTTATGATATATTTAGGAATTCTAATTTTCTTCGGACTTATTACATTATTCGCTTCTTTTTATACCGTAAAACAAGAATCTGCAGCTGTGGTCGAAAGGCTAGGCAAATTTTTAAAAGTAAGCCACGCCGGACTGCATTTAAAAATTCCGTTTTTGGATCAGATCTCTAAACGTCTGAATCTAAGGATAAAGCAATTGGATGTCATTATAGATACTAAAACATTGGATAATGTTTTCATAAAGATGAAAGTTTCTGTTCAGTATCAGGTCATTAGAGAAAATGTAAAAGACGCTTACTATCGTTTGGAAAATCCTGAAAACCAGATTACATCTTATGTTTTTGATGTTGTACGTGCTGAAGTTCCAAAAACAAAATTAGATGATGTTTTTGTAAGAAAAGATGATATTGCAATTGCTGTAAAAAGTGAACTGCAGGAAGCGATGCAAAGCTATGGATATGATATTATCAAAGCTTTAGTGACAGATATTGATCCTGATGAACAAGTAAAACACGCCATGAACAGAATTAACGCTGCAGAACGTGAAAAAACCGCTGCAGAATACGAATCTGAAGCTCAAAGAATTCGAATTGTTGCTGTTGCAAAAGCCGAGGCTGAATCTAAGAAGCTTCAGGGACAGGGAATTGCGGACCAAAGAAGAGAGATTGCAAAAGGATTGGAAGAATCTGTAAAAATGCTTAACGCTGCCAATATCAACGCTCAGGAAGCTTCTGCCTTAATCGTGGTTACCCAACATTATGACACACTGAATGCTATCGGAGCCAATAGCAGAAGCAATTTGGTTTTACTTCCCAACTCGCCAACAGCAGCAAGCTCCATGCTGAATGATTTGGTCGTTTCAATGGCGGCAGCACAAAAAATGGGATCTGATAAGGAGCAGATAAAATGATTATGCCTGTTTTTCTTTTGCTCTTTTTACATGTTATTGTTTTTATGAAGCCGAATGATATCTGCCAGTTCCTTTAGGTCATAGTGTTATATGGCTTGCTGCTTGATGGGATTCGTTTGGTTACGATTATAAAAGAGGAGAGGCGAAGCAACCGATATTTTTTTGCATAATGATAAAATTCGACAGTAAATTGAAACAGAAAGGCTAGTGTTTTTTCTGTTTTTGACGTACTTTTCGAGAACTTGTGTAAACCTTTAAATTATATTCCATAATGCTTAAGAAAAGCATTAAATAATCACTAAAAATTTAAAAGTAGGCAATTCAGTTTTTATGGATTGAGCACATTATTTTGCGAAGGTTGATGGGTAAGCAAGAACTCGTCCCGGCAATAAAAAAAGGAAAATCATTGATAATCAAATAATATCAACATAAGCCGAAAATGAAAAGAAGAACATTTTTACAGGCCTTAAATTTAGGTATAGCATCAGCGACATTATATCATGGTGCGGGAAATGCAATGTCCTTAACAGCTATCTTGGGCGGCAACATTCAGGATAGGGAACTCTCGTATCACCGAATACAGGAAATAAAATATTCAACCGTTCAGATGAAATATCCCCGCCTTGTGGGGAAAAATGCCCGACTGGACCTGCACGGCTATGGGCCCAATGTAGAAATCTGTGTGATCAAAACGGACAAAGGTGCCATGGGCTGGGCTTCGTTGCGAGGGTCCAGAAAAGATGCGGAGCAGATTGAAGTGGAACTCATCGGTAAAAAAGTATCTGAACTTTTTGCTTCCAATTTTGGTACTTTGAATGACAGGTATATAGCTTTTGATATTGCTCTTCACGACCTTGCAGGGATAATCTTGCAGAAGCCAGTTTATGAACTACTTGGCCGTAAAAAACCTTATGTCACTGACTATTATAGCGGTATGATCTATTTCGACGATTTGGAGCCATCAGAAAAGCCATCGGGGATAGCCAGGATTCTGGAAGAATGTCGATATGATTATGAGGTGGGGTATAGACAATTTAAGCTTAAGATCGGTAGGGGACATAAATGGATGCCGTTCAAGGAAGGGCTCCAGCGTGATATTGACGTAACCAATGCAGTGGCCAAGGCCTTCCCTGACTGTGACATTTTAGTTGATGGGAATAACGGCTTTACAGTGGATCAATTCATTCAATATCTAAAAGGTATTCCATCGGTCAACTTATTCTGGATAGAAGAACCTTTTCATGAAACCGTTTCCGATTATGAAAAATTGAGAAATTACATAAAAACAGCAGGTATTGGCACTTTATTGGCAGATGGTGAAGCTGATCCCGATCCAGCTCTGCTTAAGGAACTCTTTGAAAAGAAGCTACTGGACGTACATCTGACAGATATCGAAGGACTGGGTTTCACGAACTGGAGAAGATTGATGCCAGAGTTGAAGAAACTCGGGGTCCAAGCTTCCCCACATGCCTGGGGCTCACTGCTTAAGTCTTACTATACGGCGCATTTGGCAGGAGGGCTGGGCAATACGATTACCATAGAAGGGGTAACGAGCACGTCAGAGGAGGTTGATCTTTCAGGCTATAAGATCCAGGGCGGCAAACTGATCCCACCGCCAGCAGCAGGTTTTGGGATGCCTCTTTTAAAGAAAATATGATGAATGATCGAAAATAAGTTAATTATGAAAAAGACGCTCTATAGTTTGGTCATGTTCATATCCACATTGGTTATTTTTGACGCGAAAGCTCAAGCGCAAAAAAACAATAATTATGATTTTTTTGACACTGTGGTAAACAACCATAACCAGATCTTTCCGCCTTCAGGTATTCCTTCAGCTATCGAAATGGTGCTGAAATATTGCAAAGCAGTGGATTTTAATTTTTATAACTTACAAATTAAATGGCAAAATAAAACGGATGGTTCTTTTCGTGACTTTGACAAGAAGGAATTATACGGAATTACTTTTTCCCAAAAATTTAATTTGCCCCGGGATGAAAGCTTTCCAATGGATAGTCTTTTTCAAACGATAGAAAATGAATTGAAATCTGGTAAAAAGGTAATTATCGCACTTCAGGTCGAAACAGGCTGGTCTATTTTTGTCGTCTATAAACAGACTCCGAATGGAGAGTTTGTTTCTTACAGTAAACTAGGAAGCCATACAACGATACTTAGAAATACAAAAGAAATTGTGAAAAAGTCTAACGGTACAGAAATCATGACGTACAGCATTCTTTCTCGTTCGTAGCAGGATACAAGCAGCTTTCTGTAGCAAGGTTCAGACGGTCAAACACTGTATTGTTGGCTTTGTTTATAAACAAAGAATTTAAATTATGAAAAAGATTCTCTTCAGTTTAGTCATATTAATATTCACATCGCTTATTTTTCATGCGAAGGCTCAGACACAAGAAAATGATAAGGACGATTTTTTTGACACTGTGGTAAATAATCATCATCAAATCTTTCAAATGTCCTGTATTCCATCGGCTGTCGAAATGGTACTGAAGTATTATAACCTGGTAGATTTTGATTTTTATGACTTACAAAATGAATGGCAGAACAAAACTGATGGTTCTTTCCGCAACTTTGACAATAAAAAATTATACGGCATTACTTTCTCCCAAAAATTTGTTTTGCCTCGGGATACAAACTTTCCGATAGACAGCCTTTTTCAAACGGTAGAAAATGAATTGAAGTCTGGGAGAAAAGTGATTATTTCACTTCCGGCAGACGCGGGCTGGCATATGTTTGTCATCTGCAAACAGACTCCAGATGGAGAATTTGTATCCTATAGCAAACTTGGTGATCATACTTTAATACTTAGAAATACAAAAGAAATTGTAAAAAAGTCTAACGGAACGGAAATCATGACTTACAGTACTTCTCCGGGATTGCATTCTCCCCAAACATCTGCGGATTAAGATAAATCCTAAACGGAAGTACAATGAATAAAAAACTGACATTATGATCTGTTTTTTATTTTTTTTAAACGAGATCCTGTAATTTTTTTCTTCGACGCTTTTGCTGACGGATTATAATCAAGACATATTTTGATCCAGTACTCAAAATCATCAGATTTCTGAAATCCGCTGGGTTCTACATAACAATATCCTTTGAGCTGCTTTCCTTTCATCATCATCGGCAAGAAGCCTTTTTTTTCGGAAACCTCATCTTCTAGTTCAGCGTTATAACGGCACATCAGATTATCGTGGCTAATATTGATACACATTTTCCCGTTAACAAGAAAAGATAATCCACTGAACATTTTCTTTTCCTCAACTTCCATATTGTCTTCTATTGAAAGTCTTTCACGGACACGGTTGACAAGTTCATTATTATAAGCCATCTCTTGGGTTTTTCTATCAGTTACAATCTAAGTCCATTTCCCTTTTTAACAGATTATTCTTGGTATTTCTTGGAGTAACATCGCTACAATAAAAATGTTTTGGAAAGGACGTCAATTTCTATCGGAATTCATCTTATTTGAAGATAAGAATACATATTCCAATGAGTACGTGTATGATGAATTTGAAAAGAAAGAGTTTAAAAATGGTAAACTTCTGAATACAGAATTGACCAAAATTGAATACTATAAATGATTTTCAGACGCTAGCGCATATTCCTTTTCTTTACCTGTTTGTCAAGAATTATTGTAAAATCACTTCCGCAAAAAAGCAACTGCTTTCATTGTTAACTATCATTGCTTGTGGACTTATAGGCTGTGTTATGAGAGCGATTTATCTAAAATATGAAATTGCTCAAATAAGAGACCTCTTGAGAAGAGTCGAGTTGGCTGTGGATGGCGGTATACCCGGTGTTGGCTTTCAGGATATGCATCTAGAGTTCTATCTCTTGGCAGGTTTGTTTGCGGGATCACTATTTTGTATGATTGTTTTTAGAATATCTTTAAATCGTCAAAACGGAGAGCCAAATGTAAAATGTTAATCAATTTAAAATTATTATACTTTTACGACCTTTGGTGCCAGCAATAGCGGAATATTTTCAATTATTTTTGTCCAATATTTCTTAGCCTCCTCACGTTGATTGTCATTTTCTAATTGATCAACATGAATAGAAATTGTCGTTTTATCACTCTTTTGGGAAGGAATAAACCTGATTTGCAAGTTTGCGCGTTCCTTGAACCCAACGTGTTTCCATTTTGTGCGTATATGAGAGTATTCCTTAAAAGTTGAAAAATCCTGTTCAACTCCTTCGGACCAATATTTTAAGCCCTCTTCTGAAAAGAAGAGTTTCCATATACTTTCTAAATTTGATGGGAATGTTTTTCTGATTCCGAACTGCCAGCCTGAATCTTTTGTTAATCCAATACGTTTTATCATGTTTTTATATACTAAGAAATTACGCTCTTATTGATCTTTTTTAAGCAAAATTCAAACGCTTTTAAGATACCATTTGTTTTAAATATGAAATTACTGAACGAATATTTTCTACCGCATGCAATTAATCAAAAACTTGATTTACACAGGGTGGTTTGCCGTAAGTTATATTGTTGTGATTTCATTCTTACACTAATATAGAAGTATTATTTCAAATTTAGTTTTTGTACGAATTGATATTTTTTCCCCTTACATAGTATAAACCAGAGAACAATCGGATATGAAAAAAGAAAAGAATTTAAAAACTGCTGAGATTGATCAGCGTTTAGTAGACAATATTGAACAGATTATGACCACCAATGATGGTGTGCCTATTTCTGATAACAACAATACATTGAAGGCAGGTGAGAGGGGACCATCATTACAGCAGGATCATATTTATTTTGATAAGTTGATGCATTTCGACCGAGAGCGTATACCAGAACGTGTCGTTCATGCCCGCGGATCAGGTGCCCATGGTATTTTCGAAGCCACTGCTGACTTATCCCAATATACAACTGCAGCATTTTTAAAAAAAGGAACAGTAACTCCTCTTTTTACGAGATTTTCTACTGTTGCGGGTTTCAAAGGCTCTACAGACCTTGCCAGAGATGTAAGAGGTTTCGCTGTTAAATTCTATACCGAAGAAGGCAATTACGATCTCGTGGGGAATAACATTCCAGTTTTTTTTATTCAGGATGCGATGAACTTCCCAGATCTTGTCCATGCTGTAAAACCAGAGCCGAACAATGAAATGCCGCAGGCGGCATCGGCACATGACACCTTTTGGGATTTTATATCGCTGATGCCCGAGTCTGCACACATGATCATGTGGACTATGTCAGATCGTGCGATACCCCGAAGTTTCAGGATGATGGAAGGTTTCGGCGTTCATACATTTAAATTTGTGAATGCCGAAGGAGTAGGTACATTCGTTAAATTTCATTGGAAGCCGAGATTAGGTGTACATTCGGTCGCATGGAACGAAGCCCAAAAGATTTCAGGATTTGATGCTGATTTTCATCGAAGGGATCTTTATGAAGCTATTGAGAACGGAAATTTTCCACAATGGGATCTCGGTGTTCAGTTGATTCCAGAGGCAGATGAGCTGAAATATTCGTTTGATATTCTTGATGCGACCAAGATTATTCCAGAGGAGCTGGTGCCAGTTCAGATTATCGGAACGATGACACTGAACCGCAACCCGGAGAATTTTTTTGCAGAGACCGAACAAGCCGCTTTCGACCCCGGAAGGCTAGTGCCGGGTATAGATGTTTCGGATGATCCGCTATTGCAAGGACGGATATTTTCCTATATGGATACCCAAAACTATCGATTAGGTGGTCCTAATTTCCATGAGCTTCCTATCAATCGTCCAGTGACGGGTAAGCATAATAACCAAAAAGATGGTTTTGCGCGGACTGAGATCCCCAAAGGTGCTGTGAGTTATTTTCCTAACAGTAAGGCTGTGGGCTGTCCTTATCATGCAATGCTTAATGATGGTGTAGGGTTTGAATCCCACAAGCAGCCTATCAATGGTTCAAAAGTTAGAGCTCGCTCAGATTCCTTCGCAGACCACTTTACACAAGCAAGACTGTTTTTTAATTCACAGAGTCCAGAAGAACAGGACCATATGGTTAATGCCTTGAGCTTTGAGCTTTCGAAAGTGAACGATGTTAATATACGAACGCGAGAACTGGCAATTTTGAATCAGATCGACGAAGAACTAGCAAAAAATGTCGGTACAAACCTCGGACTTATCCCACCAAAAGAACTTGATCCCTTAACTCTCAAATTTGCACGTCAGAACCACCCCGGATATCCTCTTAAACCGGTCGAGCCAGAAGTTGAAAAGTCTGCAGTTTTGAGCATGAAAGTAAAAGATGGCGAGGGAACAATCAAAACCAGAAAGGTTGCTTTCCTTGTTGATAATGGAGCTAGCAAATCATCCATAGATAAAATGAAAACTGCACTTGAAAGGGAAGGGGCACAAGCCGTTCTGATTTCATCTCATGTAGGAAAGATCCGGTTCAAGGAAGGAACAGAAGAAGATATTCAGCATTCATATCTTACTGAAGCATCCGTTTGTTACGATGCATTCTTTACACCAGCAGGTGAATCGGTAAAAGCCCTTGCGCAAAATGCCGATTACCTCCAATTTATCAATGAAGGTTACCGGCACTGTAAAACGCTTGCATTTGCACAAGATGCTGAAGAGTTAGCTGAACGATCATTTATTAAAAAAGATAAAGGTGTTATTTTCGAAAGCAAGGATAATCTCACCGAGGATTTTATAGCGATCATGAAAGAGCATCGTGTTTGGGAGAGGGAAAAATCAAGAAAGGTACCTTCCTAACATCTAGCATAAAACAGATAGCCGTTTGAAAGCACGGCTATTTGTTTTTTACACATTATGGAAATCGCATATTGTTTGTCGTTATTCAAAAGACGTAGCATGGAAAAAGTAGCAAGTAAAAAGATCTGACCTTTGCAAAAAAGCAATCCGGATTGGAGATAAATATGATGCCAGTTCCTAACACTTATCCATTAAAGTACGATAAAGAAGGAAAATTAAAAAGATAATGCTGTTGAATCTGCATCCTTCGATATAACAAGTCTGTTGATAGTTGATATCATTTTAGCTCGCTAAAAACTCTTTGATCAATTCAGCTGTTTCAATTGGTTTTTCAGCAAGAATAAAATGGCCACAGTTTTCGATTTTTTTTAATACTAAGTCACTTGTGATCTCTGGTAATGAATGATGAAGTAAGTCATAGCCACTTGCACCGATTGCCAGAACCGGCATTTCCAATTTATTATAGCTCTCATAGTCTTTAATATCTTGCGGAAAGGCCTGATACCATGCATTAGAACAACGAGTACCATCTTTATTGTCATAAGCCTCACTATAAACGGATTTATCAAATTGGCTTATGCTATCTTTATTGACAAGAAGGTTGTCGAATAACCAAGAAATGACAATTGACATGCGCCCCTCAAGTAACTTTTCGGGCAATTCTTTTACCTGATTGAAAGCGAGCCACCAGGGATATAGATAACTGGTCCCCAAAACAGGTAACATGGGCAGCTGATACATGTTTGGGTCTGGATGTGGTGTATCTAGCAGTACTAATTTGCAGGTTGCTTTAGGGTAATTACAGGCAAAACTAAATGCAACATGTGCACCGATATCATGACCGGCGATAGAAACTTTGTCAAAACCCAAATAATTGATTAGTCCATATATATCCTTTGCTATGTTCTTTTTTTCGTAACCATTTTCCGGTTTATCCGAACTGCCCATTCCCCGGATTTCGACGACAATTACCTGGTAAATTTCAGCCAATATCGGCATGATATGATGATATGCCCACCATGTTTCCGGGTAACCGGGGATGAGTATTAAAGGTTCCCCTTTGCCTCCGCTAACATAATGCATGGATATATCATTTATTACCGTATAATTGTTTGTGAAGCCGGGTACTAGTTTAATAAGCTCTTTGTCTGAATATGCTGTTTTCATGATGAAAAGATAACTTGTGATTGCGATTGATTTTCTATTGACAAATTTAACCTGTATTTTTACAACCCACAAGTATGAAGTATACTATACACTTGTGTTATTTGTTGTAAATAATTGATTATCAATGAAATTAATTAGTCAGCTGTCTCGGGAAGCAAACATACCTATTGGAACTATACGCTTTTATGAAAAGAGTGGCCTTATTTCGGGGACGACAAAGCAGGGTGTTACATCCAATAACTACGTTTATTATGACGATGAAGTAACCGAAAAACTTAGGTTTATAAAAATGGCCAAGGCTGTAGGCTTTACCTTAGCAGAGATTAGACAGGTTATTGATGCATGGTATCAAAAGGAGCTTACTAAAGCCAGTAAAATGGAAGTGCTTAATCTTAAATTGGAACAGATTGACACCAAGATAGGGGAACTTAAGGCAATGAAAAAACAAATAGCACGATGTAAATACAATATCGAAAATGGCCTAAGTCAATAACTTGGTTGTAACGGTCTAAGGCCGTGATCTGATTATGTAAAATATACTTCACATTATCCCTTGTTGCGCCATAAAAATTTTTGCCAGATCATCACGCAGGATGTCAAGTTGTTCCGAAGTCTGCATTTCCTTTTGGAAAAGATCTTATGATTTGAATATCTTTTATTAACTAACCCCGTACCTATCCATATTGCATTTGTCGTGATTGGATGAGAGAAAGACAGTGCAATTTTTAAAACATTAAAATATTCTTTTATATTTTAAAAAATAAACGTTAATTTGACACTAATTAATTTTGTCTACCATAATGGAGGCATCAATACGAATGGGAAAATTTATAGCCGATCGACCTTTATAAACAACCTGGAGTATCGCGCAGATGGTACTATAAGATGGATTAATACAACCACGGAAGGTCCTTTTAATGAAATAGATTGATAAAAGGTATGAAATATAAAATTAATTTATTGACCATAAAGAAACTAATAACTCTTAGTGCATTGTTGACAATGCTATTTTCGGGGCTGCGTGCACAGGAACTGCGGGTAACTGGGCCAGACGGGAAATTGGAAGTAAACTTATCGTTAGAGAAGGGCAAACTTTATTATCGCGTGAACCTAGCTGGACAGGGGATGTTAGAAAATTCGCCCTTGGGCTTACGGGGCGACAAGGTGGATCTTGCCAGTCATCTCCATTTGGTTGCTTCCGACACAAAGACAATCGACCAAAAGTATGAGGAACCTAAAATCAAACGTAGACTGGTACGTTATCAGGCAAACGAATTGCTTTGTACATTGGAGAATAACTTAAAACAACAGCTTGTTGTGATTTTTAGGGTCAGCAATAATGATATCGCTTTTCGCTATTGTATCCCGCAGGTGGCTGAACCCGCAAATTTTCGGGTCGAGGAAGAAATAAGCGGTTTTAAATTTCCCCATTCAACCACCACCTTTCTCACCTCACAAGCTACACCGATGATCGGCTGGAAGAAGACAAAACCGAGCTATGAAGAATCCTATGTACCGGATCAGGCGATGGGCGTACCGTCGAAATACGGCGTTGGTTACACCTTTCCGGCGCTTTTTCATGTAGGGTCCAGAGGTTGGGTACTGCTTTCGGAAACTGGATCGAATGGCAGTTACTGCGGCACCAAGCTCAGCGAAGGCACAAAATCGGGTTTTTACAAAATTGCCTTTCCCGAGCAAGGTGAAAATAATGGCATTGGCGATCGGGGGCCAACGCTGGCGCTACCGGGCTTTACACCATGGCGTACAATCACTGTGGGCAGTACGTTAAAACCTATTGTGGAGACCACGATTCCTTTCGATGTAGTCGAACCGCAGTACAGGGCAAGTAAGCCTTATACCTTTGGACGTGCCACTTGGAGCTGGCTGGAGTGGCAGGACGGAAGTATTAATTTCGAAAATCAGAAAAAATTTGTTGACCTATCTGCTGCTTTGGGTTACGAATTTGTCCTGGTGGACAATTGGTGGGACAAGGAGATCGGGCACCGTAAAATCGAAGAGCTTGCGGCCTATGGCCGAGAGAAAGGTGTGGGACTCTGCCTTTGGTACAACTCAAACGGGTATTGGAACGACGCACCACAGACACCTAAAAATCGGATGAATACGGGTGTTGCGCGAAAAAAGGAAATGGCCTGGATGCAAGCTGTCGGAATCAAAGGAATCAAAGTCGATTTTTTTGGTGGCGACAAACAGGAAACACTGCAGCTTTATGAAGATATTCTTGCGGATGCAAATGATTATGGGCTGACCGTGATCTTCCATGGATGTACCTTGCCCCGTGGTTGGGAACGCATGTATCCTAACTTCGTGGGAAGTGAAGCGGTATTGGCATCCGAGAACCTCATCTTTACACAAGACGCCAATGATAACGAAGCTTTCAATGCTACTTTGCATCCCTTTATACGTAATGCTGTAGGGGCCATGGATTTCGGTCCTGTGCTGCTCAACAAACGACATAATCGTGAAAACAATGGGGGCACGGTCCGTAAGACAACAGAAACATTTCAGTTGGCCACGGCGGTATTATTCCAGACTCCCGTACAGAATTTTGGACTAACACCCAACAATCTACTTGAGATGCCCACGCATGTGATCGACTTCATGAAGCAGGTCCCCACCGTATGGGATGAGACGCGGTTTGTGGATGGTTATCCTGGAAAATATGTGGTGCTGGCGAGACGCAAAAAAGAGCAGTGGTATATTGCTGCTGTGAATGCCGAAGGGAAGGAAAAGACGATTGAGGTGACCCTGCCCATGCTTTCTGAAAACGTGGTGCAATGCATCAGTGACAATAAGTTGCGCGGGTCGGAGCAGAAAACGATCAGCCTAAGCCGCGAGAAAACAGTCAGATTAACCTTGCAATCGAGTGGTGGGGCCATATTGATTGGAAAATAGGTTTTTTATTTCTCTTTTTTTTGCCTTTTTTTGTTGTCCTATGAAGAAATGGCTGATAGTTCTCATCTTAATATGGCAATGCCTACCAGTATCTGGACAAACGGATCGGACTCATTTTTTTTCGCTACGCGAAGGCCTTACAAACCAGCAGGTACTTGATATTGTACATGATGACGAAGGCTTCATGTGGGTTGCGACAGAACTTGGATTGAACCGATTTGCAGGAAAGTCATTTAAGCATTACTATGCTTCTAAAAGGAAAGACGGGCACACTGTCAATAGCAACGAGATCAATACGCTGCTCCATGACGATAAAAAGTTGTATATCGGTACGCGCGCTGATGGTTTAAATGTCCTTGATTTAACGACAAATAAATTCAGCTATTATGTGCATGATCCAGCTGATCCAAAATCCATTGCTACAAATGATATTACAGATATGATTCGTGCAAGGGATGGCGGCCTATGGTTAGCGACCTATCACCAGGGGATTCAACACTTCGATCCTGTCAGAAAAGAATTTCAACACCTCAATAAAAGTAATTTACCGGATTTCCCTGAAAACAGTATATGGTCATTAGCCGAAGACCGAAAAGGAATGCTCTATGTCGGCCATGTCAAAGAGGGAATGACGATCCTGAATCCAATACGTCGATCTTTAAAACGCTTGACTTACCAAAATTCCGGTGCTGAATTACCTGACAACGAGGTTAAAGTCTTATTTTGTGATCAATATGACAATATCTGGATCGGCACCCGGAAAGGGCTTGCCGTCTACCATACCTCGAGTGGTCAGCTAAAGCATATATCTTTGTCTGCGTCGTCTAAAAATGGAAATGAGCCCTTTATTTATGCAATTAAGGAATTTGGCGGTAAGCTTTGGATAGGAGCAGAATCGTCTCAGCTTTTTGTAATACAACCAGGCTATGGATACGACAAAAGGGTCGAGGGTGTCCGGCAAATACAGCTTTTTGACTTGGGAAAGGGAAATAATTCAATGGTCCAACATATTACACCGGACAAATTTGGGAATCTCTGGCTCGCGCTATACGGCGGTGGTGTGGGGGTGATCAGCCATATCAAACCCTTTTTTAATGTTTTCCCAACAGGCGCATTATTGCCGGATCAGCTGGCAACAGTGAGTAATATTATCGTCAGGGGTACAGACGCGGTCTGGTTGACGACAGAAGGCTCCGGAATCGTAGAGATGGGCAAAAATGGCAGATTACTCAAATGGATGACACAAAAGAACGGCAGTCCTGATGATTTTATATTGGCTGCATTTAAGGATCATAAGCAGCATGTCTGGTTAGGTTTACGAAAAGGCGGTGTTGCAGTTTGCTATGCCGGATCCACAACATGGCATACGATAGATCTTGGAGAGCCAGTGTCGGAGGTTCGCGCAATTTATGAAGATCACAGCGGTGTAATCTGGATTGCTGCATACCAGGGTCTGTTTATCTATGACCCGCACAATCATAGCGTGCAAAAATTGCTGATCAACAATCCGATGCTCGGAGACTATGCTCCTCGAGCGCTTGTCGAGGACGGGAAGCATAATATGTGGGTAGGAACGTATGGACAAGGGTTGTATGTGTATAATGATAGTCGGCAGCTGATTCGGAAAATGGATAGCGGAAATGGATTGAGAAATAATACTGTCAACCATTTGCTATGCGATAAAAATAATAATATCTGGATTGCGACAAATCAGGGAATAGCTTTACAGGAAGCTCAACGCGGAATAGGTGAACTGAAAGCTTTAATGCCTCCGGGTGACGATGCCTGGCTGTTTGTCAATGGCCTTTCAGAAGATCAAAATGGGCATATCTGGTGCTCTACAAAGTCAGGTATACTGCGCTTTTTACCCAAAGAAAACCGCTTTTTACAATACGATCAGTCATTCGGCCTACCACTGGGAGGTTTTATAAATGGAAGTGTGGGGCGGGATTTGGCAGGACGCCTGTATTTCGGGATGCAAGACGGCATATGTTATTTTGATCCGAATGAAATCCCCTCAAAACTGCCAAAATCTCCGATTCGGCTGAGCCGATTTATTGTTTTCCGCTCCGGCGAATCGAATGCACAGGAAGACAAATATCTTACATCATCCGATGAGATCAGGCTTGATCATAACGAGAATAGCTTTCGTATCGAGCTTGCGGTCATGGACTATGCGCTGGATGGATTGGTTGAGTTTGGATACCGGCTTCAGGGACTTAATAACGACTGGATTTTCCTAGGCAACGAAACTAATCTTGATTTTCGGAATGTACCCTATGGAGATCATGAACTTTTGATTCGCACACGCATGAAAAATGGGCAATGGTCTCAAACCTGTCAACGTTTACTGATTAAGATCAAACCACCTTTTTATCTAAGTCTGCCCGCAAAAGTTACTTATTTTCTGATTTTTATGCTGGTCATTTATGTGCTTATTTTCTTTTACATAAAAAGAATAAAGGCTGAGTCTGAACTGAAGCTGAAAGAACGCCAGCACCTTCAGGATGAACGCTTGCATAACGAGCGCATGAATTTCTATACCCATATCACGCATGAACTCCGTACACCATTGACGCTCATATTGGGGCCGCTGGACGATTTGTCTCACGATGAACAATTATCTCCTAAAAACAAAGGATTAGTGTATACGGTTCAAAAAAGTGCCAACCGGCTTTTTACTTTGGTTAGCCAGCTTTTGGAGTTCAGGAAGGTGGAATCGCAGTTTAAACCGCTTGTACTTGAAGCTGGGACCTTGAGTGACATGCTTGTTGATATCGTGGATAAGTATCGAACCTTAAATAACAAACTAAACGTTGAGATATATGCAAATTTGCCCGAAACAGATTACCGTACTTTATTTGATGCAGAGATCATACAGTTGATCGTAGATAATTTGCTTTCTAACGCCTATAAATATACCGATTCGGGCCATATTAGGCTGGGCCTTAAGTATGAACAATCAAATTTAACCCATTGGGCAGTTTTATCCATTGAAGACACGGGTCGCGGGATTCCGGCGGACCAAATGGATCGAATTTTCGATAAGTTCTATCAGATTCCCGGCAGGGGAATCCATGGAACGGGTATAGGTCTGGCCCTGGTCAAAGAATTGACGGCGATTCATCAAGGTAAGATCGAAATTAAAAGCACAGAGGGAATGGGAACGACGGTATCAGTCCGGTTTTTAGCAAATAGAGTCGACGTTGATACTCCAAAAGCAGTGGAATTGATCGCGGAATCTGATCAGGTAGCTATGGATCTCAGTCGCCCATTGATTCTTTTGGTCGAAGATGATCCTGATTTACGCGCCTATCTGGGAGATGCCTTATGCCCAAATTACGAAGTTTTGCTTGCTGAAAATGGAGCAGTTGGATTGGACATTGCACAAAATAGGATACCCGATCTTCTAATAAGCGACATTATGATGCCTGATATGGATGGTTTTCTACTAGCTGAAAAATTGAAGGATGAGCGCTCGACAAGCCATATACCATTAATCCTGTTGACGGCGAAAGATACGGATCTGGACAGGCAACGGGGGTATGACCTCGGAGTAGATTCGTATCTCACAAAACCGATCGGTACAGCTTTATTGCTCAAACGTATTGATAACCTGTTGCGCAAACAGAAGGCCATGAACAATGCTATTTTACAGAAAATCAAATTGGATCAGCCAACGGATTTTGTAGAAAACCGGCAAACCGAAAAAGATGAGTTATGGCGTGAAAACGCATTTGTTCAGGATTTTGTGGCAATCGTAGAACAACATATGCAAGATGAGGTATTGGATGCCGCTACCCTGGCAGAAAAAATGAATATGAGCCAATCAACCTTATATCGCAAACTAAAAGGTATTACGGGGAGGAATATCAATCAACTTGTGCGTAAAATACGGATACATAAAGCTGCTGAGCTGTTACGTTCGGGAGCGTACAATGTGACCGAAGTTTCTTTTATGGTCGGCATCAATAGCGCTATTTACTTTCGGCAATGCTTTAAAGAAGAGTTCGGACAGCTTCCTTCTGAATATCAAAAGTCGGGAGCGAAGAGCTAAGGGGCGCATCATCTGACCTTCTTTCTGATGTTAATTACTCAACAAATATCTTGTGGGACATTCGCGATATAAGTGATCGTGACCAGGGCTAACGGATGAGGTCATGAACCGAAAAACATACTTATTTTTGTTGAAAAGCCGCTTTTTGACCGAAAACTATATGGTATTTGACGGATTTGTATACGGTCTGAAGCTTTAAAATCCCCTAAGTTTGACAGTATAATCAATTATAAATCTCGCAGGAAGTAGCAATGCATCTGATGTAACCTATGTAAACCATCGCTTATCATCTTCGCTGTCTATTCTGGCCAGATTGTATTATTTACTGTTTAATTCGTATAGAAATTTATGAACAACCTAAAAATTGTTTCTTTGTATACGGTGTTGAGCGTTGCGCCAACATTGTTATACGCCCAGGGGAAAATTTCGGGACAGGTCTTGAATAAGGCCAACGAGCCTATCGCAGGTGCGACTGTGATTATGGAGGGCGGAGGTAAGGGAACTTCAACAGACAAATCGGGAAAATTTGAACTGAATGCCACTAAAGGTGTGCTTGTTGTCTCTTTCATCGGCTACATGACCTACAAAGTCCCACTAAACGAAACCACAAATCTGATAATTCGGCTTGAAAAAGATGAGCGCGTTCTGGAAGATGTCGTGGTGGTGGGATATGGCACACAAAGAAAAGCGACATTAACCGGATCTATTTCTGAAGTGAAGGGCAAAGATATCGTGAAAAGCCCACAACCTAATTTATCCAATTCACTCGCTGGACGTTTTTCTGGCGTGGTAATCAACAATCGGAGCGGTGAGCCCGGTTATGACGGTTCATCCATTACGGTGCGTGGACAGGCAACTACAGGTAGTAATGATGTATTGGTTGTCGTAGATGGTGTACCCGGACAAATAGGCGGCCTGGAGCGTCTGGATCCAAACGATATTGAAAGTATTTCGGTTTTAAAAGATGCCTCAGCGGCAATTTATGGTAACAGGGCAGCAAATGGGGTTATTTTAGTCACGACCAAACGTGGAAAAAGCGGTAAACCTTCTATCACGTATAGCGGAAATCTCGGTGTCAGTTCACCAACACGGTTGCCTAAAATGGCTGATGCCGCTACTTATGCTATTTTAAGGAACGAAATTGCTTATGGAAATAGTTCTTCCGGAGGAATGAACCAGATTTATTCAGCAGAACAGATTCAAAAATTTAGAGACGGATCTGATCCACTGCTATACCCCAATACCGATTGGGCAGATGTCACCTTGAAAAAAGCGGCAATACAAAGTCAGCATAATCTGTCTGTCGCTGGTGGAACCGAGGATGTGCGATATTTTATGTCTCTGGGTTCGGTTTATCAGGATGGCTTATACCAAAAGGGGGTAACAAAATATAAGCAGTATAATTTCAGAACAAATCTTGAAGCCAATGTAACTGATCGCTTTAAGGTCGGACTCTCTCTCTCGGGAAGACAGGAAGACCGTAAATTCCCCATCGCATCTGCCGGAGATATTTTTCGCTCCATGTATAGAGCGTATCCTACGGTAAGCGCATATTATCCAAATGGCTTACCGACGCGGGGCATTGAAGGATCCAATCCCGCCTTAATGGTCACGGATATCGGTGGGACCGTGAATAATCCCAAACAGGTTTTCAATGGCATACTCAAAGCAAGCTATCAGCTTCCTTGGGTAGAAGGGCTATCCGTAGATGGTTTTCTTTCGGTGGACAAATCCGCAAATTTTAGCAAAAACTTCAGTGTGCCCTACGTGTTAAATGCTTATGACCAGGCAAAAAATACGTACGAAGAATCTATTGTCGGCGGAAATAACAATAAGGCTACATTGACCGAATCGCATACCAATGAATCCTTAATCACAAGCAATATAAAACTGAATTTTGAACGTACCTTTGGTGCCCACGCAATCAATGCTTTTGTCGGTTATGAGCAAAGTAAAAGGCATTTGGAATATTTTGACGCGCAGCGTTTTAATTATCTCTCCAACCAGCTGCCTGAATTATCACAAGGTGGATCCGCTGCGACAGATTATCTTAATTCAGGTTATAGTTCTAATTATACGAGACAGAGTATCATTAGCCGGATAGCTTATAATTATAATGAAAAATACCTGTTTGAAGGACAGCTCAGGGCAGATGGTTCTTCCATTTTCCCCTCAGGCAAGCGATGGGGATATTTCCCTTCCATATCCGCCGGGTGGCGTATCAGCAAAGAAGACTGGTTTGCAGACAAGATCGGATTTTTAGATGATCTAAAACTTCGCGCCTCTTATGGTACCCTTGGTAACGATAATGTCGACGGATTCCAATTCTACGATAACTATACGTTGGTAGGAAATGGTCTGGTCGCGCTTCTAAATGATAAAAGCCAGATAGAACCCAATGTTAAATTGGCAAAATTAGCAAATCCGGCGATTACTTGGGAGGTGTCCAAGAAGCTAGATGTCGGATTAAATGCACAATTTCTCAAGAATTTTACGATAGAGGCCATTTATTTCAAACAAAAGAGATCGGATATTCTGACGGAAAGAAATGCGTCGATTCCGGCAACTTCAGGTATTGTCAATCCATACAAAGAGAACAGCTCCAAACCGCTGGTCCCTTCGGAGAATATTGGCAAGGTGAATAGCGAAGGATTTGAAGGAACTTTGTCGTATCAAAAACCGGGCGATTTCAGCTGGGGAGTATCCGGTAATTTTACCTTTGCCAAAAGTAAAATTATCTTTATTGATGAGGCCAGCGGTACGCTGGATTATCAGCGCCAGACATCGAGACCGCTGGGAACCTATCTGCTCTATAACGCCATTGGATTAAACCGGACCGAAGCAGATCTCGCTGCGGCCCCACAGGCACCGGGAGCACAGGTTGGGGATTTAATTTATCAGGACTATAACCAAGATGGTAAGATAACGGCAGATGATATGATACGGACAAAATATGGTAATATTCCTCAAATTACGTATGGCTTTAATCTGAATGCCGCTTATAAAAATGTAGATATTTCCATTCTTTTTGCTGGGCAGGCTAAAGTAAGCCAGCACGTGCTTCCGGAATCCGGAACAGTAGGAAACTTCTACAGTACCTGGGCCGACAATCGATTTAATGAAGTCAATAATCCGAACGGAAACTATCCGAAAGTACCTGAACGCGCCTCTTCAGCTGTGAGCGGTGGCTTGTATAATAACACCTTTTGGTTGAATAATGCGTCCTTTTTGCGTTTGAAAAATGTTGAGATAGGCTATACATTGCCTAGTGAGGTCTTATCGAGGCTGAAATTGGGCGGACTTCGATTTTATGTCAACGGATTTAATCTCTTGACTATCACAAAAGTGAAGGACTACGATCCGGAAGGGAATAGCGGTAGTGGTCAATTCTATCCGCAACAACGTATTATTAATATAGGTGCAAATTTGAAATTTTAAGGAGGAACCTAAGCGATGAAATTTATAACTAAATATATAGTGCCTTTGGCCTTGGGATTGACCGTTTTTTCGGCTTGTAACAAAAATCTATTGGATGTAACGGCGACAGACCGGATATCAACAGAAGCAATTGAGTCAGATACAGCTGTCTTGGAAGCTTTTATTATCAACAGATACATCGGTGAAAAAATTATATCAAGTGAGGCTGACGGGACTAATCCGGGGTTTGGACGTGGATTTGAATACGCCCTTTGGTCTTCACTCTCTGATGAATCCATGTATACCAATGATGATAATACTTGGCTCATTATCCGGGGGCAGTTATCGCCTGAAAATTTAGGCGCCGCCGGATCGCTTTGGGCCCGTAGCTACCGCAGTATCCGTGAATGTAATTATGCAAAGAAAGTACTGACTACAATTCAGATGAGTTCTTCACATAAACGGCATCTTGAAGGTGAACTGCAGTTTATCAGGGCATTTCGGTATCACGATCTCATTCGGAACTTTGGCCGGGTTGTCTTGATGGGCGATACCGTGTATGGTTTGAAAGATGACTTAAGTACTGCAAGCCTTTTTGAGCGGAAGTCTATTCAGGAAGGAATGGATTATGTGATAAGAGAATTGGACGAAGCAATTGAAAAACTGCCGCTGGATAACAATGACAACAGCTGGGTTACCGGCCGGGCTACCAAGGCTGCCGCAATGGCATTAAAATCAAGACTACTGCTGTATGCAGCGAGCCCTCTCTATAACGCGGGTACTTGGGCTGACGCTGCTCAGGCAGCACAAGAGTTGATTTCGTTAAATAAATACAGCCTGTATACGGGCGGATACCAGTCTCTATTTTTGACTGACCGGAATCCGGAAACTATCTTTGCCCGTTATTATACCAAAAATGCCAATCATGTGCATTTAGAGATTGCAAACGGACCGAACGGCTATGGGGGGTGGGGTGGAAATACGCCTTACCAGAATCTGGTGGACGCTTATCAGATGAAAAATGGTCTAGCTCCGTTGAATGAGGATGGAACTGTAAACACTGCTTCAGGATACGATCCCAATAATCCCTATGTCAATCGTGATCCACGCTTTGATGCAACAATCCTACATAATGGTTCGATGTACAGAGGGCGCGCGGTTGAAACATTTATACCGGGCGGACAGGATAGCAGGGAGGGAAGGGATAATTGGAACACATCGAAAACCGGTTATTATCTGCGTAAGTTTATGAATGATGCGTATCCGTTGGAAAATCCTTGGGGAAATGCGGGATTTCAACCATGGAATTATTTTCGTTATGCTGAGATCCTGTTAAATTTTGCAGAGGCGGCTAATGAGGCCTACGGTCCGGATATGCTACCCGCAGGTAGTAGTCTTACAGCTAGACAGGCATTAAATTTAGTTCGGACAAGACCTTCTGTAGAGATGCCTGAAATACCTGTTGGGCAATCAAAAGATGAATTTAGAAAACTGTTGCGTTACGAACGCCGGATAGAGCTGGCCTTCGAGGAACATCGTTTTTATGACGTAAGAAGATGGAAAATCGCCAACATAACAGAGAATGTTCCAGCCTCCGGAATGACGGTGACAAAAGGAAATAATGGGCTTACCTATACGCGAAAAGAAGCATTATCGGGCCGCCGGTTTGAAGAGAAACATTATTGGCTCCCGATACCACGTGCAGAGATTTTGTCCTCGAACGGACAACTGGAACAAAATCCCGGTTATTAATGTTAGTTAATAAAAAAAAGACTTACTCGATGCGCTGGGACCCTTTTCGGAACCAGCGCATCTTTGTCAGATCAAGCAACCTTTACTAAATTATTTTATACATGCGATTTACGGTTATAGCATTTTTATTGATGAATATTGTGGCATCGGCATACGCACAGGAATATAGGCAGGGCCCGACCGAAAAGGATTTTGCCGGTTATTTATTCGCTTATTTTAAGGGCAATGCTGTGGCAGATGAAGCTGTCTGTTTTGCCATCAGCACCGATGGTTATACCTACCGTGCGTTGAACGGTAATCGTCCGGTACTGGATTCGAAGACCATCAGTAAAACCGGAGGTGTTAGGGATCCGCATATTCTCCGTGCTGAGGATGGAAAGACATTCTATATGGTACTGACCGATATGACCTCCTCCAAAGGCTGGGATTCCAATCGCGGTATGGTCCTGCTAAAATCGCAGGATCTGTTGCACTGGTCGCATCAGGCCATCGATTTCCAGCAGCGATTTACTGGGCAGGAAGATCTGAAGCGTGTATGGGCGCCACAGACCATTTTTGATTCGGCAGCAGGAAAATATATGGTCTATTGGTCTATGCAACATGGAAATGGTCCGGATATCATTTATTATGCCTATGCCAATAAAGATTTCACCGATTTTGAAACGGAGCCAAAGGTGCTCTTTGTGCCTAAAAACGGCAAATCTTGTATTGATGGCGATATTATTAAAAAGAATGGACTCTTTTACCTCTTCTACAAAACGGAAGGACATGGCAATGGAATCAAACTTGCCATGACCGATTCCCTGACTTCGGGGAAATGGATCGAACAGGTTGGGTATAAGCAGCAAACAAAGGAGGCCGTGGAGGGATCAAGCGTCTTCAAGCGAAATCAGTCGGATCAATATATCCTGATGTATGATGTTTATGGTAAGGGAAAATACCAATTCTGTATATCCGATGATCTCGATCGTTTTAAAGTGATCGACCAAGAGATTGATATGGATTTTCATCCCCGTCATGGAACCATCATACCCCTTTCCAGAGATGAGCTGACCCAGTTGACGTCTCATTGGGGCAAACCCAAGGATATACCGCTTGCGCTGAAAAGGAATCCAATTCTGGACGGCTTTTATGCAGATCCCGATATTCTTTACGCCAACAAAACCAAAAGATATTATATCTATCCAACAAGTGATGGATTTGATGGCTGGGGCGGCTATTATTTTAAGACCTTTTCTTCGGCCGATCTTATCCATTGGAAGGATGAGGGTGTCATCCTGGATCTTAAAAAAGAGGTTCCCTGGGGACCACGCCATGCATGGGCACCAGCGATCACCGAGAAAAAAGTCAAAGGCGACTATAAATATTACTACTATTTTACGGCGGCGCAGAAAATCGGTGTCGCCGTAGCGGACCAGCCAACGGGACCATTCAAGGACTCGGGCACACCGTTGATCGATTTCAAACCTCCCGGCGTAACTGGCGGGCAGGAGATCGATCCGGCGGTGTTCAATGACCCCAAGTCAGGTAAAAGTTATTTGTATTGGGGAAACGGTTACCTTGCCGTTGCCGAACTAAATAAGGATATGGTCTCCATCAAAAAGAATACAATGAAGGTATTGACGCCTGACAAAACATTTCGTGAAGGGGTATATGTGATCTTTCGCAATGGAATATACTATTTTCTTTGGTCAGAAGATGATACCCGCAGCGAGAATTACCGGGTTCGCTATGGGACATCAACCTCTCCCTATGGTCCGATCCGGGTGCCCGAGAACAATCTGATCTTACAAAAAGATCCGGCGAAAGGAATCTACGGTACTGGTCATAATTCGATCTTGCAAGTGCCCGGAACCGACGAATGGTATATTGTCTACCATCGATTTAGTTACCCAAATGGGATCAGGATGGGGGATGCAGCAGGTTTCCACCGGGAAGTATGCATGGATCGGCTTTATTTCGATGCGAATGGTCAGATCGTCCCTGTCATTCCAACCCATTAATATAAATCAAATCAACCTAAACCATTATATAACATGAGAACAATTATTAAAAATATAGCGATGCTTTCTACGGCAGTTTTAATTGGGCAGAGTACCCTCTACGCCCAGCCGGGGTTTGGGTTCGCTCAGCGGATCAACGCAGACTGGCAGTTCCAGTTAGAAACCGCAGGAGCAGCGCAAAGTGCAACAGCACTAAACGAGCAGGCCTGGAAATCGGTCAGGTTACCGCATGACTGGGGCGTAAAGTATCCTTTGAGTCCAAACCTCGCCAGCGCCACGGGATATTTACCCGGGGGTATAGGGTGGTACCGAAAACAACTGTCCATACCTGCTGCAGACCAAGGAAAGAAGATCTTTCTTTATTTTGAAGGTGTTTACAACCGCAGTGAAGTTTTTGTCAACGGCAAATCTGTCGGGAAGCGACCCAACGGCTATGTATCATTTTCCTACGATATCAGCCCGTATATTGAATTCGGAAAGGAAAATACCATAGCTGTCATGGTAGACCATAGCAAAAGCGCAGATTCGCGCTGGTACACAGGTTCCGGAATCTACCGGGATGTTTGGGTTGTCAAGGCCAATCAGATTCATCTGGATCAATGGGGGGTATATGCCTATCCGGAACTCAAAGCCGGCAAAGGAATACTAAACACTGAAATTACAGTTGTAAACAGTTCGTCCCAGCGTAGCGCAGTTACCGTGCAACAGGAGCTCATCGATGCCGAAGGTAGGCTTGTTGAGAAAAAATCCGGGCAGCTTACGGTCGCTGCAGCCGATAAAGCACGCCTAAACCTGAAATTGACAGCATCAAATCCAAAGCTGTGGAGCTTAACGCAACCTATACAATATACATTGCGGACGACAGTATGGCAAAAAGGCAAGCAGATAGATCAGTCCGAAGTAAAAACCGGTTTTAGGACCTTTACCTTTGATCCAGATAAAGGCTTTGCCTTAAACAACCAATGGATGAAAGTGAAAGGTGTATGCTTGCATCACGATGCCGGTGTCCTCGGTGCCGAGGTTTATACCGAAGTGTGGAAGCGTCGCTTACTCACTTTAAAATCGTTGGGTGTTAACGCTATACGTACAAGTCATAATCCGCAAGCTACCTCACTCTATACTTTATGTGATGAGCTTGGTCTGCTGGTTATGGATGAAGCGTTTGATGAGTGGGAATTTCCGAAGCGAAAGTGGCTACAGGGCTGGAATGTCGGTGTACCTGGTTTTGAAGGAGCTTATGACTTTTTTGAAGCGTGGGGGGAGCGGGATTTGGCCGATATGGTCCAAAGGGACCGGAATCACCTTTCAATATTTGCCTGGAGCATAGGCAATGAAGTGGATTATCCCAATGATCCCTATTCGCATCCGATTTTGAATGGCGAAAAAAAAGAAGGTGGTTTTACACAAGCTTCATATGGTGGTTATAAAACAGATGCGCCGGATGCCATGCGCTTGGGGGATATTGCCAAACGTCTGGTTGCTGTGGTAAAAAAATACGATCGAAGCCGAGCGGTAACGGCAGGCCTCGCGGGTGTGGCGATGTCCAATGAAACAGCCTACCCCGGAGCACTTGATATTGCGGGATATAATTACACCGAAAGCCGATATCAGGAAGATCATCAGCGTTACCCGAAGCGCGTAATCTTTGGAAGCGAAAATAGGCATGATCTTCCTGCATGGCTGGCTGTACGCGATAATGCGCATATATTTGGACAGTTTCTTTGGACGGGGATCGATTATCTAGGCGAATCGGGCCGTTGGCCTTCACGCGGTTTTTATTCGGGCTTACTTGATTTTGCTGGCTTTATCAAACCCAGGGGATATTTTCGCCAATCTCTGTGGGCAGAAAAACCCATGGCTTATTTGGGAACTTATCCATTGGCAGGAGCGACCACGAGGACGGATGTGTGGTCAGCTTCGGAAACTGAGCAGCAACAACGAAAAAACGAAAAACCCTCGATGGATGCCTGGCCGATCTGGAATTATCAGGACGGTCAGCTGATCCGGGTGGTCTGCTATACCAATAGTGCTGCAGCCCGGCTAGCACTGAATGGGCAGACCGTGGGTGATGAGAAAAAATACGATGCAAAAACAGGAATTATCTTTTGGGATATCCCTTATGCCACTGGTAGGCTGGAAGTGATCGGGCTGGACAGCAATGGAAAAGAAGTTGTCCGCCATGCGATTCAATCCAGCCAACGGCCGGCATCCATTCAGACGGTGCTTGTTGGGGATCCGTCGATTAAAGCGGGGGGTCTGCTGCAGCTAATGGTGCAGCTTGTCGATGAAAAGGGCATTCCCGTGGTTCTTTCGGAAGATGAAATTACCTGCGATATTACCGGAAATGCACGTTTATTGGGTATGGAGGCCGGAAACAATGCCGATATGGGTGATTATACGGATAATAAACAGCGGGTCCATCAAGGCAAAATGATCGTATATGTACAATCAACGGGCAAATCGGGGGACCAGATTACCATTCGGCTGACCTCACCCTGGCTGAAAGCCGCCACGGTATCCTATAGCTTTAACTGATGGGCCTATTCATCTGAGCGGAGTGTCCGTATTTCTAAAATTTTATGACTGGGGGACGTTGATGTCCCCTTGATTTTTACCTCTATTGTCGACATAGCGGTACTTCCTTTGGGAAGCTTTATGCGCGAGGTTTTAACAACAGCACTGCTATCAGTGCTCTTTAGGGTTTCAACAAGGATTCCATTGATCCAGATTTCGCTGGTCCGCAGCGCAGTATCTGTCATATACTTCAGGTATAGTGCACTAGCATCTGTATTTTTTAGCTGGTAACTGAACCAGCCGCTGGCTTCACGCCAACGCGTATCGTCAGTGCTCCCGGCCTTGCTACTTTCTTCCCGAAAGAAATGATCCGATTCCGGCTGTTGTTCTCCAGCAATAACCTTGTCCACCGTGATTGCAGTGAGGGCAAGGCTTTCGCGTTCATCCCTTTCAATTTTATCCTGCAGCTGTTGAAGTTGGGCAGAGGTTGCTTGTGGCCAATAAAGAATATACCTACTGTCATGAATACCATAGAAAGGTTCAAGTTCCATTTTTAGTGTGTCTTTTCCTCGGTGAAGTCCTGTGAGTGTAAAATGCAATGGTTTGGAGGAAACAGGATGGATAAGCGTTGGGATGGCCTTGGGATCACCTGTTAGGATAGGGATATCGCGCAATGGGACCTGCTTTCCAGATGCAATATGGCCCATCCGGCTATCGTCGGCCTTGAGTCCCGTTAAATCATTTGTTCCGGAGCGTGCAGCGAGGACAACAGGACCATAGGATATGCAATAATAATTACTTTGGTCAGGCAACTGTTCGGCCTGGATTTCCATTGGTAATTCCATACGCAGGCGATCTCCAGGCTTCCAGGTACGTTTTATTTTAATATGTGTTTCCGTGGAATCCGTAATGGGATAAGATTTTTCGTTTATTGATATAGTTGGCTTAGTCTTCAGCCATTTAGGTTTACGTAGATAAAGAGTAAATTCATGTTTATTTTTTGAATTAATGATCAACGAGGTATATGGATCCTTCGGGAAATTGTTGTCCTGAATGATCTCGACTCCCTTTTCTTTCCAATTTAGTCGAGAGGGAACAAAGAGATTGATGTACAAGTCATCCTGTGTATGTGCATAAATCATTTCGCCATACTTGGCATGGTTTTCCATTCCAGACCCCACGCAGCACCACATACTCGTCTGTGGTTGGGAGTAGACGCGATAATGTCCCGGACGGATTTGCGTGAAGTAGACAAGTCCACCGTGTTCGGGATGTTGGGTAGATAAAATGTGATTATATAATGCCTTTTCATAAAAATCCATATACTTGGCCTGTTGATCTGTACGGTACAGCATTTTTGTGAGCCTGAGCATATTGTAGGTGTTACAGGTCTCGGGGCCCTCGATGCTATGAACCATCTTCGAAAAATCGTTTGTAGGATTAAAGTGTTCACTGACACTATTCCCACCGATGGCAATGGATCTATGCAATACTACATTATCCCAGAAGTAGCGTACGGCCCCGGTCCATTCCACATCCTTGGAGAGTTCTGCAATTCGTGCGAAGCCCAGAACTTTCGGGATCTGCGTATTGGCATGTAATCCCGTTAATTTATCCTGATGTTGTTTTAAGGGGACCAAGATGGATTGGTGAGAAAATTTTCGCGCAAGATCCAGGTATTTGGGGTTTTGAGTAATTGCAGCGACATCTGCAAAAATTTCATTGAGACCACCATGTTCACTGCGCAACATATCCTGTATTTGAGTCTCAGACAGTTGAGAAACCAATCTAAGAGCCCAATCAGTCATCTCAATAAGCATGGTTTTAGCGGTTTGATTAGCCGTCAGCAAGTAGACATCGCGCAATCCGGCGTAGGTTTTATGAATATTATAAAGCGGAACCCACTTTCCATTTAGACTAAAAGTGCTTGAATGGATATTACCCATATGAATTTCTTCCCAGATGCGTTTACCTCCCGGGACACCGCCAATATAGCCATTTCCATTTGCTTGCTGACAGTGCCGCAGGGTTATAATCATATAATCAAGTCGTTCTTTGATCCGCGGATCGTCAGTAGAAGCGTACATATGTGAGAGTGCAGAAAGGTAATGACCGCCGATATGACCGTCCAAACCAGTGTTTTCCCAGTTCGTGTAAGATTCTTTAATGACAGGTAAGCCAGCTTCCCTTAAAAACGGAGCAAGTAGACGATCAGGATCCATCGCCAATAGGTATTGCAAATCAAGCTGTTGTGCATGATAAAAGGGGCCCGGTAATAATCGAATATCCTTTAGATCGAAATAGTTTAGCTGTTTGGGTGACTGTGCAAATAAAGATGAACAAAAAGCGAATACAAAGATTATTTGGGAAAGACTACTATTTAATTTCATTTCAAATTTAAGGTATGTAATCAGCTGCATGATCAAAGTATGCAACAAGTTGGTTATTGGATAATTCGAAGTATTGTATCGTTAAACCAAAGATATAAATTACAAAACTATTTTTAAATGTTTTTTTAACATTTATTATGTTGCTATATTTAGATGCCTGTTGATCCTTTGATTTGAAGCAATTTTATCGGAGGAATACCGCCGTACGTCTTATTGATGTTATATTGATTATACCTCCTGCGAATCGAAATTTGGAAGAAGGGTCTGAACTTGTATTGAAGACACCTGGCATTAACCTGTTAATTTATTGGTTTTAGACATTTTTACCCTTCTTTTAATTATTTGTTGCAAGGTCATTTTTTCGAAACCTATAGCTTTGCTTAATAACCAATTGGCGAACCGCTAGCGCATTCTTATGAATGATCCGAGAATGGGAACAATGGATTTTTAGCAATGCATCTTGTATTCTTTTAGTGCCTACAGTCAGTATGCTAGTAACAACCAATTCGTGTAAATAAATAACCAGGTACTCGCCTCTAGGGGCAATAAGACATTTATCTCAAATAAGATTATGAACAGAAATTATGTGTCTTCTTTCTTTTGTTTTCCTAAAGAAAGGAACAGGAAAGTAAAATGGTTGTTAATGGCTTCCATGTTAATGTCCATTGGGCGACTGTCTGCTCAAGAAAAAGTCATTCACGGAAAGATCGTAAGCGATCAAGGGAAACCGATTATCGGGGCATCGATCAAAGTGAAGGACAAAACCCTCAGTACATCCACAAATGAGAAAGGCGAATTTGTACTCAAGCTCAATCCAGGCGAAACCATTATTGTATCCAATGTAGGATATAATCATGTCGAATATGTAATCGGTAATTCTTCGGAAATCAGTATCCCGCTTGTGGCTTCAGAAATTGCGGTAGATGAGGTTGTGGTGGTGGGCTACGGTAAGCAGAAGAAGGTCGATCTGACGTCTTCTATTGCTGTTGTGGATACCAAAGATCTTGTGAAAGTCCCCGGAGGAACGATTGCCACGCTTCAGAGTGCTGTGCCGGGGGTGCAGGTAACCAATGGTGCCATCCGTATCCGTGGTGTTGGATCCATTAACGGAACTGATCCGCTTTATGTGGTTGACGGAATGATCGGTGGAGCTATGCCCGACGAAAATAATATTGCCAGCATCCAGGTTCTGAAAGATGCTGCTTCAAGTGCCATTTATGGTGCCCGGGGGGCCAATGGTGTTATTTTGGTCACCACAAAACGGGGTAAAGCAGGGGATGTGAAGCTCGATTACAATGCTTTCGCCGGCATCAAAAATATTTCTCACAATGTGCCCCTCCTGAACGGTCAACAATTGGCCGAACTGATTAATGAGGAAATGTACAATAAAGATCCTTCGCGCCAAGACTATCTAGCCGCTTTGTCCAAACCGTCCGCCATCGGGCAGGGGTATAATATGATGAATGAATTGTTGCAGACTGGCAATTACCAAAGGCATAATCTCTCGGTTTCGGGCGGATCTCAAAATGCCAATTTTCGGCTGAGCGGTATCTATGCTACAGACAAATCCATTATTATTCAGGATAAAAACAAGTATTATGGGGCCCAATTTATCTCTGATTTTACCAAGGGAAAACTCAAAATAGGTGAAACACTATCCTTGGGCTATACCCGTCGTAACTGGAGCGATAAAAATATCATCGATGCACAAAAGTGGTCCTCGACATTACCGTTGTACGATGCGAACAGCAGCACAGGATTTGCAGGAGCAGGGAATGGAACAGATGTACAGAGTGCTTTGGCAAATGCTTATCTCAACAAAAATGTCAATGACAATTTTTCGGTAAACGGCAATGCCTGGGCTACCTATGAAATCATAAAAGGACTGGTTTATAAATTTAACATGGGAATAGACCTTAGCCGTGTGCGGAATGAGGGATATATCGGCAACTACTCGGTCGGTCAATATCAAAACCATAGTCCTGATGAGCTCAATATATCCAGCAGTCAGAATAACCGCTGGTTATTTGAAAATACGCTGACTTATGAAAATAATTTTGGAAAACATGCGATTTCTGCTTTGGCAGGGATCACCTCGGAAGAGTCGCGATACAATGCTGTAAACGCGGGTGCCCGTGGTTTGCCCAGTCCAGATGTTTTGATCCTCAATTCGGCTTCCTTGGCCAGTTCCCGTCTTGTGGGATCAGGTGTAGGGCAATCGGCCATGTACTCGATGTTGGGTCGGATCAACTATAATTATGACAATCGTTACCTGTTGACATTTAATATGCGACGGGATGGATCGGCCAACTTTAGCAACCAATACCGTTACGGCAATTTTCCTTCGGTATCAGCAGGCTGGCGGATCAGCCAGGAATCATTTATGAAGGCCTTTCCTGCGATCAGCGAATTGAAACTACGCGGTAGTTATGGGCTTTTGGGGAATTCGGATATTGCACAATATCAATATCAACGGACGGTTAGTTTCGATCATGTCTGGTATTACCTGAACAATGTGATGGTCACGGGTGCCCTGCCACAGACACCCTCCAATCCGAATGTAAAATGGGAAAGTCAGTATTCAACTGACCTTGGTCTCGATCTGGAACTCTTTGATCATAAGTTGGCACTGACTGTCGATTACTATAATAAAAAGACGGAGGACATGCTGATCAATGTACCCATTTCGTTTACCGCCGGCTATGTCAACAACTTTCCCGTGCTGAATGCCGGCAGCATACGGAACCGGGGCTGGGATATCTTGGCATCGTACAAAGATCAGGTAGGTAATTTTGGCTATCGTATCGGCGCCAATATTTCTTTTGTGAAAAACCGTGTGCTGAGCCTGGGCAACAATAATGAAATTTTATGGGGAAGTATCTCGCCTGGGGGAGAAAATGTCACAAGGACGGCCGTTGGCCGTTCAGTGGGGGAATTTTGGGGCTACACAACCAACGGTTTATATACTAACCAAACGCAATTGGATGAAGATAAAGCTTTTGCGCCCAATGCAGCACTTGGGGATGTACGGTTCAACGACCGAAATGGCGACAAGGTCTTAAATGATCAGGATAAGGACTTTTTGGGAAGCCCAATACCCGATTTTAGCTATGGTTTCAATGCTGATGTTAGCTATAACAGTGCTATAGGGATGTTTGATCTGTCGATGATGTGGCAGGGAAGTCAAGGAAACGACATCTACAACAATAGCCGCTATTGGGGCGAGGGGATGTACCATTACTATAATAATTTTGCTTCAACGCTGGATCGCTACCGTGCAGAAGAACTTATCTTCAAAAATCCAGTATCCGGTGAAACGACAGTGTATCCCAAAAATACAGATACCGATATTCCACGTGCTGTACTTGGTGATCCTAATCAGAATTTAAGGGCTTCGAACAGGTTTGTTGAGGAAGGTTCTTATCTGCGGCTCAAAGTCGTCAATATTGGTTACAGTTTTTCTAGCCCGACGCTTGATCGCTGGAAGATCGATCGTTTACGGTTTTATGTAGGCGCAAAGAACCTGCTGACCTTTACCAAATATTCGGGTTACGACCCAGAAGTTGGCTCGGGTGATACACGTTCTAACTTAAGCCGTGGAATAGATGGACAAACCCCATGGGGACTGAGTTTCCCTAATTCTAAGGAGTATTTTTTTGGTATTCAAATTTTATTCTAATTACTAAATAGAAATCATGAACAGACACTATATTAAACTTGCTGCTGCTGCTCTGTTATTACAGTTTTCGAGCTGTAAACCAAATTTGGATCTCTCCAACCCGCAGGAATTGTCGACAGATACTTATTATAAAACAGCAGATCAATTGGAAAATTCGGTTATACCCGCATACCAGGCACTGATCGGGCGTACGCAGGGGGGATATGCACGTAGTTTGTATTACGAACTTTTGGCTCCCGGGGACGATTATAACCATACCTTTAAATGGGAGCCCATGTATCAGGATACGTACAATACTCCTGCTAGTGATGGGATGGCAGCCCTTACCTGGAAAGATTTTTGGAACGGGGTTTTTGCGGCGAATTTGGCCATCGACCGTATAACAAATTTTGCAGGTGAAATAGAGCAGAATAGAAAAAATAGACTTTTGGGCGAAGCTTATTTCCTGAGAGCGTTGCATTATTTGCATCTCGGAATACTTTTTGGAGAAACCATTCCGCTGATTAACAAACCGGTGGAAACAAACGAAGATTACTATCCGGGCAATTCACAGGCAGGTGCTGTGTACGCACTGATCGTAGATGATTTTAAAAAAGCTTCGGAATTGTTGCCAACGCGGGCCGCACTCTATGCCGATAGTAAAATGATTGGTCGGGCAACAAAAGGTGCAGCACAAGCTTATCTCGCCAAAACTTACCTTTATAAACCCATTCTAGCAAAAGGACAGACGGCGGATTTTGCAAATGCTGAGATTCAATTAAAAAGTGTTATTGATAGTAAGGAGTACCAATTGATGTCCTCCTATAGAGATAACTTTTTGGAAACGAAAGAGAATAATCAGGAGTCTGTTTTCGAGGTACAACTCTATAATGGGCCAGGTTGGCTCGGGGACGATATATCGAGCTCGTGGCGATGGCAGGAAATCGGCATGTTTGACGGCACCGGTGGCGCTTGGTGGAATCTCGCTCCCAATAAAATGGCACATGATGAATTTGAAGATGGAGATCCTAGAAGGTTTATGACCTTATGGTGCGAGAATGGCGCAAAGTTTACGCAATTGGATGGTAAGGTCACCACTTATACGGACTGGATGAAAAATCTGGCGACCAATAAGGATCTCTATGGTACAAGAAAATATTGCCCAGATGTGCAGATAGCGGATTTTGACAACGGCAATAACGACCGCATTTTTCGGTATAGTGACGTCCTTCTTCTTTATGCGGAGTGTCTTAACGAACGAGGTGATATAGCCGGTGCCAAGCTATATATCAACCTTGTGCGTAAGCGTGCCAATAATATCGTTCCTGATGAGCAGCCTCACATGTGGTATCAAAAATCCAATGGAACAATTCCCGAGGTAGACGGATTGATTGCGCAGGGTTTAGTGAAAAACGGTATTTCGTTGACTACCGTTAAAAATATTATCGTGCATGAGCGATTTGTTGAATTTTTGGGCGAATATCAACGATATTTTGACCTTTTGCGGTGGGGTATGGCCGATCCCGCCTGGCTGGAACCTTTAAAGAAAGGTGGCTGGTCGCCAAAAGCTATGTATTATCCTTTCCCTCAAGCTGAACTGGATAATAATAAAAATTTAAAAGGTAATGAGATGAACAATTGATCTGAGAAAGTTATTGGTTATTTATTCATAGTTAGTGTTAGGTGGAGGTGCCCTTTTCAGGGCACCTTTTTTGGGAATCAACTGAACAAAAAGAATCTGGTGTCGATATTGTACTAGTATTGATCGATTATGTAGTTTCTTTCCTAGGACAATACAGTTATTTTTGATTTTAGAGA
Source organism: Sphingobacterium sp. UBA7625 (assembly GCF_002484085.1). NCBI lineage: Bacteria > Pseudomonadati > Bacteroidota > Sphingobacteriia > Sphingobacteriales > Sphingobacteriaceae > Sphingobacterium > Sphingobacterium sp. UBA7625. The sequence goes on from NZ_DLJD01000023.1 coordinate 118,457, forward strand.
AAATAACAAATTATAAACCGAATGATTTTGTCCGGCACTTTGGGCTCAAAGCATTCCAATCGAAGTTCAGATTACAATGGATAGAAGAACAGCAATTAAATGTCTCGGTGCGACTATTCCGAGCCTTTTCCTGAGTAAATTTAGCCTTGCCCAAGCTTATCTGGGAAAAGCTCCTTTTCATCCCGACTGGCGTTCACTAGAAAACTATCAGGTACCTGAGTGGTTCAGGGATGCCAAATTTGGTATCTGGGCCCATTGGGGACCACAGTGTCAACCTGAAAGGGGTGACTGGTACGCACGTGGCATGTATCAGGAGGGATCGGATCAATATCAGTATCATGTCGAAAAATATGGACATCCTTCCGTTTTTGGATTCAAGGATGTGATCCATCAATGGAAAGCTGAAAATTGGGATCCAGAGGAGCTGATGGAGCTCTATAAAAATGCGGGCGCACAATATTTTATGGCTTTGGCCAATCATCATGATAATCTGGATCTTTATCACAGCAGCTACCATAAATGGAATAGTGTCAATGTTGGTCCCAAAAAAGATATTGTTGGCGGCTGGGAGCGTGCTGCTAAAAAGCGAGGGCTCAAATTTGGCGTGAGCGTACATGCGGCCCATGCCTGGACCTGGTATGAACCGGCGCAACGAAGTGATAAAGCCGGAAAGTTTGCCGGAGTGCCTTATGATGGGAAGCTGACAAAGAAAGACGGTGCAGGAAAATGGTGGGCGGGTTACGATCCGCAGGAACTCTACGCTCAGGATCATGAACTTAGTTTGGATAGCAATGACGACAATATGGTTCATCGGCAGTGGCATTGGGATGTCGCCTCCGGCGTGAGCGTACCTAACAAAATGTACTGTGAAAATTTTAAAGCACGTACCCTTGAACTGATGGACAACTACAAACCCGACATGGTTTACTTTGACGATACTGTGCTGCCACTTTATCCAATAAGCAATGTTGGACTGGAAATAGCAGCCGACTTTTATAATAAGAGCATGCAGGCGAATAAGGGTAAGGTTAATGTAGTGATTAACGGTAAAATCCTGAATGAACAGCAACGGAAATGCCTGGTATGGGATATTGAACGTGGACAGAGCAATACCATTGAACCGCAACCCTGGCAGACCTGTACCTGTATCGGTTCGTGGCATTATGATCGACGGATTTACGATAATAATCATTATAAATCGGCCAAAACCGTTATTCATATGTTGATTGATGTGGTCAGTAAAAACGGTAACTTATTGTTAAGTGTACCCTTGCGCGGTGATGGTTCTATCGACGACCGGGCAAAGGAGGTCGTTGAGGGAATAGGAAGTTGGATGGTGGTGCATAAAGAAGCCATTATTGGAACACGTCCATGGCATATTTTTGGCGAAGGGCCGGCACAGGAGGAAGCGCCTTCACTGAGTGTACAGGGCTTCAATGAAGGAAAGGGAAAAGCTTTTACCGGCGATGATATCCGTTTTACGACAAGAGGAAATACATTGTATGCCTTTATCATGGGAACAACGACCGAAAAGCAAATTACAATTAAGTCATTGGGACGCATTGCCGCCCATACGAGAAAGGTCAGTCAGATACAGTTACTCGGGACTGATGATCGGATTTCCTTTCGGCAACTGGACAATGCCCTGCAAGTATCCCTACCAGACGGCTTCGTTCAAAACAATGTCTCTACGGTATTAAAAATTACCTAATAATTTTCACTTTTTGAGCTACTAATTAGATGTTGCGCTTTGGATAAAACGTCCAGAATTGTATCTCGAGGGATAGCAAGGCAGGCTGTATGACTAAAGCGTGCGATATTGAGTCCTATAAAATTGCCTTTGCTATCGACGATCGGACTTCCACATTCGTCAGCATGAATGCGTGAATCGTGGATAAATACTCGCGGAAAATTATCCCTTCGCAATGACTTTCCTTGAGGAATGTTGTTGGCCGGATGTGGGTTTTCCCGAAGGTTCCATCTGGAAAGAATGATCTTCGTATGTAGCTCGGTCACCCCGCGTCGGAAGTGAACCTGGAGTGTATCACCTGCATAAAATTGTTGCATCGCGGCATTGATTTTGGCGGCGCTTGCCACATCATGACCGTTTAATGCAATCATTCTGTCGCCAGCAAGAAGTCCGGCTCGGTCTGCAGCACCCATGCTGTCCACTTTTGTTAATGTTGGAAAGCCTTGGATTTCCTGCATCTGTGCATCGAACGTTCCCGGGATGGGAATTCGTGGGAATGTTTGGGGCGACATGCCGAGGACACCGGTTTTACGCTGATTGGCCGCAAGCAGCGACCACAACTTTATTCCGAGTAAGGAATCAGGAAGGCCTTGCCCGGCTATCTTCGATGCAGTGACTGCCGGAAATTTATGGTCACTCACGAGTGCTATCAGGTCGTTTTTTTCATCTCTGAACAAGATCTTCAAGGCATAGTTTCTGTTGTGAATTGTGGCGATTGGCGCCGCACCAACCTGGCTGCTTTTGGATAAAATTACCTGCTTATTGTTTGCCAGGTTAAATGCAGTACCTAATATATGCGTTCGATCTCCGTTTAATGTACTACCGATGGGGATGGGCTGAACGTTTGTTTTCGGATCTTGAGCTGGTTTTTTGAGCCCCAATTCCGCGAGCTTTTTTGCTAAGGGATCACTACCGATTGAATCGGGAGCAGTGGGGTAACTGCTGATCGCAGCTGGATGAGTCAGCGACCGCCAATAGATGCGATAGCTGTTTACAGGAACCTCAAAATTGCTACCCTCCGCAGCGTCAATACGGCTATGTAGACCAATTACGCGGCCTAGGGCATCAAACAAGGGGCCTCCGGAATCACCGGGCTCCATGATACTGCTGCTTTGAATGAAACCATAGTCATCCATTTTTTTTAGAATGCGTCCAGCGCGAAGAAAGGGAAAGTTGAAGGGCAGGGTTTCGGGATAGGATAGCCCAAAGCAGCGTTGGTTTTCAGAGATGGATGAGGACCAGCCCATCTCGGCAAAAGGCCAGGGGCCTTCGCCCTGCATCTTCATCATGGCAATATCGGGCAAGTTGCTCTGTTGGTCGACGACCAGTCGTCCGAGCGCTTTGGCAAGACCCTGCTTGCCATTAGGAAAAATCACACGATAGAAATTGCCCGGCTTCGTGGAATGCGCCACAGTGAGGATAGATCCATCCGCGCACACGATGACTCCACTGAAAGGCGCACTGTTTTGTTGACCGCTCACACTGTCTATACCGAACATTTTTATGGAAGCCGCTAGCGCCCGGTCAATAATAGATCTCGGTATCTCGCGGTCAGCGGTCTGCTTGCTCTGTGCTAAGCAGCAATTGTAACACGTGATCAAGCACAAAATTGTCCAAATAATGAGGTATTGGAGGAGAGTGCTTTCAGAAAATTTTTTGGAACAAGGTATCATACTGTAAATAGGTTGATTTATTGGATTAGGTTTTGCTTTACAAAGCCACAGCTCAAAGGTAGCGGATTTGTTAACAGAAAAACAAGGGTAAAGAAACAGTTCTGAATAAATTATTGACCTTAGCTTGTTTTTAATGCGGTTTGCTGAAAAATTTATGGCTTAATACAGAAAAATTAAGAAAAAATAATAGGAAAAATCTAGAAATAGGTCGGCCATAGGAAGTATCCATTCTTTTTAGTTATCTTTATCCACGAAAAGATTAACTGCTTGCTAAACCGATCTACCGATGAACTATACGAGCGAAAAAGAGCTGCTTGAAGACTTCCTAAACGGGGAGGAGCAGGCTTGCGCGCATGTATACAACCGTTATTTTAGTCGCATTTGTTTATATGCATCGAGTTTTGTGGATGAAAGTAAAGAAGCTGAAGATATTGCCGAGGAGGGATTTATCCGCTTGTGGCAGAGCAGACGGCGCTTTGAAAGTTTATCACATCTGAAGGCAGCCCTTTATCAGGCTACGCGTCATGTAGGAATCAATCACCAGACCGCCCGGAAGCGAAGATTAAATAGGGTCGATAGTTACGTGGCGAAACAGGAGCCGGATCAAAAATCCCATTTACATGAGGTTGTCTATGCCGAAACAATGGCCGAACTATACGATGCCATTCAGAAGCTACCTCCAAAAGCACGTGAAATTATTCAGCTAAGCTACCTCGAAGGCAACAGCAATCAGGAAATTGCGGATCTATTGCAGCTAAATATTCAAACGGTAAAAAATCAAAAATTACGTGCCCTAGGCCTGCTGCGCCAACATTTGAAACGCGATTCCTTTAATTATCTGCTCTCGTTGATCGTTCTTTTTGGAAAAATTTAATTTTTTTTTTATTGCCTTTGGTACTTTTTTAAATTGGTGTGGTATCTATAGATGAAATAGTTCAAAATGGATTCTAAAGAAGTAGAAAAACTTATTCGTATCAGTTCGCTTGTCCTCCACGAAATGCGGGGAACGCTTAGCGACGGAGACCGCTTTTTTCTGGAGAACTGGCTACAAGAATCCGCAATGAACAAACAGATCTATCAACGTTGTCTGGATGAGGCGCAGCAGCGTGATGGGTATGCTAGTTTGCAGCATTTTGAAAAGCAACGTAATTTTGAGTCGATAAAAGCTAAGCTTTCCTTCCATTCTTCAAAGAAAAGGTCTGGACTACTGAAGCGTTTATGGCCTTATGTTGCCGCCGCCAGTGTGGTGTTGGCCCTTTCTGTCGTTTGGTACTGGAATCAGGATAACAGTCGACTGGTTCAAACGCAGCGGGTGGCTGTAAATGACCGCCTTCCGGCTTCGCATCAGGCGATTATAACGCTCTCGGACGGCAGACAGTATGCCTTGAATGGGGGCGAAAAACAAGTCGTGATCGATGGCAATGGCATACGTTATGATGACGGTCATGAGGTTGCGTCGATCAACGCCGCAGTATCTGCCCGGATAGAAACTCCGCGTGGTGGTACTTACGAAGTCACTTTGCCCGATGGTACTCTGGTCAAACTAAATGCAGGGACGATACTATCTTACCCGACAGTATTCGCGAAAGACAGACGCGAGGTCAGTCTCCGAGGCGAGGCCTATTTTGAAGTTAAAAAACGGAAAGATCAACCTTTTATAGTCCACACCCAAAATCAGCAGGTACAGGTACTTGGAACACACTTTAATATCAATGCCTATCAGACAGCAACAGAAACAAAAACAACTTTGCTGGAGGGTAAAGTGCAGGTAAAAGAACTGATCAAAGACCAAAAAGTAACCTTGCTGCCAGGCGATCAGTCGGTCAACACCGGAACGGAGCTGACCAAGCATCCGGTCAACGTACAGCAGGAAATCGCCTGGGTATACGGAAAATTTAACTTTGACGGAAAATCACTTCGGCAGGTCATGGATGAACTGTCCCAATGGTATGCGATTGATGTGGTTTATAAGGGCGATGTACCTGATGCTTCCTTCTTCGGAGGAACATTCAGAACGAGCAAATTATCAACCATCCTCAAAATATTAAAAGATCAGGATCTGTCGTATCATTTGACGGACGATGGGAAACTCATCATTGAAAATAATAATCCTAAAGCACAGAAAGGAGGGCAATAAAGAACGAAAATTATACATTACCATACAATATGAATTAACAAATTGGGCAGTGGATCCTATCATCTAAGCAAATGGATCCTGCAATCTAACCTAACTAAACTAACTAGAATTAATGAAATTAAGTTGTTTTTCACAAGCGACCAGACCCCTTTTATGGCTAGTTTTTGCTGTCTTAGTCCAGCTGGGCCATAAGGTAAATGCGCAGACCGTAACCTATGCCGGGCGCAATATTCCACTGATGGATGTGCTGCAGGTTGTCAAACTTCAGACGAACTACGAGGTGCTTGGAGCCAAAAAGATGTTGGAATCGGCAAAGCCAATTTCCATCAAAGCGGACAAAATGCCCCTTAGATTATTTCTTGATAAAATTTTAAGTCCGCAGGAAATCGGCTATACAATTGAATCGAAGACAATTTTCCTGGAAAGGAAAGCAAGTCGACGGAAAGCTGAAGCCAAAAACCTTCCGCAAGGGGAAAAATCAATCCAAAAACAGATCCGGGGAAAAGTCCTGGGAAAAGACCGGATGCCTCTTTCCGGAGTGAATATTTCACAGCTAGGCAATACCATCGCAGTAGCCGATCAAGAGGGACATTTTTCCTTTGTTGGTACAATGCAACCGCTTACATTAAGTCGGGTTGGTTATAAAAACTTCAGCCTTACTTTGGTCGAAAATAAAGAGGAGTACAACGTACAGATGGAAGAAGAGGCGAATGCACTAGAGCAGGTTGTTGTTACCGGTTATCAGGTGCTAAAAAAAGATTCCTACACGGGAACAGCAATTACCAAAAGCGGGGAGGAGCTGCGGCAGGTAAATCCGCAAAACGTCCTACAGGCCATGCAGGTATTTGATCCTTCTTTTAAAATTTTGCCCAACAATTTAGCTGGGTCTAACCCCAATGCGCTTCCTAATATTAATGTGCGTGGTTCCTCAGCGTTACCGAGTGGAAGTACAGATGTGCTGCGTCGTGATAATGTCACGACAACGATGAATTTACCAGCTTTTATCTTGGATGGCTTTGAAGTTAGCCTGGAAAAAGTAATGGATTTGGATATGACGCGCATTGAGAGTGTCACCACGTTGAAAGATGCGGCGGCGAGTGCTATCTACGGTTCACGTGCAGCTAATGGCGTAATGGTAATCGTCACCAAGGCTCCCAAAGAAGGTAAATTGCAGGTAACCTATACGCATGAAACTAATGTCAATATGCCAGATTTGTCAGGTTATAATCTATTAAATGCAACGGATAAGCTTGCTTATGAGAAGCTTGCAGGGCTCTATGATGGTGAGAAACAACGTCAATCGCAGGACATATTGGACGAATTATACTATCATAAACTGGCAAATGTACTTGGGGGAATAGATACCTATTGGCTATCGCAACCGGTACGTACAGCAGTTGGGCAAAAACATGGCGTTTTCTTAGAAGGTGGGGCACAAACTTTTCGCTATGGTGTGGATATGCGTTACCAAACGCGACCGGGGGTGATGAAAGGTTCCGGCAGAAACCAGTATTCCGGAGGATTAAATTTTAGTTACAATCCAAAAAATAAAATTCGTTTTCAGAATGAGCTCTCCATTACTGTTGTCGATGGCCGTGAATCTCCTTATGGTAGTTTTGAAAATTTTGTTAAAATGAATCCTTATTATAGACTGAAAGATGATCAAGGTAACATCACACAATTGTCGGATCGTTGGATCAGGGTAGATCCTTCAGGAAATAGAAATGAGGAGTATGTGCTTAATCCTGCATATGATGCAACATTGAGCAGTTATAACAAATCGGGCTATACCGAATTATTGAATAACCTTTCGGCTGACGTTGATCTCGGTAAGGGGCTGCGCCTTCGGGGATTGCTTTCTTTGTTGAAACGGATGAATACGGGTGACGATTTTCGTTCGCCTTTGTCTAACGAATTTTATTCCTACGAAACTTCTAGGGCAGATGAAAGAGGAAGCTATGGAAGTTATAGCAACGACGAGTTGTATTGGGATGGGAATGTACGTTTGAATTGGGACCGAAATATAGGAAAGCATTATTTCAATATGATTGCTGGTGCCAATATAAGAACGGAAAGTTATGATGAACGCTATTTCAAAGCAATTGGTTTTCCGAATGACCGTTTTACTGACATTGGTTTTGCGAAAGGTTATGAAGAGGGAAAAAGCCCCGAAACAAAAGTAGGCGCTTCTCGTCTATTTGGTTCTTTCTTAAGTGGTAATTATAGTTATGACAACCGCTATCTGTTTGATGCGACCTTACGCATCGACGGTTCGTCAAAGTTTGGTGCGAATAAGCGGACTGCACCTTTTTGGTCAACGGGAATCGGCTGGAATATGCACAATGAAAAATGGTTTGCCACCAAGATAATTAGTCAGCTACGCCTTCGAGCAACTGTTGGTTTGACGGGTTCGGTTCAATTTGACCCTTATATGTCGCGCGTTACTTATTCTTATGATAAAAACAATTGGTACTCGTCGGGATTGGGAAGTACAGTGCGTAATTATGGCAATGAGAACCTTGCTTGGCAGAGGACGCAATCGGTGGACTTGGGTGTAGATATCGGCTTTTGGAATAACAAATTAACGTTTTCACTGCGTAACTATAGTAAAATTACGAAGGATATTTTGGCGGACATCAATATTGCTCCTTCAACAGGATTTGGTTCCTATAAGGAAAATCTGGGCGATATGGAGAATAAGGGAATCGAGCTCGGGGTTAATTGGCAGGCGATCAAAAGTGAGAAATGGACATTGAGCTTGCTGGCTAATCTGGTACAAAATCGTAATAAGATTGTGCGTATTTCCAATGCATTGAAAAGTTACAATGAACGTGCAGATGAGGAGCAGCAGAAAGATGAATTTAAAGCTGTGCCCTTATTGCGTTATGAGGAAGGACAGTCAATGGATGCCATTTACGCAGTTCCATCGTTGGGTATAGATCCTGAAAGCGGACGGGAAGTCTTTGTGAAACGAGATGGTAGCCTGACCTATACCTGGGATCCACGGGATATCGCGGTAGTTGGTGTAGCTACGCCAAAAATGGAGGGGTCTTTCGGGGGCACCTTACGTTACCAGCAGTGGATGTTGGTCGCCTATTTCCAAACGCGTATGGGGGGCAAAACCTATAATCAGACCCTCGTAGATCGCGTGGAAAATGCAGACCCACGTTACAATGTGGATGCCAGAGTGCTTGAGGAACGATGGAAAAATCCAGGAGATCACACGTTTTTTAAGAGTATTGAGGATTTGGGACGAAGCGAGTTATCTTCTCGTTTTGTGATGCCAGACAATCTATTAACACTGCAATCCCTGAATATCTCTTATGATGCGAATCAAGCTTTTGCCAATCGCTTGGCGCTGGCGAGTTTGCGCGTAGGCCTGATTGGCAATGATATTTTTCGCTGGTCTAATGTGAAGGAGGAGCGGGGCATTAACTATCCTTTTGCACGATCAGTGACCTTAACATTACAGGCTAGATTTAAATAAGGTTTGCTAAGACCAAGATGTAGATTGATAACAATCTTATTCTTGAAAATTGCTTGATACAAACGAACTAACATATGAAAAAGAAAAATATATTTATCCTCTTACTTTGCAGTATCTGCCTGTTTTCCTGTCAGAAGTGGCTGGATATACAGCCACAGAGTGAGGTCGAAAAAGATCGGCTCTTTACTACGGAGGATGGTTTTAAGGAAGCACTATTGGGAATCTATACCCGCTGTGCTAACGGCGATCTCTACGGTAAAGAATTGACAATTGGCACACCTGAAGTCCTTGTGCAGAATTATACCATTCCAAACAATGATCCTCTTCGTTATCAAAAGACCGCACGATTTTTATACGATGACGGTGACTTTAAAGATCGCAAAGACAATATTTGGAAAGGTTTATATCATGGGATAGTGAATGCTAATCTTTTATTAGCCGAAATCGATGGAAAAAGAAATCTGTTTGTTGGAGACAACTATGCTTTGATCAAGGGTGAGGCGCTGGCTTTGCGTGCGTTCCTTCATTTCGACGCCTTACGTTTGTTTGCTCCAGCACCTATCGTGAATGCGCAGGCAGATGCAATCCCCTATGTTACAAAATATTCAAATAAAACGACGCCCTTGAGCAAAGTGTCCGCAGTGCTGGATTCTGTCATTGCAGATCTGACGATCGCGAAAGATTTATTAAAGGTAGATCCAATACGCGCGGCTTCTTATGTGGTAGGTTATCCAACAGAAAGGGACACATTGGCGAACTCGGAATTGAGCAGTAGCAGTCTCTTTTTGCAAAATAGGAGACATCGGCTGAATTATTATGCCGTATGTGGTGCGCTAGCCCGGGTGTATCTCTATAAAGGAGATAAATCCAACGCTTTAGCAAATGCGCTGGAAGTCATTGCGTCCAAGAAATTTCCTTGGACAAATAACACTGATTTTCAATCCGTCAAGGAGGATAAGAAGGACAGGATTCTTTATAAAGAGCTTTTATTTGCCTGGTATATTCCCGGAATGAACCTGGAGTATAATCAAGAATGGTTTAGTACGGGGCGGATGAATCTGGATAAAGAAGAGGGACGGACAATATATGAAGTCGGTGGAAACGGCGGCGGTGATCTGCGTTATACCCAATGGTTCGGTTCGGTGAGTGTGGGCACTACGGCTTTAAGTTCGCTGGTAAAATACAATAGAAACACATTCAGCGATGATTTTGAGGCTAATCTGCACTATCTAATGGCGCCAGCGATACGCTTAAGCGAGCTCTACTATATTGCTGCGGAATGTAACTATGAAAGCAACCCTACTGTAGCGGCACAATATCTGAATCAGGTGCGCATACAGCGCGGTATAGGAGAACCTGCTGACGTATCGACGGTGACAAAATTCCGCACAGAATTACTCAAGGAATACCGTAAGGAGATGTATGCCGAAGGCCAGCTTTTTTATGCTTATAAGCGTTTAAACGCTCCTATTATTGGAGAAAAAGGCACCGTCATTCCAGCAAACCAAAAAATCTTTGTATGGCCATTGCCGAGTGATGAAATAACTTATGGACAACGCTAATATAAAATAGAATGAAAAAAAATAGTTATATACTGCTGCCATTTGTTTTATTCCTGTTCTTTTCTTGTCAGAAAACAGAACTAAAAACATACGACGCAGCTGCTAATGTTTATTTCGATCTGAGTTCACAAGCACGCGATAGTATCGTATATACTTTTGCCTATGAAATGACCAGAGCATCGGATACACTTTATATCCCTGTTCGGTTAATGGGCAATCGGATGGGAGATCAGCGCCATTTTCAGGTTTACGTGGAGAAGGATTCCTCCACTGCACGGAGTAGTGAACATTATGAAGCATTGTTCGCAGAATATCCCTTGGAAGCAGATCGCGGAATTGGCTATGTCCCATTAATTATCCATAATACCAGGGATTTAGAAGAAAAATCAGTATCGCTTATCTTAAAATTGAAAGCAAGCCCAGATTTCGGTATTGATGATCCGCGGCTGATACGAACATATATCGTTCTTTCGGCACAACTGGAAAAACCAAATTGGTGGGATAATTGGTCGCCATTGGGTGAATATTCAAGGGTAAGGCATCAATTGTTTTTTATAGCAACAGAACAGCGGCAGCTGTCCACCGAGGGATTGGATGCTCCAAAGAACCTCTACTTTGCCAATTTGTTGACCATTATGCTTAATGATCCTTTTAAATGGGTAGCGGACCATCCTGAAAAAGGCTATGTGTTGGAAAGCAGGGATAATGGTCAAAGCTATATCTTCTACCATAAGGACAATCCCAATCGACCAATTCAGTTGAAAAAAAATACTGGCGTGGGTAAATTTTTCTTTATTGATGAATCAGGAAAGGAGCTTAGATAAAATGAAAAAGTTGATAATAAGCATTGTCGTATTGAGTTTGTTAGCGGCCTGCTATAAGGACAAAGGAAATTATGTTATCGATATGCCTGAGTCACCGGTGTTACAAAATTTGGATACGCTCTATGAAGCAATGACAGGCGATAGTCTTATTGTACAGCCTAAAATTACAGGTATAGCTACCGAAGATCTGGAATGTGACTGGCGTATTGATGTTCCGGAGGCCCTTGTGCCAGAAGCCAACCATTATAAAGGGAATGCGCTAAGGATAGTTTTTGGTCTAGAAGCAAAACGTTATACCGCTCGGCTTACTGTAACAAACAAAGCTAATGGGATGAAATATTTTTACCCTTTTAAAATCCAGGGGGTGACAGAGTTTTCTAGGGGTACTTTGGTCTTATCTCAGGATCAGGGTACTGGTAAACTCTCTTTTATTAAACCTGACAACAGTGTTCAGCCTAATATCTATGAAGTTATTAATGGGCAACCTCTACCGGTAGACCCTTTGCAGTTGCACTATGTAAGGAACCAATTTACAGGCAATACGCCGTTAGGGTATTGGATTATTTCGAAGCAAGCCGGAGTTCGCTTGAATGTTAATACCCTAAAAAAGGAGAGTTTAAAGCCTGGGACTTTATTCGATAATTTCTTTTTAGCTCCTTCGACCATTAAGGTTGGGAATCTTCAGGCGCATCCACAAGGGGTTCTATTGGGTGTAATCAATGATAAATTCTATGGTGGAGCAACAACAACATGGGATCAGTCGGCAACTTATGGGATGTTTGGTACGTATGCGGATGGGGAGTATGACTTGGCTTCGAAATTTGTGCTTTCGACAGCTAACAACAATTATACGGTCATTGCTTTTGAAAAAAATAAGAAACAATTTGTCCGCATTAATCTCTATGGGTCACCGATGTATTTTGGAACGCAGTATAGTGCGATTAATTCAGCTATTTTTAATCCTACTAATGTAGGTATGGACTTGTTGCAGTTGGTGCAGATCAATAATGCGGACACCTACGCTTATGTGAAAAATGCAACTGGTCAAATCTATGAGTTGATGTTTAATGTGAACTTTTCGGGGCCATTTAACTTCACTTCGGGTCATAAACGACTTTTTATACGGCCAGAATGGATCACCGCTGATACAAAAATGTTGGCAAGTCGTAGTGGTTATATTTACGTTGCAGTACAAAATCAAGTTTTTCGCTACAACCCTTTGAGTGAACAAGTGCAGCTATTAAAGACAGCTATTAAGAGCGAGGTCACTATGCTCAAATTGGAGGATGATGAGAATACTCTTATTGTTGGATCAGTAGGAACACTCTATTATCTCGATATTCAAGTCGGTAAAAATGGCGAGCTTGTCAAAAAAATCGAGGGTATTCCGGGAAATCCTGTTGACATGACCTGGCGTAAGTAAAAAGAATAAAAATAAAATCTAATCATATAAACATGAAAAATTTAAAAATAGCAGCTTTGGCACTGGCATTTTTACCCGTGGCATCATTTGCGCAGCAAGCAAATTTCCAGATCAATGGAAGTGTACCAAAAGCTTTCAATGGTAAAAAAGTGTATCTGGATTATACAAAAGATGGATTTCCGGCATCGGATTCGTCTGCTATTGTGAATGGTAAGTTTAGTTTTAAAGGGACAGTAGAGGAGCCTGCTTATTCAAGAATGGTTTTTGATCAAGAGGGCAAAGGAAAATTGATCGCACAGAATATTGGTGACCGTTTATACTTTTATTTGGCCAATGAGACTTACAACATGACTATCAAAGATTCGTTGCGTACCGCTGCCATAAAAGGGTCGCCGTTGCATAATGCGTATGTCGCTTATTTAAATGAAATTGGCGGTGGTTTCATGGATATTATTGATGCCGGAAATAAAGCTTTTGCCACTGTAGATAAAAATGCAGCTGACGCCAATGAACAGTACAAAGCGATTCACGAAAAGTTTGAAGCTCGGTTTGAAGCACGTCGGGTAAAGGAACTGGCATTTGCAGCAAAAAATCCGAGTTCAATCTTTGCGGTGGACGCTCTTATAGATGCGGCCAATAAACGTAAGCTCAGTGAGATTGAACCTTTATTTTTAAAATTGTCCAAGGAGGTACGCCAAATGACGAATGCACGGCAGCTGGAAGCACGCTTTCTAGCTGAAAGGAGTGTGAAAATTGGCAATAAGGCTCCTGATTTTTCCCAACCGGACACAAATGGGAAAATGGTCAAAGTATCCGATTTTAAAGGCCAGTATGTGCTGATCGACTTTTGGGCAAGCTGGTGTAGTCCTTGTCGTGCTGAAAACCCCAACTTATTGAAGGCATACAACAAATATAAAAGTAAGGGATTGGAAGTGCTCGCTGTATCCCTGGATGATACAAAAGGGAAAAATGCCTGGATAAAAGCGATTAAGGATGATGGATTGCCTTGGGTACATGTTGCAGATCTAAAGGGCTGGAGCAATGAGGCTGCAGTATTATATGGCGTACGTGCTGTGCCACAGAATTATCTGGTGGATCCGAAAGGAAACATTGTTGCGATCAATATCAAAGGAGAACTGCTGCATCAGGAATTGGCCAAAATTTTTGGAAACTAAGGAGCTAGTGCATGTTCATTGACCCGTGAACGGAATGATGCCGTATATGAAAGATACATACATTGATGATCTTCAATACGACGGGAATATATTATAGCTAGGGATTGAATCCCTAGCTTTTTTATTGCTGTGTTTTCTTCAGAATCTTAAGCATGCTGGTCGCATAATTTTTGCCCAGTTGCCGATATCCTGCCGGACTAAAGTGCAGTCCATCGCCAATGCCGGCACAGTCTGCTGAGGAGACGATATGTGCTGTCGGTACAGTGGCAGGCAATGTCTGGATGATGCTGTTCATGCTTGCGCACTTGCCTCCGGCTTCGGCCGATAGGAGTTCGCCTGCAAGTAGGGGCACTTCGTCTGCTTTCAAGTGCAAATCGCGCAATAGATTTCCATATACTTTTTTTACTTTATTAGGCCATTCGCGATCGCCAGTGTTGGATTCGCCCTGATGAAGTAAGATGCCTTTGATTACACCTTTCTGTTGTGCTATTTTGGCTAATGCTACAAGTCTTTGATACGGGTTATTGTCATAAGCTGCAAGCATGGATTTCATCCATTCCGGTGCCTTTGCCACATAGCTGGCCGTGCTGTCTTGATCAAATAACTGAATATGGCAACCACCTACCGAAACGTTGATGACACCGACCTCGATATTTTGGGGAAGATTTTCTGCAAGCATTCTGCCAAAATAATCTGCAGGTGTAAGTCCCGTATGACAACGCGTGAGCGGTGCACGGGCGGGAGACCACTTGTCGTACTGCCTTCCCAATTCGGGGCAGTCTACTGCCGCAAGTACGTGGAACCGACTATTGGTGATGGTATCCTGTGGTTCGAATTGGCCATGGCCCTCCATATTGGATTGTCCAAAACAAAGGTATATATGAAAGTTTTTGTCTTGGGCGAAAGCTGCTGTTGCAGTTAAACTGTAATATAGAATAAGAAGCTGCAAAATGTTAGAAAATTTTTGTTGCATGGTGAATTTTGAATGTTTTTGTTAAAAAAAGTATTCGCGGTAAGTATTACCTACCGCGAAAAAGGATGTATGTAAGGGATTTGGAAAAAATAAGTGTTTCGTTTTAGTAGTTTATGATCTATCTCTTTTGCATCAAAGCTTCAATAACAGCCTGGTAAGCGGGCTTTCGGACAAATCCTTCGGTCCATAAACCAATCGGCTCTCCGCGACGCCAGAATGAACTCTCCTGATCGGGGCTATCCAATGGGCTCCATATAGTAATACCGTACTGTTTATCCTTTGGAATGATTTCGAGATATTTCTCAACGACATATCTGTACATGTCAGCTTGTTTCTGATACATTTCAGCCGTGGCATTGCTAGTCTTGATGCCATTTCCTAAGCCAATGTCCAGCTCCGATACTTTGATCATCTTACCTGTGGCGGCCAATAGATTGAACATACTGACAATATTGTCTTTGCTGGTATGGATATCGATGTGCATCTGGGTGCCGATCCCATCTACTTTAACACCTTTGCTTTCAATGTAGCTGACATACGCGATTAGCCCCTTACATTTGTCGCCACTGCCTTCTAAGCCATAATCATTGATGAATAGGAGATCGTTGGCATTGCCATATTTGCGGGCAAGCTGGAAGGCTTTTACGGCATAATCTTTCCCTAAGTAATCCTGCCAGTAGAATTCGTCATCAGCCAGATCGGTTTTTCCGATTCCGGTCTTTAAGGCATATTGGTCTGGCCAGTCGGACATCGGTTCGTTAACGACATCCCAGGCTTTGATATAACCTTTGGTTTTTTCCAGCATACCAGCAATAAATGTCTCCAGCGCTTTGGTGAGTATGGTTTCTTTCTCTGCCGGTGTTTTTTCAATAATGTAGCCTCCAGGACTGCCATAACCCTCACCATCTGCAGACTGTGCTCTAGTAGAGTTATTTCCCCAGCCGCCCCAGCCATCAATATTGCTTTCAAAGTCCCCGTTAGCAATCAGATTGGCTGAACTACCTGTTTTTGTGAGCACGACCTTGTCGATAAAAATAGTGCCGTCGTATTGGCCGAAGTTGATGATAAGACGATCGCGGTCAGCAGTTGCAGTAACTTTGAGTTCGTACTCTTTGTAACTTGTCGTTAATGCTAAGGTACCCATATTGTCCCCGGTAAAATTGGAGCTAGTCTGCAAATCGATGCCTATGTTGCCCGCTTTAGTGCCCCGGGCAACAATCTTCAAGACATACTCTTTACCCTCCTCGGTGGGATTAATGCCATAAGCTGTCTGTGCTTCCCAGGGATTGACAACAGAAGGGTTGCTCATTTTTAAAGCATGACCAGCTAGTGCCGGGCCACCCGAACCTGGTATAACAACAGGAGCGATTAACTTATTCAGATAGGCGGCATTCTGTCCCGAGTGCCAGCACAACGTATGCCCATATAACGCCATGTTGTTTTCCTGTGCGGCTGTGATCAGCTGTTCTACACCTGATAGATTCAGGCTTCCGTCGGCTTGCACAATGGAGCCATGCTTCATTTCATAGCCCATGACCATTTCTTCAAAATTGCGGTTTGCAAGTCGGTACAGTACCCCTTTGTTGAAATAGTCATTCATGTTGAGTGCAACGCCAAATTTAAACCCTGGATTTGCCTGTTTGTCTAAATAACTTTTTAGGGGATTGTAGGCGTTTATATCTTCTTGTGCGAGTATTTTTTCCGGTTTATCGACTGTATATTCCGGAGCGTGATATTTGGAACAGGAACTCCAGACGGTGCCGAGCGAAAGTAGGATGACGATAGTTTTATTGATTTTTTTCATGGTTTTTCATGATTGATTTGATACTACTTTTTGATTGGCGTAAAAGTTTCCATTTTGACGGATCTGTCCCGCATCACCAGCGTATCCTTGCTTGTAACACTCATTTCTTTCATTTCAATAGCATAGGATAGATAAAGCGCATCTCTGTCCGCATTTCCCCAGCTATTTTTTTCGCCCCGTTTGACAAACTTTCCTGTTCCCGTAACTGAAATCCCGGAACTGGCGGAGCTAATGCTGCAATTGTTTTCGTCATCAAAGGTTAAGTTTAGATTGACATTGATGTCTACATCATCTGCTCCCTTAAAAGCGAGGGGCAAGATCGACCTCTTAAGTGCCGCTGTCGTGAGGTTTTTGACTTCATCCTTTTCGACATAAGCCTGGTGCCTGACTACATTTTTAGTCAAGTTGCTGTTAGCACCTTTGCCAACGATCTGATCGGTGCCGCGACGAAGGTAATTGCCATGCCAAGGATTGATATATTTGAGGGCATAGAAGGTAAAATCTTTTGGCACGGCATCCCAGTCGGATGCAATTGCCCTATTGGCGGTCTGTAAGGAAGTTTTACCGGATAGTATGGAATCGGCATTGACAATCTTTGTCATCCTTAATGGTAAGACGTAATATGTTTCCAGCGACTTGGGATCGGCAAAAAAAGCATCGGTCAGCTGCACCTCCACGCCGCCCGTAAGACTACCACTCGGAATGTTGATCTGGTTGCCTGCGAGCTGATAGTAATCGGTCGGCAATGGCGTGATCGGCTGCCCATTAGGGTAGCTGAGTCCATTTGTAAGGCTATTGTCAACAACAAAATCGATACGGATGTCTTTTCCGTTGTTGTACACACCGCCAGTGGTTGCCATGACTTTTACCTTATGTTGGTTGTCGAGACTGTTGTCAAAGATATCTTCGCCCAGAGTCACTGTTCTGACGGGTGTCTGATAGGCGAAGTATACTGATTGAAATTCGAAGTCCGGGAACTCCCAGTCGTTATTTTTGCAGGACGCCAGGCTTACTAAAGCCATCGCGTACAGGAAATTGATCTTTTTCATCGTGTGTATTTTAAATTTAATTCCAGCCTATATTTTGTGCAAGATTGCTGTATTTGAGTACCTCACTGTAGGGGATTGGACCGTAATTCATATAAGTTTCATAAAGCCTATTTTCTACAGGAATTTCTGTATAATTGTTATTGGTGATACTTATTCCTGTGGCGGCAACATTAATATCCATTTTCCAGCGGCGCAGATCCCAAAACCGAAATCCTTCGAAGCAAAGCTCAAGTCGGCGTTCGTTTCGGATCAGCTGCCGCATTTCATCTTTATTATTTTTTACCTGCTCCAGGTAAGGATCTCCATTGTTAGTGCCTACACCTGCACGTCTGCGAATAGCTTTGATGATATCATAGGCCGAGAACGTAAAGGTCCCCATACCCGTAGGTCCCCAGGCTTCATTAGCCGCTTCGGCATAAGCCAGATACATTTCGGTCATCCGTATACGAGCATTGAAATGCATCTGTTGGGTAGAAGATGATGGATTTAAATTCACATCCTGGCGTAAGAGCTTTTTTAAATAATAGCCTGTTCGTGTAGATGTTTCGACTTTGTTCAAGCCGTCATTTGTCGGACTATTGGCTGTTGTATTGATTGCTGTAGTGCTGACACCCGCCGTCGCACCATTGACAATGATATAGGCCTTCAACCGGGGATCCCGTTTATCGTAGGGGTTGGCTTTATTGTAGGTCGAATTGGCATCTGCAATGGGATAACCATTTTCCATGGGGAAGGCATCCACCAGGTTTTGCGTTGGGTTGAGCCGGCCTCTGCCAAACAACGTAGGGGGAAAGTGATCCTGTTCCATGCTGTTGCTATTTCCCTTATCGGTACGCCATAGAATCTCCGCAGGATTAGATCCGGAGGTTAAGCCATCGACTACATCCTTGATGTACCAAGTAAACCCTTTAGGATCGATTCCAGTTGGGCCACCTTTTGCCTGGATGACCTGACCGGCATAGGTAGCGGCTTGCTCCCAGGTCGTTTTACTGCCCTCACTATAGGCCGGACTTGCTGCTAATAGCGCTGCTCTTGCACGAATAGCCTGCGCGATACGTTTGGTCATCCGTAACTTGAAAGTGGAGCCAAATACACGATTATAGTCATTGAAATTGATTGAACCTGCATATTTAGCTGGAACTTGGCTATCGTTACTGATATTTTCATAATCCATCGGCAATAAATCCTCCGCTTTTTTAATATCATCGTACAACTGTTGCATACAGGCTTCAAATGAAGCCCGAGGTTGATTGAAATCTGAATTGACGGTCTCGGGAGTCAAATGAATTGGTACACCCAGTATTTCTCCTGTGCTTGACTTACCGGCATGCGCCTGTAGGAGATGGAACATAAACAGCGCACGAAGGCCATAGGCTTCACCCTTCATCCGGTCGTTGAACAGGATGCTGACTTTTGGTTCCATGGCCCATTCGACCTGATCCGTTAAGGACAGAAAGTTGTTTAGATACTGTATGGCTGCATAACTGTTGCGCCATTGATCGAAGGGGTTGTTTATGCTTGTCCACTGTCCAGTTGCCGATTTTAGATAACTATTGTTCTTATCGTTGCTCACCGCATTGTCGGTCGCGACGTCATCAAAGCTGTAGCTATTGCTGGGAATCCGGTTGTAACCGTTCAGAAGCAGTCCCTGTGCATATAAAGGACGGCTATTCGCTGTCTCGAGTTCGAGATTATTCTCTATCGCTGGCTCAAACATATCTTCACAGGAAGAAAACAGTAGGCTGGCTAGGATAGCTATGGTTAATATTCTTTTCATAATTGTCTCCTTAAATATTCATGATTAAAATAGGGCCTTGAGACCGACGTTGAAAAATCGTGTCTGTGGTGCTTGCCCAATATTTAGCAGCATTATTTCTTTTTCCTTTGCGATGGTCAATAAGTTAGCTCCATTGGCATAAATCCCCAGTTCATGAATAAATTTCGAATTGAGCATGCGTTTGGGGAAATCGTAGGATAGCTGCACTTTAGACAGGTTGATTCGATCGGTCTTATAAAGCCAAAAGTCTGAACTTCGAAAGTTGTTATCACTATTGAAAGTCGTGAGGCGAGGATAGGTCGCAGTTTCCTTGGTCGATTCTGTCCAGCGGTCACGTACTACCACTGAATATTTGTCCTCCGCATCTACCCAAAAGTACGAGCTGTTTTTCATGGCTTGGGCACCGAACTGTCCAGTTGCAGCAGCAAATAGTGTGAAATTGTTCCATTTTACCGTTAGATTGAGGCCCAGTGTAAGTGGCGCACCGGCCCATCCGCCTTTGCCCAAATAGACTTCGTCGCGCGTATCAATGGTGCCGTCCCCATTTTGGTCTTTATACTTGATATCACCGGGTTTTACTTCACCAAATGAAGACAAGGCTGAATTGTCAATATCGGATTGGCTCCTATAAAAACCATCATGCTGTAAACCCCATATCGCATCCAGCGGTTTTCCTGCCCTATTTTGATAGGCAAACTGATAGAGTTCGTCCCGTTGTACTGCCTTGGTTGAATAATACATCCCATTGAAGCCTAGCGATACAAAAGTTTTGTCGATCTGTTTGTTCAAGTTAATGCCAAAATCAACACCTTTTCGCTCGTCACTGCTATAATTGATATAGGGAAGATCCGAGTAAACAGGCCAGCCTGTCATAAAGTACATCGGATATTGTGTTGTCGCTTGTACCAAACCGCCAGTCATACGATTGAAAAAGTAGGAGGTATTGAAGGTGATCAGGTTGTTGTATAACCCGCCTTCAAGGTTGATGTTGAATTCCTTGCGTTTTGGGAATTTCATATTTGGATTGTCGCCCCTGCGCCGATCAAAAGAGTGTACTAATGCGCCATCCGCCCAACTATACCAGGCCCCATTGTTGTAGGTATAATAGCCTTGATACAGGAAATAATCGCTAATGTCCAAGTCGGTATTCAAGATACCTGCTGAAGCAGATAATCTGAGGTCGTTGACAACTTTGCTGTTTGCCATAAAATTTTCTTTTGAAAGACGCCAGGCAACAGCCAATGTAGGGGAGAGGGCCTGTCTGTTTCCTTTCGGTAATTTCGCAGAATGGCTATAAGCGCTGCTAAAGTCAACATAATATTTACCCAAATAATTATAGCCTAACTGAAGCCCCAAATTGGCATTACTGGTTTTGTGATAGCTGCCAGATGCTCCAATTTGGTAAGCATTGGCCAAGAGAATTGCTGACAGGTGATGCTTATTATCATATATGCGGTTAAAGTTTAAGGATCCATTAAAACCAATGGTTTGTCGATAGTTACTACCGCTAATATTTTGTACACCAGATATACGGTCATCGCCATATTTTGTTAAGTTGCTAATTAGATCATTGCCGTTATAGTTGTTCCAAGAAGCCTGATAGACCGCATAATTGTTGTTATAGGATTGACTGTAATTGGAAAGGTAATCTACTGCGAGGTTGGTCTTGAAAACCAGGCCTTCAAGGATATTTTTCAAATCAAAATTTAAACCTGTATTAAATTGAAACTGCCGGTTGAGAAGACGCGTGGTACCACCGACGTAAACATTCGCAAAGGCATTGGTCTGGTCCAGCTGACTTCCCCCCAGCAGGTATTTGCCATCAATGAGAAAACTACTGTTATTGACATAGATCATCGAGTTGGTATCACCGTCTTCAATCATGTCAATCGGAATAAGCGGAGAGAAGCGATGGGGACGCATCGTAGCGGCAGCCCCCCAATAATCAGCGTTAACGCCCTTGGAAATATAAAAACTGGCTGCTGCATCTACATTTAATGAGATGAGGTCGCTGACTTTGACGTCGATGTTGCCACGCATATTAAATCTATTGGCACCACCATTTTTCTTCGCCTGTCCAAAGTTGAGCATAGATCCTTCGGACCAAAAACCAAAGTTGGTATAATATTGTGCCCGCTGATTTCCTCCTGAGATTTCGGCCGTGGCATCGTAGCGATTATAATGGTCTTTGATATAGTCCGAAGAATAGTAATCGACATTTGGGTATCGGAAAGGATTTGTTCCGGCTGCATGCTGGTAGATGGTTTCGGCGCTGTAGAGTGCCGAGAGACCGTCATTTTGCCGGGCCTCGTTGTATAGCGTCATATATTCGGCAGAGCCTAGGTATTCTGGATAACTGATTGCCGTATTGATACCGCTATTGGCCCTGATTTTTATCTGCTGACCGCCAGCCTCTCCGCGTTTGGTGTTAATACTGATGACACCTTTTGCCGCCCGACTCCCATAGAGTGCGATGGCATTGACTCCTTTCAGTACACTGATTTGATCGATCTCGGTCGGCATAACGTTATTGGCGTCGCGCGGAAAACCATCCACTAAGACCAGGTAGCCACTCATCCCCCAGATATTACCGTTATAACCGGGAATAAAGGCATCGAGATTTTCCAAACTGAAGGTGTTGTAGCTCTTGTCGAGCAATTGCGGGATGTTGATGGATTGGACATTGCCCATGAGATCTTTTTTCTGAACTTTCTGGAAAGCAACTTGTACAAGTGTGGCACTATCTGTGCCGATACTGTCCTGAAGACTGCCAACCGATAATATTGGGGTTATATTTTTATATTGTCCAATGGTTGGATGAAAGGATTCTTTGGCTATACTTTCAGCAATAGCCATCCAGCTCAATCCAAGACATAGTGCTATTCTTAATTTTTTGTACTTCATTTTTTTGAATGATTAAATGAAAAACTTGTTACCAACCTGGGTTCTGATAGAACTCGTGATACATGTTGACATCTCTGACTTTTAGGGGCAACCAATAGTGCTTGCTTGTAAATTTGCGTTCCAAGAGCATATTTTCTTTGAGATTGACAACACGGTTTTTGGAAGGATCTATCGTGTTAAATGTTCCGCTCCGGTCAAATGAAACTGATTTTTTTTGCGTATATGGAGCCTCAGTTAATAAAAGCCAACGCCGTAAATCGTTAAAACGGTGCCCTTCGAAGGCAAGTTCCACAGCACGTTCGCGACGTAGCTCGGGGAGCAGGGATGCTGCGGAGCTGAGAAATTTGCTGTCTACATGGCCCACACCGGCGCGGTCGCGTACGATATTGATGGCATCGACAGCTGTTTTACCGTAATTGTCGGCTTTGCCCGTGGCCGAATTGGAAGCCATCATGGCGGACTCGGCATACATCAGATAGACATCAGCAAGGCGCATGTAAGGGACGTAAATATGAAGATTGGTTCCGTAACTATAGGCTTGATCATATTTATTGGATGTTAAAGGGATAAATTTGCGTAAGACGTAGCCCGTCTGACTTCCTGTACGAATATCCCGATAGCTTCCGCCTGTGAATAGATTAGCGTAGCGGTTTTTTTCTTCTGATGCCGACATATTTCCCTGAATCACTTTTGTGCCATCAAAAATAATATCCTTGTAAAAACGTGGATCACGATCTTTCCAGGGATATTCGGCATTGTATCCCGACTCCGCATCGGACTGGGTAATGTCCTTGATCGGCAGGCCGTTTTTCATGCCATAGTAATCTACATAATTCGCTGTTGGGTTAAACTTGAGGTCGCCATCACCAACTTCCAGGGGAATATATTGCTTGCTTGTTCCCCAGTTAGATACCCATGCATCAATATAAGGCCCTCTAAAAATAGCTTCTGTGCTACCAGGCATGGCCCAGTTTTGTCCCGTTGTGTAAAAATTTAAATGGATATTGGCCATGGGAACAAGGGCATAGTTCGTCTGTCCACTCTCGACAAGGGATAGCAATTCGCCAAAAGCTTGAGCCGCTTTTTTGCAATAATCAGCATGATAGGTTTTACTCCCCGTGGATTGTAAATTCATCAACGGACTTCCAGCCCAAAGGTAGTTTTTGCCAAGATAGGCTAGCGCCATGATTTTATTGATGCGCAACTGGTTTTTCCCCAGTGTACGCTTCCCAGCGGTCGTATTGTCCCAGTCGATTGGTAGCAAGTTGGCTGCTTCCCTAAAATCAGCGGCCGCTAAATCAGCGCAAGCCTGATAGCTCAGTCTTGGTAACCGAAGCTTTTCGTCGCTAGGCAGTACATAATTAATATAAGGCATACCACCAAAATATTCCATCAGTCGGTGGTGAAACCAACCCCGGAAAAATAATAATTGGCCCTTTATCAGGTCCTTTTCTTCCTGTGTTGCTTCGGTCAGTTTGTCGATATTCTCTAAGCCAAGGCTTATTTTCCGCAGACCAAACCAGGAGGCGCTCCAAAGATCACGAAAGGCACGGTTGGCAAATACGTCATTGTTGTTGGTGGTGAAATCTCCTTGATCCATCCAGCCCGCACCCCAGCCGTCCGATTCTCGTTGCCAACCCCAGAAATTACCTTGGTCTATTTTGTTTACGAAATGAAAATTGTTCGCTGTGGAGGTTATTTCATCCTCACCCCAGTTCCAGGAATTAGTCCAGTAGTTGTTGCTGAAATTGACCACGCAGTTGTACAGCTCTTCGGTATACCCTTGGAAATTAACAAAGTTTTTAAATGCTTCTTTGGGTGATATATTGGATTGCTCCTCTTTGTCGAGATATTTATTGCATGACAGTAGGGATGTAGACGACCAGACCATGCTAGTTATTAAGATTACCTTGAAATACTTTTTCATCTGTCTAAATTGCTTTAAAATGTAATGTTTGCACCTAGATTAAATCGCTTTACCGTAGGATAAGCTCCTTGGGAAGCCCAACCTGTGCCCGCATAATTGGATTCTCGGTCATCGGGCATTTTGGACCAGAAAACCAAGTTGTTGCCATTTAAGAAAAGGCGAAGATTTTGAAGACCCAGGCGTTTGATCATGCTGGATTCGCGATTAAAATTGTAGGCAATTTCAGCGGTTTTCAATCGGATGTATGAACCATCAAACATATATCTGTTACCAGAGGCATAACTACTTGATTGAGATAGCCAACGTGGTAGTGGTACATCGGCATTGCTGTTGTCTTTTGACCAATACGAACCTTCTTCATAGGCCAAGTTAAGCTGACCTGAAAAGCTATTAAACACAACTTGGCGGGTGACATTATTGACCGCATACCACTGGGTCATGACACTGAAATTTTTCCAGTCGAATCCAATCGTACAATTGTATGTGTTTTGTGGAACAGAGGGAAAGGCATAAGGAATATTGTCCTTGGTATCGATAATACCATCACCGTTATAATCCAGTATATGATAATTGCCGGGCAGCTTAGCAAGGTCATTGCTTTCATGCATGGTGCTGCCATAAAGTTCATCCCAAGTATTGTAATATCCGGAGCTAACATATGAATAGGTCTGATTCACCTGTTTTTTGTCTGGTTTCTGATATTCGGGCAACAATTCAGGAGCATCGGCATTGATGACTTTATCTTTGGCATGGGTAAAATTGATATCTGCCCATATTCTCCAATTGGTATTGAGTTGCTTATTGAACTTCAGTTCGACCTCATAACCTTTATTTTCTACCTCTCCGAGGTTGGCCGTTGGGGCCTCTACGCCAAAATATGATGGAATAGATCTTCCACCGCCGGTAATAAGCACATTCGTCCTATGATCCTTAAAGAAGTCTACCTTTCCAGAAATCTGTCCGTTGAATAGGCCAAAATCCACACCGAAATTTAACTTTTTAACTTTTTCCCAGCGGATATTTGGGTTTCCAAGCACATTTTCTTTATACCAGACGTATGGGCTGGTATTTCCATCGGAGTAGGAAAACCGCCCATCAACACCCATCCCTGAAGTACCTCCGTAGGCCCATTGTGTTAAATAAAGAAATTGCCCGCCACCGCTATCGTCGCCAATATCACCGTAGGAAGCACGTAGTTTTAACATATTGACAAGTGAAAGAGGTTTCATAAAACTTTCTTCCGAAACTAACCAGCCAATACCTCCTGAATTAAAAAAGGCAAATCTGTTTTCGGGTGCGAATTTCTCTGACCCCGTATAGGCACCGTTATATTCGAGCATATACTTATTCTTGTAATTATACGTTGTACGGAATACCCAGTCTTCCCGATAGGAGGGGATTGTGCTACCTCTTCCATATTGATTGCGGTTGACCAATCCCATCGCCGAAATATTATGGTCTTTGGCAATAGTAGTTGCATAATTTAATTGCAATTGATAAAATAATCTCCTGTACGTGAGTGCGTTGTTTACTGTTCCAGCTTCTGTCGTCCAATCAATGCCTTCGGCAAAATCGAATCTATTGGTTCCATCGAAAGGAATTTGGTAGGTTGGAAGTCCTGTTTTGGGGTCTATCCACTTGCTTTGGGTGTTATTGTTGGCGTCATTGATACCACGTCTGCCTTCAACAAATGTATTATCCAGCGAGATTGTCCCGCGCAGATTAAGACCTTTTGTCAAAAATTTGAGGTCTTGCTCGAGTGTAAAATCTGTTGTAATGCGGCTCGTGGTAATGTACTCGGTTCCACTGATGGCCAGTACACGGGCCGAGTTTATTCCAGCATTTGGGTTTGGTGCATTGAACCCCCAGGTGCCATCTGAATAACGTGGATAGATAACATCCGGTGCTACGGTGTAGGCTGCAATCCAATAGGAATAATCGTTGCCACCACCAAATGGGCTTTTTCGGACACCACGTGAACCCGCGAGATTTGTTGAGAATTTGGTTGTTGGCGTAAGTTGGAAATCCAAATTCGAACGCACATTGAGACGATTAAACCCGTAACCGGCTTTATAGCCTCTGGCGTTTTCAAACTGACGAAATAGATCTCCTTCATACAGATAATCTGCATTGGCAAAGTATTTGACAAATGGTGTTCCGCCGGCAATATTGATACTGCTGTTTTGTGAAAATGCTTGGCTTCTAAAGAGTTCTTTTGCCCAGTCGGTATTAACATAACGCTCACGTTCGGTTTGGTCGGCCGGGAAACGGTATTTATTGATAATATCTTGTGGCGAATAATCAGCCCAACTTGCGGGGTTTATACCCAACTCATACTCAATCACTCTATTGCGAAGCATGAGAGCGTCGTAGGAATCCATTTTACCTGGGAGCTGTGAAACGGTCTTAACGACATTATTAACAGTACCACGTATCAACATGTGGCCTTCTTTACCACGTTTGGTGGTGATGAGAATAACACCATTGGCTCCTCTCACACCATATACAGCTGTTGCTGATGCATCTTTGAGCACCGATATGGTTTCAATGGAACTGATATCGACCGCCGATAGTGGTCTCTCGACCCCATCGACCATGACTAATGGATCCGTATTATTCCATGTACTACGACCCCGGATGACAATACGAGGGTCTTCTTCTCCGGGCATGCCCGTACTGGCTGTCGTGATTACCCCAGGAACATTGCCTGTTAAGGCTGCGCCCACACTGGAGACGCCACCTGCACGCTCCAGAATTTTTCCTGAAGTCTGGGCAATCGCACCTACGACAGTCTCTTTTTTCTGACGGCCGTACCCTACAACGATGGTTTCTTCTATTTCAATAGATTTGTCGGTTAATTGGACTTCTATCGTAATTTTCTGAGCAACATCAACCTCGACCTGATTATAGCCTAGTTTGGAAATGGTCAGTAAACTTTTATCTTCAGGTACTTGAAGGGTGAAACTTCCGTTTTCATCACTGGCCGTAGCCAAAGATGTACCCTTTATTTTGATCGAAGCACCGCTTATTCGCTTGTGGTTGCTATCAACGACGCTGCCTTTTATTTGCCTTTTGGCCTGAGCATGTAGCGTTGACTGTCCAAAACAGATTAGGAACAGCAGTAAGGTGAATGGCCTAGCTATACCCCATAGCTTTTTCCAATGCCTTACTAATGTGATTGGAAATGTAATCATCATAGCATTTGTGGATTAATAAATAGGTTTAAGAATTCTTGGTTAAATTTTCTTTAATTGGCTAGATACGATTGTACCTGTATTCCCTTTGTTCATTTTGGTTAAATGAATCGCCAGTCATGGATCATCTAGTGTTGTCATGTTTTGCAATAATAATTGGTTAAATTTTTGATCGTAAAAACATCGCAACCGGTTGCACGATTAAGATGTAGTTCCTCCACGAATGGAGATGCCTTTCAAAGCAGTTTATAATTGTAAACCAAAACTAGCCAATGCGTGGCTGTAATGATAGCAAGAATGTTTAAATGAAGGATAAGAATGTCAAATACCGCCGAATATAGGGTATAAATTATGTCGATATTGGTTTGGTCAGGATTAATTTAATAAATTAGTTGGCTGTTCACAGTGCTGTTTTAAATAGCGAAGATTACACCTGAATATATGATACGGATTTCACTGATATTAACCTGGACGATGTTGACGTTTTTTTCTTACGGGCAAAATGAGCCTGTCACGTTCCAACGTTACTCCTCGAAAGATGGGCTTTCCTCCAATACGATTTATAGCATTTATCGAGATAGCTACGGCTTTCTTTGGCTGGGAACGGAAGATGGACTTAATCGATTTGATGGCCGCCATTACAATGTCTATCGTTATGATGCCAACCAAGAGAATAGTTTGATGGCAAATCATATTTCGGCACTTTGCGAAGATAAAAAGGGGCGGATATGGATTGGCACAAATGGGGGAGGACTAAGCTACTACGACCGGGAAACTGACCGTATTCGTTCATATAATCTTACTCCGGATGGCAAATGGCTCAGTACAGCAATTAATGCAATTGATAAAGATGCTGATGGAAATATTTGGATCGCTTCCTATGGCGCGCTAGATATTCTCGATGTCAACGATCTGCACAAAAAAACAGACCCCAAATATAGACATATCATTGAGACTTTTGCCGGTAAAGTGACGAGTTGCGTATTTCGCGACAGGCAAAACAACATGTGGGTTTCTTCGGAGAAGAACGTTTTTCGAATTTCAAATGACTTAAAGACAATAAAACGTTTTGAAGTGCTGTCCGAACAGGAGGGCTATGGAAATGGAATAGAAGTGACTTCTATCGTAGAGGATGATAAAGGCCGGATCTGGATAGGTTCAATGCTTGGACTTAAATACCTCAATAGCGGTGAGGCATATTTCAATAAGTTTATAGCAAGGCAGGGTAAAGGAAACCTGAGTAGTCCGCGAATTTATTCTTTATGCTTTAACCATCAGCAATGTCTATGGGTTGGAACCGATAATGGACTCGATGTGCTCAACACCGGGGATTTAACCATTCGGACTTTTAAACCCGATCCAAGTAATGTACATAGCTTGTCACATAAGTCTATACGATCTATTTTTGCAGATAACAGTGGTATTTACTGGATCGGTACTTTTCAAGGTGGGCTGAATAAGTACGACACGAATTTAAGTCAATTTAGGTTAAAAAGTTTGGACTTCTTAGAAGGAATGACAGGTGATCCTGCCATAGTAACTTCTTTTGCTGCTTATCAAAATAAGATTTTTCTGGGCGTTGATGGTGGTGGTGTCTGGCAATACGATAAGGAGGCAGATAAATTGTCTTCGGTTAACTTATCTACCAACCTGCCTTCGGATCTAACCGTTTTGGCCTTGGAGAGAAAGGCTGAGCAACTTTGGATTGGCACTTATCAGCAAGGGTTACTTTGTTATGATCTCCTTACGGGAAATTTAAAAAGATATGTTGCGGGAAATAAGGAGGACAATTTAAATAACAACGATATATTTTGTTTAAAAACTGATTTTCAAGGAAATATTTGGGTAGGAACCAATGGTGGTGGTATTAATATTATCCAAAAAGGGACTGGTATTGTAAAGAAATATAGACGGAATGAGGCGGGAGTAGATGGGATCCAGCTGCCAGGAAATTTTATACGGGCTCTAGAAGAGGATCACACAAAGACGATGTGGATAGGTACTTATGGTTCGGGGCTCGTCAGGTATAATCCCCGGACGAAAGGTACTATGGTTTTTGATAAAGCAAACAATAAACTACCTAGCAATTATATACTGGCCATTCATAGTGATAAAAATGGAAATTTATGGGTTGGAACCAATGGCAATGGAGTAGGAATTCTTCGAAAAGGAACAAAACAATTTGAGACCCTTTCTGAGAAAGATGGTCTGGCTAATGGTGCCATACAAAGTATTGTGGAGGACGATAAAGGACGGATCTGGTTTTCAACCAATAAGGGGTTGAGCTGCTATTCTCCATCGGAAGACAAATTTAAGAACTATTCGACAGCGGTAGGATTACAGGAGGGGGCTTTTATGCTAGGCGCATCTCTAAAAACTGGCGATGGGGAAATATATTTTGGAGGACAGAAAGGTTTCAATCATTTTAATCCGGCACACCTAAAAACAAATGGTAATCCTGCTAAAGTAGTTCTGACCGACCTAAAAATTGACAATGTTATCATTCAACCGGCAGAGAAAGGACCGATACAGCAGTCCTTGTTGACAGCGGATCGTATTCATTTAAAGTATAAACAAAATTTCTCAATTTCTTTTGCAGCATTAAATCTTACGGTGCCAGAAGATAACCAATATGAGTATCGGCTTGTCGGTTTTGATAAAGACTGGATTAGGAACGGAAAAGAGAATAGTGCTTATTATACAAATTTAGATCCCGGAGATTACACCTTTCAGGTACGTGCGAGTAATAATGATGGAATTTGGGACAAGGAAATCAAATCTATTATCATACGTGTTGCTCCTCCATTTTGGCGAACGATCTATGCTTATATATTTTACGTCATTGCAGTTGCTGGAGGATTGTTCTGGATCAGACATCGCGGGATCCAAAAGTTAAAACAAAAATTTGCACTGGAGCAGGAACGTATCCAAGCTAAGCAGTTTATCGAGCAACAAAAAAGGGATGCGGAAACGAAGCATCAATTGGATGCGATGAAAATCCGGTTCTTAACAAATTTAAGCCATGAATTCCGTACGCCAATTTCATTGATTATGGGACCTATTGATACCTTAGTAGCAAAAAATAAAGATAGTAAATTGGGAGATCAGTTGAATTTAATCAGGCGCAACGCACGAAGGCTGTTAAATTTGGTCAACCAATTGCTTGACTTTAGGAAGATGGAATACCATGAATTGAAGTTGCAGGATGAAGATGGCGAATTGGTTTCATTTGTGAAGGAAGTCTATCGGTCATTTCAGGATATGGCCTTGCAAAAGGGGATCGACTATTCTTTTTTACCTTGCCAGGAAAAATTATATTGCCGTTTCGACCGTAATAAAATCGAGCGTATTCTATTTAATCTAATCTATAATGCCTTTAAATTCACAAAAAAAGATGGGGATATAGCGGTGAGTATAACATCCGTCAGCATGATGGACAAGAAGCTACATGTGCGCTTTGAAGTAAGGGATACGGGAGTTGGAATTCCCGAACAATTGCAAAAATCCATATTCGAAAGCTTTTTCCAATACGACAACGATGGTAAGGTTGCTAGCCAAGGTTCTGGCATCGGATTGTCGATTGCACAGTCATTTGTTGAGATGTATAATGGCGAGATTTCAGTCGCTAGCCAACCGGAAAGGGGCAGTGTTTTTAAATTTGATCTGTGGTTGGATCCGGCGGAATCAGATCATGATATGTTGCCTGAACAGGAAATAATAACTTCCGATCAATCGTTGGAGCCTAGGCAGACCCCACTTGTCCTTATTATAGAAGACGACGAAGATTTTAGGTATTATCTTAAGGAATCCTTAAAAGAATACTATCAGACCATCGAGGCAACTAATGGAAAAGATGGTTGGCAAAAGGCACTTTTTCATCATCCCGATCTTGTCGTGAGCGATGTACAGATGCCATACCTCAATGGTATGGAATTTTCACAGAAGCTTGCGCAGGATAAACGGACCAAGCACATCCCCGTCGTATTACTGACCGCTTCCCAAGTGGATAATGGACTTGTTTGCGGATTGGAATCTGGTGCTGTGGGCTACCTGACCAAACCTTTTGATATGCATGTATTGGTAGCAAAAATCAATAGTTTACTTCATTTGAATCAGGCGTTTAAGGAAGTTTATAGCAAGCAGGTATCTATCGTAGCTCCTGAATTGACCGTTGTATCCGAAAAGGACAAATTTTTACAGAAAGTGTTGAACTATGTGCACGATAATATTGATAACCCACAATTATCGGTCGAAGCATTAAGTGCGCATACCTCGATGAGTAGAGCTTCTTTGTACAATAAATTGCTGGAACTTACAGGAATGTCACCTGTAGATTTCATCCGGTCTGTCAAATTGGAAAAGGCTGCTAGCTTATTGGAAAAAAGTGATAAGTCTATCTCTGAGATAGCCTACGAAACGGGGTTCGCAAATCCAAATTATTTTACAAAGGTATTCAAAGCAAAATATCAGATGACACCTAGTGAATATATTCAGGCCCAAAAAAGTATTTCAGTGTAGTGCGGGCTATAATAAGTGTTGTTTAAAAAGGTAGTTTTAGCTACTATTTTTCGGAAGGGTGATCTGTTTTATACATTTTTACCCTTCTTTTTTTTATTTGTTGCAATGCTGTCCTATTGAAAATTATAGTTTTGCCTTATAACCAATCGCTGGGGATCCGGCGAGTACTAAACTAATCAAAAAAAAATATGAAGTTTTTTATCGATACAGCAAATCTCAGTGAGATTCGTTTGGCTCAAAATTTAGGCGTATTGGATGGTGTAACCACCAATCCTTCATTGATGGCCAAAGAGGGAGTCACAGGAACGGAAAATATTAATGCGCATTACAAAGCAATCTGTGCGATTGTCGATGGAGATGTGAGTGCGGAAGTAATTTCAACCGATTATAGCTCCATGATTGAGGAGGGTTTACTATTGACGGGCTTAGATAGCAAAATTGTTGTTAAGGTACCGATGACTGAGGATGGTATTAAAGCAATCAAATATTTTAGTACACATCAGATTAAAACGAATTGTACCTTGGTCTTTTCTGCTGGACAGGCACTTTTGGCCGCGAAGGCTGGCGCGACTTATGTATCGCCTTTTGTCGGAAGGCTTGATGACATATCTGTTGATGGATTGGCGCTGATTCGTGAAATACGCACGATCTATGATAATTATGCTTTTCCAACGCAGATTTTGGCCGCTTCAGTACGTCATAGTGCCCACATCTTAGGTTGTGCCAAAATCGGAGCAGATGTAATAACTGCGCCACTACAGTCCATATTTTCTTTATTGAAACATCCGCTGACCGAAAGTGGGCTTGCTCAATTTTTAGCTGATCATAAACGCGTTGCTGCACAAAGTAATAATTGAGATGGTAATGATTAAAAAAAGTATACACAATTTAGAGGCTATTGTTCAACAGGTTCGAAGAGATATCGTCCGTATGGTTCATGCATGTCAATCTGGACATCCCGGTGGGTCATTGGGCTGTACAGAATTGCTGGTCTGCTTATATTTCGAATTGATGCAGCGAAAGGAACAATTTGACCCCAATGGCGTTGGAGAGGATCTATTTTTTCTTTCCAACGGACATATATCGCCCGTGTTTTACAGTGTGCTGGCGCGCGCTGGGTATTTTCCCATAGGTGAGCTCGCAACATTTAGAAAGCTCAATTCACGCTTGCAGGGGCATCCAACAACCCATGAAGGATTGCCGGGCATACGTGTTGCATCGGGCTCACTAGGGCAAGGTCTTTCGGTAGCGATCGGTGCTGCTCAAGCAAAAAAGTTAAATAAAGACAATCGGTTGGTATATGTGCTTATGGGAGATGGCGAGCTGCAAGAGGGGCAAATCTGGGAAGCGGCCATGTACGCGGCTCATAATAAAATGGACAATCTGATTGCTATTGTGGATTATAATGGAGCTCAGATCGATGGCGCCACCAACGATGTACTTTCATTAGGCGATTTACCGGGGAAATGGATGGCATTTGGTTGGAAGGTCATAGAGGTTAGACGCGGAAACGATATCGGTTCCGTTATCGCTGGTCTGAGAAAGGCTCAGGATTCTACCGCAAAACGAGTTCCCGTGATGGTATTGTTGCACACCGAAATGGGGAATGGTGTCGACTTTATGATGGGGTCGCACAAATGGCATGGTGTAGCCCCAAATGACGAGCAATTGACATCCGCGTTAAATCAGAATGCAGAAACTTTGGGAGACTATATTGCCTAAGAAATCATAAAATTTCCAAATTGATTAACATGAAAAAATATACATATACAGAATCGAAAGATACACGTTCTGGTTTTGGTGCTGGGTTAGTAGAAGCGGCAAAACAAGATGAAAATGTGGTTGCTCTCTGTGCAGATCTGATCGGTTCACTCAAGATGAATGAATTTATCAAAGCTTTTCCGGATCGTTTTTTTCAGATTGGTATTGCCGAAGCAAATATGATGGGGATTGCCGCTGGGCTGACCATTGGCGGTAAGATACCTTTTACAGGAACATTTGCTAATTTTTCGACGGGAAGGGTCTACGATCAGATTCGCCAATCTATCGCTTATTCGGATAAAAATGTAAAGATCGCGGCTTCCCACGCTGGCCTTACTTTGGGTGAAGATGGTGCGACTCATCAGATCTTAGAAGATATCGGCTTGATGAAAATGCTTCCGGGGATGACAGTTATCAACCCCTGTGACTATAATCAGACCAAAGCGGCAACAATTGCGGTAGCCAGACATAAAGGGCCTGTTTATCTGCGTTTTGGACGTCCCGTTGTTCCTGTTTTTACACCTGTTGATCAAGATTTTGTTATTGGAAAGGCAGTTATGCTCAATCCTGGGACTGCGGTTACCATCCTTGCGACAGGACATTTAGTTTGGGAGGCAATCCAAGCAGGTGAGGAATTGGAGGGGCTGGGAGTTGATGCTGAAATCATCAATATACATACCATCAAGCCTCTTGATGAGGAAGCTATACTGGGATCGATCGCAAAAACGGGTTGCGTAGTGACAGCCGAAGAACATAACCGTATTGGTGGGCTTGGCGACAGTGTCGCGCAGCTATTGACCAAACAAATGCCTGTACCTCAAGAATACGTTGCCGTGAACGATAGTTTTGGTGAATCGGGAACACCGAGTGAACTCATGCACAAATATGGGTTAAATGCCGATGCTATTGTGGCCGCTGTACTTCGAGTACTAAAAAGAAAACAAATCAAATTGTAAAACAAAGGGGGCGATCCATATTTTGACTACTAATCAACCAATTGTAAAATGAGAAAGATTATTTGCACAGCATTATGTGTTATGTCGTTCAACCTCTTGTTGCGCGCACAAGAGGCTGCACCAAAGGGATTTGACGTTGAAAGGAAACTGGTATCGACTGGAAAGATAGATTCTATTATTTATCCGTCAAAAACGGTAGGGGTATCCAGAAAAGCGCTGATATATACACCGCCAGGGTATAATCCTAACAAGAAATATCCTGTTCTGTACCTATTACATGGAATCGGAGGTGATGAACGCGAATGGGTGAGGCATGGAAATCCACAGAATATTTTTGACAACCTATATGCCGAAGGAAAAATGAAACCCATGCTGGTGGTTATGCCCAATGGTCGTGCCATGAAAGATGACCGCGCCGGAGGGGATGTTATGGCGCCGGATCGGGTAGCTGCTTTCTCGACTTTCGAAAAAGATCTGCTGGACGACCTGATTCCCTTTATTGAAAAACAATTTCCAGTTGTCGGAGACCGCGAGCATCGCGCAATTTTTGGACTATCCATGGGTGGCGGTCAAGCATTGAATTTTGGACTTGGGCATATGGATACATTTGCTTGGGTGGGTGGATTTTCTTCTGCCCCCAATACCAAGATGCCGCAGGAATTATTACCCTTTCCAAAGGAAGCTAAAAACAAGCTAAAATTGTTGTGGATTTCCTGTGGTGATCAAGACGGCCTGCTCAATATTAGCAAAAGAACACATGAATATCTTTTAGATCACGAAGTGCCCCATATCTACTATTTGGAACCAGGATGGCATGATTTCAATGTGTGGAGAAATGATCTTTATAATATTTCCCAATTGCTATTTAAGGAGAAGAAGTAGGGAAGTAAATAATCTTTAAACAATATCAAAATAGATAATGGAAAATGCCATTGTGAAGTGTGTAAGTGTATTGTTGACCATTTTATTGATGAATACGACAGTATTGTTTGCTCAAAAGAGATCCGAGCTGATCATGTGGTATGACCAGCCTGCAGATTCCATGATCTGGGAACAGGCTTTGCCACTCGGAAATGGAAGAATGGGAGCCATGATTTATGGAATTCCAGCCCACGAGAAAATACAGCTCAACGAAGAGACGATATGGGCTGGAGGGCCTTATCGCAATGATAATAAGAAGAGTGGAGCTGCTTTAAAAACAATTCAGAACGATATTTTCGCTGGTAGATTAGCTGCGGCTGATGAACTTGCAAACGAAACTTTTTTCACAAAAACACATGGCATGCCTTATCAAACTGCGGGAAACATCTTACTGAGATTTCCGGGCCATGAACAATATCAGGACTATTATCGTGCTCTTGATCTTGAGCGTGCTATCTCCTTAACGCAATATACCGTAAATGGAATTACTTTCACGCGCGAAATTTTTGCCTCCTTTGCCGATGATGTGATTGTAATGCAAATCACATCGAGTAAAAAAGGGGGGATAAACTGTGAATTGAGCTATGAAAATGAGTCGCGACATCGCGTTTTCAAAAGTGCACGCTCATTAGCCCTGGAGGGAAAGGGAAGTGACCATGAGGGGATCTCGGGACAAATTGTCTATCAAACGCACACAGCCGTTCAAAATACAGATGGGGTAGTCGATATTTCAGATACTAAAATTGAGGTGAAGGGAGCTAGTAGAATTCGGATATATGTATCAATTGCGACCAATTTTAAACATTATAATCTTTTGGGGGCTGATCCTTTTGCCAGAGCTGCTGATCGGTTGCAAAGTGCAATGTCCCATAGTTATGAACTTGCATTGAAACATCATAAAGAGATCTATGCAAGGCAGTTTCAGCGCTTCAAGCTACAACTGGGTGAAGAGAGGTATGCAGAGAGCCAGCCGGTACCGACCCGTATAGCTAACTTTACACAAACACAAGACCCTAAACTTGTGGCTCTGCTGGTTCAATCCGGACGTTATTTGCTGATTTGTTCGTCACAACCCGGGGGACAGCCCGCCAACCTACAAGGAATATGGAATAGGTCTAGATCACCGGCGTGGGACAGTAAATATACCATCAATATAAATACCGAGATGAACTATTGGCCTGCGGATGTGACCAACCTCTCGCATACGCTGCAACCTCTATTTGAGATGATCAAGGAGCTTAGTGAAAGCGGAAAAGAGACTGCTCAAACGATGTACAATGCCCGAGGTTGGGTTGCTCATCACAATACGGATATATGGCGCGTAACGAGCCCAATTGATTTCGCAGCGGCTGGAATGTGGCCCAGTGGTGGATTATGGCTATCTCAGCATCTTTGGGAACATTACCTGTTTAGCGGAGACAAAGTATTTTTAAAGCAAGTTTATCCCATTATGAAAGGGGCCAGTGAGTTTCTACTTTCGGCACTTATACGACATCCGGGGTATCCCGACAAAGACTGGTGGGTACTTTGCCCTTCTATATCTCCGGAACAGGGGCCTTTGTCTGCAGGTGTGACAATGGACAATCAGCTCTGTTTTGACATGTTGACCCGTACGGCTAAGGCGGCAGAAATCCTGGGTGTAGACAGCCATTTCAGAGATAGTCTGTTGGTAACGTTAAAACGTATTCCACCCATGCAAATCGGCAAATATAGCCAATTGCAGGAGTGGCTAGAGGACCTGGATGATCCCCAGAATCAGCATAGGCACGTGTCGCATTTATATGGCTTATTTCCCAGTAATCAGATTTCGCCTGTTCGTACCCCCGAATTGTTTGAAGCAGCGCGCAACTCATTAATGTACCGCGGTGATTTTGCAACGGGGTGGTCTATTGGTTGGAAAATCAATTTATGGGCACGGCTATTGGATGGAAATCACGCCTACGAAATCATAAAAAAGATGTTGACAATATCTGATCAAAATCATCCTGATGGAAGAACCTATCCGAATATGTTTACTGCTCATCCTCCCTTCCAGATCGACGGCAATTTTGGATTGACAGCAGGTGTAGCGGAAATGTTGGTTCAAAGTCATGACGGTGCTATACATCTGTTACCGGCTATTCCAGATCGCTGGAAACAAGGCACGGTAAAGGGGATTAAGGCACGAGGTGGTTTTGAAATTGAACTCTATTGGGAAAATGGACATATAAAAAAGGTAATTGTGTCTTCATCACTTGGTGGAAACTTGCGATTAAGAACAGCATCAGCACTGCGAGGAAAGGGTTTGCAAAAGGTTAATAAAGTACAGCCTAACCCTTTGTTAGTTCCAGCAACAACGCCCGCAGCCATGATTTCGCCGGACGCAAATTTGAAAGGAAACAAGTTGCAGAGCTATTATGAATATGACGTGCCCACTGCGCCTGGAGGAAAGTATACTTTTATTGGTCTATGGAATTAACCCTATTATTTAACCTGATCAACAACTTAACAATGAAAATTATCTTGCTTGCTCTATCTTTTTTTGCCCTGTTTACAATCGCTTCAGCGCAACAGGCGAAAAACCCGATCATTTTTGCCGATGTACCTGATATGTCGATGATACGTGTTGGCGATACCTATTACATGAGTAGTACAACCATGCATATGAATCCCGGACTTCCGATTATGAAATCCAAAGATCTAGTTAATTGGACATTGGTAAATTATGCGTATAACATTTTGGGAGATACCGAGGAACTAAATCTGTCGCAGCATAAAAATGCATATGGACATGGCTCGTGGGCAAGCAGCTTGCGTTTCCATGATGGTAAATACTATGTCAGTACATTTTCCGCAAATACGGGAAAAACGCATATCTACACAACAAGAGATATAGAAAATGGTCCATGGGAAGCAAAAGAATTTATGCCAATGCTGCACGATCACAGCTTATTCTTTGAGCATGGAAAGACCTATATATTGTGGGGCGGGGGGCGTTTGCATATGGCCGAATTGGCACCAGATTTTTCAGGTATAAAACCCGGGACGGAGCGGATACTTATCCAAGATGCTTCTTTGCCAAGCTTGCCGAAAAACGGAAAAATGGGCTTGCCTGCCGAAGGTTCACAAATGTTCAAGATAAATGGTATGTATTATCTTTTTAATATTTCTTGGCCAGCAGGGGGAATGCGTACGGTTATCGTGCATCGTGCTGCCCGACTTGAAGGACCTTACGAAGGCAGGGTAGTCCTACAGGATCAGGGGGTAGCACAAGGTGGCTTGATTGATATGCCGAACGGGCAGTGGTATGCTTATCTTTTCCAAGATCATGGCGCAGTTGGTCGAATTCCATTTTTAGTGCCTGTCGACTGGGAAAACGGATGGCCTGTACTAGGTGTTCAGGGGAAAGTACCAGTTGAATTAAACCTTTCAGCTAATCAGTCTCTTATACCGGGTATTGTCAATTCAGATGATTTTAACAGAAAAAAAGGCCAGTCAGACTTGCCTTTGGTATGGCAATGGAATCATAATCCGGATCCTAAACTATGGTCGGTAATTGAGCGCAAGGGCTTCTTGCGATTGAAGACCGGGGAACTTACTGATGATTTTTTACGAGCCAAAAACACGTTGACGCAACGAACTATTGGACCTTTATGCAGTGGTTCCATTGCTATGGATATATCACAGATGAAAGATGGTGATTTCGCTGGCTTGTCCCTGTTGCAGAAGAACTATGGTCTTCTGGGGGTCCTTATGGAAGGAAACAACAAATCACTGATAATGGTCAATGCTACGACAGGAATTCCGGAAGAAGTAGCCAAGATTAGCTTGCAGGAGCAACGTATATTTCTGAAAGCGAGCTGTGATTTTACCAATAAAAGAGACATTGCCGAGTTCTTTTACAGTACGGATGGACAGCATTGGACGGCCATAGGCAGTCCATTGAAAATGAACTATACGATACCTCATTTTATGGGGTATAGGTTTGGAATTTTTAACTATGCCAGTAAGGCAGCTGGTGGCTATGTTGATATTGATTATTTTCAAATTACGCCAAATTAAAACGATATGAAAAGACTTTTTTTTATGCGGGTAATTTTCGGGTTTTCGATCATGCTTTTCGTAACAATTAATGTATTAATGGCTCAGAATCCGATTGTACAAACCGCATATACGGCAGATCCAGCACCTATGGTGTATAATAATCGTCTATATCTCTATACAACACATGATGAAGATGAATCCACCTGGTTTAATATGAACAATTGGCGTGTATATTCTACCAATGATATGGTCAACTGGACCGATCATGGTGCGATCTTGTCCTATACCGATTTTGAGTGGGCCAAAGGTGACGCTTGGGCAGCGCAATGTGTAGAGAAAAATGGTAAGTTTTATTTATATGTTCCCGTGATCTCCAAATTGAATAATCGAGGAGCAATTGGGGTGGCAGTTGCGGACAGTCCATTGGGACCATTTCATGATCCTTTGGGAAAACCGCTTGTGCAAAGTGAATGGGGGGATATTGATCCGACTGTATTTGTTGATGACGACGGACAGGTACATATGTATTGGGGTAATCCACAATTGAAATATGTAAAACTCAATGCAGATATGATCTCCTATCAGGGTGATATTGTGGAAGTTCCCATGACGGCAGCATCATTCGGCAGAAGAGAGGGGGATCCCAAACGCCCCTCCAATTACGAGGAAGGACCCTGGTTGTACAAAAGAAATAGTCTATATTACCTTTTTTGGCCGGGAGGACCTTTACCTGAATTTATTGGCTATTCGACCAGTAAAAAAGCGGAGGGTCCATGGAAATATGGTGGAGTGGTGATGCCTGCGGAAGGGAGGGCTTTTACCAATCACCCAGGTGTGATCGATTTTAAAGGAAAGAGTTACTTCTTCTATCACAATGGCGCCTTACCGGGAGGGGGAGGTTTCACGCGCTCAGTCGCTGTTCAGGAATTGAAGTT
This sequence comes from Sphingobacterium sp. UBA7625, assembly GCF_002484085.1. NCBI lineage: Bacteria > Pseudomonadati > Bacteroidota > Sphingobacteriia > Sphingobacteriales > Sphingobacteriaceae > Sphingobacterium > Sphingobacterium sp. UBA7625. The sequence goes on from NZ_DLJD01000023.1 coordinate 159,230, forward strand.
TAATCCTGATGGTAGCATCCTGCCCATGAAAATGACTGCGGGGATTGCCAAAGCTCTTACCCATGTGGACCCTTATAGCCTAATACAGGCCGAAACAATTTCCTGGTCTGAACATGTTAAATCGTTCCAAAATAATAAAGTGGGCGTTTTTATTAAAGCGCTTAAAAACGGTGCTTATACTTGTATAAAAAACGTTGATTTTGGCGACAAGGGGGCAACGACTTTCTTCGCACGGGTAGGCACAACACACAATGGCGGTGTCAGTATGGAGGTGAGGTCAAACGCGGTGGATGGTCCTATCCTAACGACGATACAAGTTCCAATGACGGGTGGAGACGACAGATGGACTACGATAGACACTTCGCTTTCCGACAAGGTTTCAGGTGTCCATGACTTGTACTTTGTCTTTAAAGGTAAGGCTCCATCCAATATTCTTTTTTTCGATTGTTGGAAGTTTGGAAAATAAAGGAAAAAGTATAGTGTGGCGCTGTTCATTGTTTTGTTACTGTTATTGCTGCCAAGTTTTGGTAAAATACGTGGCCCCTACGATATGGAGATCAACGAACTGGTCATAAGGGATATTATGCTACCAGTTGTCAAGGACAGACGGCATGCCAAGTTGTATCCAAATATTAAACATCCCCAAGCAGTGCGTTATGCTTAGGGCAATTATCCTGTAGACGCAAATCTGATCAATAAAGAGGGACTATTGGCAACACCTTTCCGTACCGATAATTGGTAGGATAAATCTAATTTAATCAGATAAGTCAATTCGAAAGAGTAACGAACAATTTATAATTCAGTAATTTAAATAACTAATTTATTCAATTTTATGAAGGGACTAAATATTGTCTTAAAAAAAAGGGCAATGGTATTTGTATTATCCATCGCAGGAATTTTGTCGACGACAATGGTGGTAGGGCAACAACAAAATGTCGTGAAGGATTTAAGTAAAGGTTTTGTACATCAATCTATCGGTAATCCCTACTTGCCACTTTGGGAGCATCTTCCTGATGGCGAACCCCGAGTTTTTGAAGATCCGGATCGGCCCGGAAAATATCGTGCTTATATCATTGGTTCACACGATCTGCGTTTTACAAGTTATTGCGGACCCGACATTCGGATGTGGTCGGCACCTATTGAGGATCTAACGAGCTGGCGTGATGAGGGGGCGATTTTTACCTATCCGATGGATGGCAAATGGGACGTCATGTATGCGCCGGATCTTGTTGAGGTCAAACGAAAAGATGGAAAGAAAGAATATTATTTGTTTCCACATAGTCGGGGCGAACATCGTGAAGCCATGGTCGTTAAAGGAGAAAGACCCAATGGTCCATTTAAACCGGTGAATCTGACTGCGGACGGTAGGCGTACTTTGCCGGGAAGTATCTTGGGATTTGATCCCGCAGTATACATTGAGTATGTTACCGATCCGAACGATCCCGATTTCGAAATTGGCTTCCGAGCTTATGGTTTTTGGGGATTTCAACGATCCATGGCAGCGCAGCTGGATCAGAAAACAATGTATTCGCTGCGACCGGGAACTGAGATTATTAATTATCTATTGCCGGCAAGTGCGCGATATGGTGAGTTACGTGATCCCAAAGGAACATCTTATCCCAATATTTTTTCCGGAGAAGATTTGGGTACTTTTAATTTCTTTGAAGCCTCATCGATTCGTAAGGTCGGAAATAAATTTGTCACAGTATACAGTGGCTATTCTGGGCCAGAATATGGTGTCGGTAGTTCCAACTCGACTTTACGCTATGCCGTCGCGGATTCACCACTAGGGCCATGGAAGAGCGGTGGCGTATTGGTCGACTCCCGAGCTCCAGTATTGAATCGAGATGGCTCGGGGATTGAAACCAGTAATGCAGGTCACAATACGCATGGCAGTATTGAATTAATCAATGGACAATGGTATGTCTTTTATCATAGACCGCCGCGGGGATTTGGTTTTGCCAGACAGGCTGTGGTAGAGCCTATTAAAGTGCAATGGGATGAAAAGTCTGTAAAAGAAGGTGGAATGGTTTCCATTCGTGCCTTTGACCCTTACCATGCAAACCTGACCATTAAGGATAAGCAGGGAAAGGAATATAAAGGCGCGGAGGTTACATCCGAAGGGTTCCATTTTTATGGGTTAGATCCTTACAGGTACTATTCTGCCGGATATGCGTGTTATCTTTCAGATATCAGCCTACAGCAGGATTCATGGGATGTCTGGGACAATCATATGCCGGTGACTAATATGAAAAATGGAAATATTGTCGGTTTTAAATATTTTGGCTTCGGTGGTCTTGATCAGGATAAGTTTGGATTGAAAGCTTTTAGTGGTGCGAAAGTAGGAAATCGCACCGCTTTCGATCTGTTTATCGCTCCAAAAACACGAAGTGCGTTTAAAGTCAATGTGTGGTTGGATGGTCCTTGGGAGAATGATGTCTGGAAGGGGAAAAAGATTGCCCAAATAGCAATTTCGGCTAATTCCAAACCTGAGGTAACACAAGTAACAGTTGATGTTTCGAAATACGTTGATCACTTGGAGGGCAAGCATGCGCTATATCTGGTGGCCGAAGGAGAGGAAGGCAAACCACTCTTTGATTTTATCGGACTGGGGTTTAGTTCGAAAGATAAGAAAATTGTACGTCCAATATCGCCAACGGTCGATATTATTGTAAATGGCAAAAAACTTGAATTGCCTTCTATACCAATTCGGTCTACGGATGAGAATGGCATCATTGGTTACAATACTTACGAGATCGCTTCTCCTATTGAAGTTAAAGGTAAAAATATCCCTATTGTAAAAGCATCATCAGTTAATCCTGAAGTGAAAATTACGGTCAGACAGGCGAATTCATTGGCAGATCACGCCCAAGTTGACTGTGTTTACAAAGGACAGATGAAAAGCTATCTGATAAAATATGTTACAGAATAAATAGATCAATGGTAATTTGCCGAACTTGAAGTTCAGTGTAAGGAGAGGGGATCTAGATTCCCTCTTTTTTTGTGCCCATAAAACGCTTGGGTAACTCTTGTCTTTGGTAATTTCTTGTATAATATGTTTTTTAAACATTTTTATTGGTATATAAAACATTTGTATCGGGTGCTGACAGTATAGTACTTGTAGTTTTACCCTGACAATTAAACTAATCGAATAACCAATTATATGGATCAATGCATCACAGAGGTAAAGCCCATAAAAGGCTTTTACAAGCTTTCAATGAAACAAAGGATGGGATTTGGTGCTGGTGACCTTGCTCAGAACCTTATCTATCAGACTGTTTCCATGTATCTATTGATTTTCTATACCAATGTGTATGGAATTTCAGCCGCTTCGGCGGGAATTATGTTTCTCATCGTTCGTATAGTCGACGTCATATGGGATCCCGTTGTCGGTGCATTTGTCGATAAGAACAGCCCTCGTATGGGAAAGTATCGGTCATACTTGCTTTTGGGCGGAATTCCGCTTACAGGTTTTGCAATCCTTTGTTTTTGGAATGGGTTTTCGGGATCACTGACATATGCCTATATCACCTATATAGGATTATCCATGTTATATACATTGGTTAATGTTCCTTATGGAGCTTTGAATGCTTCCTTAACCCGAGATACGGATGAGGTAACAAAGTTGACATCTACCCGTATGTTTATGGCCAATATAGGTGGGCTGGCTGTGGGATATGGTGTACCGCTGGTGGTGAAATATTTCTCACCCGATGGAAAGATCAATTCGAAGGATTCGGCTGAGGCATGGTTTGTGACAATGCTGATCTATGCTTTGGTCGGCTTAGTGCTTTTATTCTTTTGTTTTTCGCAAACAAAAGAACGCGTTATTATGGATGAAAAAGATACCGAAAATGTCAAGGTGTCTGATCTTTGGCAGGAATTTAAGCATAACCGACCATTGCGGATACTGGCATTTTTCTTCATTACTGCTTTTTCGATGATGGCGATCGGAAACTCGGCAGGGTCCTACTATATGATCTATAACGTAAATGCACCTGATATGCTTCCTTATTTCATGGCTTTGGGATCAATACCGGCATTTATTTTTATGCCGCTTATACCAGCTATTAAACGTGCGATCGGAAAGAAGCAAATGTTTTATGTTTTTTTGGGAATTGCTATCCTGGGCATGATCATGTTATACGTTATTTCAACGAACGAAGCTCTTAAAGGAAATACCTGGCTGGTGTTGAGTGCGCAATTTATCAAGTCTACGGGTGTTATTGTTGCGACGGGATACATGTGGGCGCTTGTTCCTGAGGTAATATCCTATGGTGAATATAAAACCGGCAAACGCATATCCGGGATTGTCAATGCATTGACAGGGATTTTTTACAAAGCCGGTATGGCACTGGGTGGGATCGTTCCGGGATTGGTACTAGCTTATGTGGCATTTGATAAAGATAATGTAGCGACACAATCGGACATGGCGGAAAAGGGAATTCTATGGCTCGTAGCTGTTATTCCTGCAATACTTTTATTGTTGGCGATGTATGTGATTTCCAAGTATGAGTTGGATGATGCCGCTATAGATAAGATCAACCGGGAAATAGAATCCAGAGTTAATTACTAATCAAAAATAAATCATGAATTTGCTAAAAACTATCGTTTTGGCCGTAGTAGTCCTATTGGGCTTTAACCCTGTCTCGGCAGCTATGCGAGGGATGAATCGAGAGACTGATTCACTGACGTTGAAAGAGGCTTTTAAAGATAAATTTTTTATAGGCACAGCCCTCTACCTTGATCAGATATGGGAGCGAGACATTAAAGCTGTAGCTGTCGTCAAAAAACAATTCAATTCCATTGTTGCCGAGAACTGCATGAAAAGTATGTTTTTGCAGCCTCAGGAAGGGCAGTTTTACTTTAAAGACGCGGATCGTTTTGTCGCATTTGGAGAACAGAACAAAATGCAGGTTATTGGTCATACATTAATCTGGCATTCGCAGACACCAGCTTGGTTTTTTGTTGATAAAAAAGGAAAAGATGTACCTCGGGAGGTATTGATTGAACGCATGCGTAAGCATATCCAAACTGTCGTTTCTCGCTATAAAGGTCGCGTTTTTGGCTGGGATGTTGTGAATGAAGCTATATTGGATAATGGCGAATGGCGTAAAAGCAAATTTTATCAGATTATTGGGCCAGAATTTATACAATTGGCTTTTCAATTTGCCCATGAGGCGGACCCCAACGCTGAATTGTATTATAATGACTATTCAACGGCCATTCCCGAAAAGCGAAAAGGAATTATGGCTATGGTACAACAGGTGAAGGCAGCCGGCGGACATATAAGTGGGGTTGGTATGCAGGAGCATAATGCGTTGGACAATCCGTCGCTGGAAGAAGTTGAAAAGACCATTTTGGGGTTTGCAGACCTTGGTGTGAAAGTTATGGTAACCGAGATGGATATTTCGGTGCTTCCACATGTTCGACCCAACATGGGAGCGGAAATTGGAGAACGCTATGCCTACAGTAAAGAAACGAACCCCTATGAAAAAGGTTTGCCTCCGGGCAAGATGGCGGAACTTGGCAAAAGATATGTTGCCTTTTTTAACCTATATCTCAAGCATCAAGATAAAATATCCCGTGTGACGTTGTGGGGCGTTGGTGATGGCGATTCGTGGAAGAACGGCTGGCCTATTCCGGGACGTACAGATTACCCGCTTTTGTTTGATCGTCATTATCAGCCCAAACCATTTGTAAAAGATATTATAGCATTGACTCAAAAAAAAAAGTAATAAAGAAAATGAACAAAAGTAAATATTTATATCCAAGGGACTACATGGCTGATCCATCGGCCCATGTTTTTGAAAATAAAATCTATATTTATCCATCTCATGACCGGGAGAGTGGCATTCCTGAAAATGACAATGGCGATCATTTCGACATGCAAGATTACCATGTGTTTTCACTGGAAGATGTGCAGGACGAAGTCTTTGACCACGGGAAAGTATTGGATGTAAAAGATATTCCTTGGTCCGGCCGGCAACTTTGGGATTCGGATGTTACTGAGAAAGATGGCAAGTATTATATGTATTTTTCCATGAAAGACAAAAACGATATTTTTAGACTTGGTGTCGCATTAGCGGACAAACCCTACGGTCCATTTATACCGCAGGACGATCCGATCAAGGGAAGTTACAGCATCGATCCCTGTGCGTTTAAAGATGAGGATGGATCCTATTATCTCTATTTCGGTGGCATCTGGGGTGGGCAGCTTCAATTTTATCGAAATAATAAAATTGTTGTACCAAATGAATTGCCTAAGGCAGATGAACCGGCATTAACGCCAAAGGTCGTTAAGATATCTACAGATATGCTTGAATTTTCCGAGCAACCGCGAGATCTTGTCATCTTGGATAAAAATGGTATGGCCTTAAGACAAGGGGATACCGAAAAACGATTTTTTGAGGCGTCCTGGATGCATAAATATAAGGACAAGTATTATTTTTCTTATTCCACGGGTGATAGCCATTTAATTTGTTATGCAATAGGAGATAATCCTTATGGACCATTCACCTATCAGGGTGTTATTCTATCACCAGTTGTAGGCTGGACGACGCACCACAGTATTTTGGAGTTCAAGGGCAAATGGTACCTTTTTTATCATGATTCCGTTCCGTCGGGCGGAAAAACTTGGCTAAGAAGTATGAAAGTTGTTGAAATTGAATATGATGAAGATGGACATATCAAACCTATACATGGTTTATCTTCCTAAATAATCTTGACGGTACCATAGAACGTGGTTATGCCGGTTATTCGCTGTGGAACTAGGGAAAACAGTCGAAACAGCTTTCTCCCCGCTATGAGCAAAATTGTATCCATAGGAATAAATGCCACTGTATTGAACGTCGGCGGAAGTAACAACAGATCTTCCCGATTCATCGGGAAGATCTGTTGTTTATGCTCCGCTTTAACTAATTGAAATTGTTGATGAATTGATCTGCTACAATGTGCCAAGCCTTCTTTTTTTCTCCCCGATCAGATAATAATCCTTTTCTGTTCCATCCCTTTTGATAAATGGGATGGGCTCTCCCCGGAGAACGAAAATCTACTAGGAGCCATGGTGTTGCTCCACGTAGGAACGGTATGTTCTTGAACATTTTAAATTGGCGCATATAAATATCCGCCAGGTAATCTTCGCTCCAGCTGCTTGCCCGATTTGGGTCGATATTGTTTCCGAAAACTGCTTCACCACCAAATTCCGAAAAGATTAGCGGTTTATTGAATTTGGATATCCATTCGACTTCTTTATCTGTTTCGGGCCATGGTTTATACCAGCCAGAGTGAATTTCTATAAAAAGATCCTCGCTTTGACGGATAAAACACCGTCGGAATTTATTCGTTTTATTAGGCTAAAAAGAGCGGCGGAATTGCTCGAAAAAAGTCAGATGTACGTGAATGAAGTTGCATTTCTAGTCGGATTTAATGAAACCAAATATTTTAGAAAATATTTCAAGGAAGAATTTGGAATGACGCCGAACGAGTATAAGAAAGTCATAGCAAATAATATACAAGAGTCTGGAGATTGATTTCATGAGCTCGAGGAAGGAGGCCATTTTGTCGCAAAAGACAGACAGACACCACCGACCATTCAGCAATAACAAAATATGCAGTATTTCGGATCCAGCGATATTATCGCCCTACGATATGGAGCGTTGGTCTGACCATCCGTGCAGATGCGATCACTGGCTGTGCAAACTCAGTGATCTTTATCTCTTCGACCGATGGCGTTAAAGTAACGAAGCGTCGAATCGAGATGTGTAGCAATCGTTCCAGTAGGAGGAATTTGAGTCCTAGCGTTTATCAATGAGACTGAAAATAGAATAGCTTAGATAGGAGCGGTTTACTCCGAATGGATAGGCATCCAAATTAATGTGACATTCATAATGGCAATTAGAAAAATTTGATAAGAAATCTGCTACAAAAGTTTCAAAATTAGCTTCCATTTTATAGTCGCTTTGGCGTTGTTGTTTAATAGATTACGAAATCTACTGTCTTTTTTCGGTATTGTTTTTTCTATAGAATAGTTTAGGCTAAAATAGTTTTCTATTTCCTATTTTAAAGTTTATTACAGTAATTTTAAATACGAAATCGTAAAACAATCAGATAAAAGAGTATGAATCATCAAATAATCCAAGAAAACATCAGTAAACATATAACTTTAAATGAGGCGGAATTCTTGGTGTTTTTATCTCGGTTAAAAAAAATACAAATACCCCGAAAAAGTATAATATTGAGTCAAGGACAATTGTGTGAAAATATCTATTTTGTTGAGTCAGGAGCATTACGTGCTTTCTTTCTGGATGAATCCGGTAAAGAAGCCACTATTATGTTTGCTATTAATGACTGGTGGGTAACTGACATGTACTGTTTTATTAATCAAAAATTGGCCATGTTAACTATTGAGGCTATAGAAGATAGTGTAATTTACCAATTAAAAAAGAGTGATTTAGATTATTTGTATATAGCCATACCGCAATTTGAGAAATTTTTTAGGATTCTGATGCAAAACGCATACATAAGAGAACAGCTGCGTGTAATTCAAAACCTTTCGTTATCAGCGGAGGCGCGCTATGAAATATTTGTTGGCAAATATCCGGAGGTCGCAAAAAACGTAAAGCAAAAGCAAATAGCTTCCTATTTGGGAATTACCCCCGAATTTTTGAGTATGATTAAGCATAAAAAGGGAAAAGGCTTAAAGTAGTTTATTTTTTTTCAACGAAATGGTCGTTAATTTGTGTCTGTAGACTAATAAATAAAACGATGCTTATAATGATTTCAGGTCCATATCGAGGTGGGACCAATGATGACCCAACATTAATAAAGAATAATCTAGATAAATTGGAGGAGTTCGCTTTGGACATTTTTAATAAAGGACATGTTCCTATAGTCGGCGAATGGCTTGCACTTCCGTTAATTAAGTTAGCAGGATCGCAAAAGATTGGAGATGAACAATGGGATAGAATTCAGTATCCTGTTGCCCATCGGATCCTAGAAAAATGTGATGCCGTTTTGCGGATCGAAGGTGAATCAAAAGGTGCAGACCAAGATGTTAGGCTGGCGAAGGAAAGGGGGCTTAAAATCTACTATCATATTAATGAAATTCCTACTTCTGAGCAGGCTTAAGCTTACATTATATATTAAAAAACTAAATAGATAGATAATCAATGAAATTAGAATTATTTCAGATAGATTCTTTTACAGAAGAAATTTTCCACGGAAACCCAGCCTGTGTTGTTCCATTAAAAAGGTGGTTGCCTGATGAGTTACTTTTAAAAATAGCCAAAGAAAATGCTGTGGCTGAAACTGCATTCTTTATTGACAACGTTAGTACCATCCATTTGAGATGGTTTACACCTGAGATTGAAATGGATCTATGTGGACATGCTACCCTCGCCGCAGCACACTGCCTAATTTCACATTTAAATTATAATAAAAGCCGAATTATATTTGAAACGCAAGTCGGAGAATTAACCGTTGATATAAAAGATGGCATTTATTATATGGATTTCCCATCAAGAATGCCGGACCCCTCAACTCTTCCGGATATTATAACCAAGTCGCTTAATATACAGCCTATGGAAATCTTTAAGTCAAGAGATTATGTTCTATTATATAAATCTGAGGAAGATATAAAAAATATAAAAATTGAAAGATCCGTTTTTGACCTTATCAACCTGGATCCGGGAGGAGTGGTTGTCACAGCAATAGGTACCGATAGTGATTTTGTTTCAAGATATTTTACTCCACAATCAACAATTCTTGAAGATCCGGTAACAGGATCAGCATATTGCTCACTTATTCCGCTTTGGTCATCAAGATTAGGAAAAAATAAGCTTTTCTCCCGCCAGCTTTCAGAAAGAGGAGGCCAGCTCTACTGTGAGGACAAAAACGAAAGAGTAATTGTGGCTGGCAAAGCCAGAACTTATTCAATGGGACACATTTGGATAGAATAGAAGAATGATATCCATGGTTAATAACTTAGCAAACTATTAGGAAGTTTAGGAGTGCATAATCTCTAATTCTGAAATTGACTTAAAACGTTACGTAAAGGGTAATTTTACAAAAAAATAAGAATGGATAATAAGATAATAGATAAAGTTGCTTTAATCAATATTTTAGATAAAAAAGTATTGCTGGCACTTTCCAAATTTAAATTAAAACTTTATTTGCCAGGTGGTAAAAGAGAGTCCGATGAATCCGATATTGAATGTTTGAAGAGAGAAATAAAGGAAGAATTGAATGTAGAGATTAAAGAAGACTCGGTCCGTTATTTTGGTACATTTGAAGCTCCTGCCGACGGAAAGGATGCTGGGATCATGGTTAGGATGAAATGTTATTTTGCTGATTACTCAGGTGTGCCGGAAGCTGCAAACGAAATCCACTCATTTGAATGGATAAATTATACTGAAAAGCATAAAGCTTCTGCCGTAGTAAACTTGATATTGGATAAACTGAAAGAGCAGGATCTGATTGATTAGTTTAAAATCTGTACTGTTTTGCATAGTAATAAAAAAATGTTTTAATTTATTGGGCAAGTGAATATTTAACTATTTATGCCCGTGAAGGCGACTGCTTTTCAATAGATTTCGCATGCTCCTGTAACGACACTTCTTATTTGTATCTTGATATTGAGTTTGAACAACCAACAAATACCAAAAATCAATGCAAAACATCATTGGTATGCTATTATTGTACTGATCGCAGCGATAGTATTGATCGTTAACAAAACAAAGGGCTAAATCCAGACAATGCATAACATCACTCATCCACTGAAATATATCTAAAGATATAAGAAATAAAGAGGCACAGAAATATACCGTCGATACGCATATATCTCAAATATATCACATAAGTATCTCTATGTTGTTATTTATGGATAAACAGTGCTTAATTTGATTCGTGCCTACTGTATTATGAATATTGTCCGCTTAAATCAAGTTCCTAGTTGCTAAGGAGTGGTAAGTACCGATCAGACCATTTTTTCCAGCGGAGGCTACACGAACTGATAAATTTGATGCCATAGGTAACCTAGTTACATTTAGAGTTGCACATTCTGCATGATGTGGGTCCAATGCAAAAGCTTACCGATTGGGTTTTTAAATTTTGAGGTGGTCCATGACTAATTCTTTTTTTGATTATCCGCCGAACATTTGCGTAGTTCAGGATAGTATATTTGGTTTAGCCCGACATGAACAAACGTGTTCTGTTGGGCTCTTTTTTTCTAAAAGTAGAGGTTCCGGTTAGATTAAGGGCTAAAATATAGTGCCTTGATAGGATTATTTGGTTGGTTGTTTTGATTTATTTGGGATAAGATTTTTTAAGAGTTATTCCAATGGTCGGTAAATCAAAACCAAGCTTGATTACTGTAAACATGAAAATTAAAGTGTCAGCAAACTACTTATAGGTATCATATTTTCCATTTTGGATACAACTGTCCCCAATTTGGACACGTTGAAGTTTTTATTTCCAACGACATTTGTACTATTAAATTATCAACAAGGAAACAATGTCAAAAACAATTTTTATTACGGGAGCTTCAACAGGTTTAGGGAAAGCTACTGCCAAATTATTTCAAGGCAAAGGGTGGAACGTAATAGCAACAATGCGGACCCCTGAAAAGGAAACAGAACTTAGTCAATTAGAAAACGTAACTATTTTACCGCTTGATGTTACTAATCCTGATCAAATCAACGAAACTGTAGCTAAAGCTATCGAACTGTACAATATCGACGTGGTGTTCAACAATGCAGGATATGGACAAAGTGCTGCATTGGAAGGCGTTTCAGATGAGCAGATCGTAAAGATCTTTGATACTAACGTCTTGGGGACAGTACGTGTTACGAAAGCGTTCATTCCCCATTTCAGAGAAAAGAGAAGTGGCTTGTTTATTACCACCACATCTCTAGCCGGAGTGCTCGGTTTTCCTCTGGTGTCTGTCTATAATGGGACTAAATTTGCCTTGGAAGGTTGGAGTGAAGGACTGTCTTATGAATTGTCTATGTTCAATATTGGTGTAAAAACAGTAGCTCCAGGTGCAATTGCCACAAAATTCAACGATAATATAGACAATGTCATCCACCCGGCATATCAGAACTTGGAGAAAAAGATAACTGATGTATTTAGCGGAATGGCAAGTGCTGCTTCAACTGCCGAACAGATTGCTGCAGTAGTTTATCAGGCAGCTACTGATGGCAAGGATAAGGTACATTATGTGGCAGGTGCAGATGTAACTGCAACAGTTGCAAGACGTGATGAAATTGGTTCAGAAGAATTCAGAAAAGAGCTTAGCAAACAGATTTTGGGATAATCTATTTTTGTATATTAGTGTTATATTTTTTGTTATGTATCATATCAATTCTATATCAGAATATCTCAAGCTATTGTCTTTGCCAGAACCATTGCATCCACTTGTAAGCGTCGCTGATGTCTCCAAAACAAGACTTGTTGAAAGTGATGTATGGAAAAAATTTTCCTTAAACTTTTACTGTATTTCGTTAAAAAAAGATATCGCTACAAAGCTGAAATACGGACAGCGATATTATGATTTTAACAAAGGTACGATGACCTTTCTCGCACCGAACCAGGTCCAGTCGCTTGAATTTGATGAGGTTAAAATGATCAATGAAAATTGTGGTACAGGATATTCTCTGCTGTTCTACTCTGATTTTTTGCAAAAACATCCATTGGCTAATATCATAAAAAACTATGATTTCTTCTCTTATGCAGTAAATGAGGCTCTCCATCTTTCTGAGCGGGAAGAAAAGAATATCATTGAGATTTTTCAAAAGATTGCCACAGAATACCAACATATCGACCAGCATACACAGGATATTATTCTTTCACAAATTGATTTGCTTCTGAATTATTGTAAGCGGTTTTACGACAGACAATTCATTACAAGAAAGGCTGTGAACAACGATTTGTTATCGCAAATGGAACAGATATTAAATGATTACTTTGACAGTCAGGAAGGTTTGCGGAACGGACTTTTAACAGTAGATTCGGTTGCCAGCAAACTCAATCTTTCACCTCATTATTTGAGTGATATGCTTCGCTCACTTACAGGACAAAATGCACAACATCATATTCACGAAAAGTTGATTGAAAAAGCAAAGCAATATTTGATTTCAAGTAACTTATCTGTCTCTGAGATTGCTTTTCAGTTAGGTTTTGAATACCCGCAATCATTCAATAAGCTATTTAAAAAGAAAACAGCGATGTCCCCTTTAGAATTTCGTCACACATTTAATTAGTGTTTAGCCGAAGCAAAACCTGAATACAATTTATTGTTGCCACACTTATTTTAAGGGACACACCTCACTGAACTACGGAAAAATTGAAGTTAACTTATTCATAAGGGGCCCTGTAAATAGTATTGTAAGCCAGTTAAAGTTCCAGAATTTTCGAAACTGGATTGCCTGGTATATGTTATTATATTTGTCTATATAGTAAAAAAGATATGAAGTTGACAGAGAAGTTAAAAACATATTTGCAAGATAAGGTAGATGAAGTTTTGTCTAAATATCAGGAAGAATATAGAAGTGTTTTGCAGGCTTTAGGGTTCAATTCAGCAATAAACGGAAGCTTTGTTGAATTCATGAGCGTATATAGTGATGAACATTATGGTAAATTAGGACTGATTCATGATATAATGTATGATGATCTGTCAGATATTGAAAATGGAGTGTCAAAACAACTTTGGAATAATAACGTTCCTAAAAAGTACATCTCTTTATAATCTTAATAATAAGGGCCTTAAACTATCCATTGACGGCCATATTGACAATGAAGGACCTACAGCACACAACATGCAGCTTTCACAACAGAGAGCCGAAGCAGTATTAAAAAGTTTATTGGCAAAAAATATTGCTAAAGATCGTTTGAAATCTCAGGGTTTCACAGCTGAAAAACCTTTGGCTGACAATAATACCGAAAAGAACAAAGCAAAAAATCGCCGAGTTGAATTGATTAAAATGTAAGTACAGATCAAGTCATGTCTAGAATTGTGATAATTTTCGAAGACTCGCATAGCGCGAGACTAATGTAGGCCAAATACAAAATAGAGAAGCCATTTGGCTCCTCTATTTTGTGATAAATCTGATTATTCGTCGATTAAATCATCTAACAAAACTTTGATATCAGGAGCAGCGTAATCTCGCCCTCCTTCTATCCGCTCCTTAATTTCTCCATCCTTACCCAAAATTACGGTTGTAGGAATGGAGTTCCCTAAAAATGTTGGTGGTATAGGTGTTTCTGGCATATAAACAGTCAGGTCATATTTATTGTCTTTCATGAAAGAGACTGATTTTTCCAGGTCAGCATCTACATCGACCATGAGGAAAACAATATTTTTATTTCTTTCGTACTGTTTCTTTAAATCATTGATCGATGGCAATTCTTTGATACAAGGAGGACACCAGGTTGCCCAGAAATTAATGAAGACGACTTTTCCTTTCAGATCCATCGTCGAGATAGACTCTCCATCTTTGTTTTTAAAAGATATAGGATCTGTGTTTTCATTTGTGGATGTGATCATTTCTTTTTCCGAAATATTCGTATCTCCATTTTTTGTACCTTTTGAATTTCCGCAGGCTGTCAATGCAAATAAACAGGTCGCAACGACAATCATCGTTAAAGTATCTTTTTGATGTACTTTCATTTTTTTATTCATTTTATTTTTTAGCATTTCTATAAAAATTAAATGTTGTTAGCTGTATTTACTTTGCCTTCTTTGGTTTCTTCCGAAGGATTGAGTAAAACCATATCTTCTTGTTTCAGCTGACCGAATACTTCTGTTAAGCTATTTACACGAATTCCTTCTTTGACAGCGACTTTCTTTATTTTACCCTGATTTAGTATGAACAGGAATGTTCCAGATTGTGAATTGATGACACTTTTCTCTGGTACCCAAAAGGTAGGGTTTGTCCTTTTCAAGCGAAGTTTTACCTGTGCATAGTCGCCGCCCTGTAATCTATTTTGACTATTGGGTACATCAAACTCTATTTTAAGCGAACGATCCCGTTGATCCAATAATGATGCAGATCGGGAAAGTTTTGTGCTAAATGTTTCTCCGGGTCTAGAGCTTACAGTAAAAGTCGCAGGCATATCCTGATGTATGGATGCCGCATGTTTTTCAGGGAGTGAGAGTGTTAGCCTAAGACGGTTACCCTGTGCGATCATGAATAGTGGAACATTGGTAGTGGTGCCTACCAATGCACCAACAGAAACGTTTCTGTCCGTAATGACACCATCAAAAGGAGCTCTGATATTTAGGTACTGCCGTAATTGTGATGTGCCAGCAGTGCCAGCTTTCGATGCATTATAAGCGGCTAATGAGCTTTCCATTGCGTTTTTGCTTCTCTCAAGCTCAATGTCGGCAACCGCTCCTTCAGTACGGGAAGCTTCCTTGAGCCGATCAAAAGATTGCTTGGCAAAAAGATAGTCACTGTATAACCTCTGTTCCGAAGAACGATCAGCATTTAAGCGTTGATCCATTTCCGGCGCTTCTAATACCGCGAGTAGCTGTCCTTTCTTTACAAATGAACCTCGGTCTACGAACAATCTTTGCACAAAACCGGTGACTTTGGCATAGAGCGCTACTTGTTCATAAGGACGCAGTTCTGCAGGAACAGAGATCTGATATTCAGGATTATCAATTTTTATCGCAACAGTTTTCGGTAAAGCCTGATCATATTGTATGCTATTTTTAGTATTAGCTGGAGTTTGTTCCCCTTGCCCGCAGTAGGAAAAGAGTACGATTGTTACTAACGATAGTGATAGTTTTATTGTAAGCGAGTTATTTACTTTTTTATTTTTCATTTTAATTAGGGGAGTTTATAGGACTATAGTATTGACTTTCCTCATCATCGGGATCGAGTGATGGACTGTGTATTTTTGTACGCGAAAGAAGTGAGGAGAAAAAATGCGGAATAAGTAGCAAAATGGTTGCCGTAGAGGCTATCAGCCCTCCGATAACGGCTCTCCCGAGGGGTGCAACCTGCTCTGCACCATCTCCAAGACCAATAGCCATTGGTAGCATTCCTGCAAGCATGGCGGCAGCAGTCATCAGGACAGGTCTCAATCTTGAGGAAGCTGCGAGCCTCGCGGCATTTGCCGGCTTGAGGAGGAGCCCTTTACGGTAAAATTCAGCCTGATTTACAAGTAAAACGGCATTGGATACCGATACGCCAATGGACATAATTACCCCCATATACGACTGCAGGTTCAATGTACTATTGGTCATATAAAGAACGATAAGACTTCCGGCGATTACAGCAGGCAATACTGATAAGATAATAAGCGGCACTTTGAACGATTGATAGTAAGCTGAAAGCATCAAAAAAATAACTACGATGGCTACTGCCAGTCCAATTAGAAGACTTCCCCGTGTTTCACTCAGTAGCTGCAGTGTTCCTTCAGTCCATATACTAATCCCACGTGGTGGAGTTCCAGCATCTGTAATGGCTTTGCTGACGGCTTTGGATGCAGTTCCTAGATCTTTACCGTACAAATTAGCTACAACGGTAACATAGCGGTTTGGGCCTTTACGATTGACCTGTGCAGGCACTGTAACTCTTTTTAAGGTTGCAACATCTTCAAGGATCGGTCTTGTATTTCCTTTTTTTAACGGTAAGGATCTTAAAAATTCTTCTGACGATACGACTGCTTCAGGAATTTGCACTTGAATCTGGAAGACGAGACCAGAATTGGGATCTACCCAAAGATTTTTGTCCGTAAAGCGAGTTGAGGAAGTCGCCACAACAAGACTTCGTGTAATGTCCTGTATAGTTAAACCAAACTGTCCTGCAAGGTCACGATTTACTTCGATTTCCAAAGTTGGGTAAGCTGTTGGTTCGGTAATACGTACATCACGTAGATAGGGGATCTGCTTGAGATTATCTTCAATCTTTGAAGCAAATTGAAAAGCACCTTTAAGCTGTGGAGCGCCTACTTTTACCTCTATTGGTGTCATGGCTCCCTGTCCCATGATTTTCTCAGTCAGCTCCATAGGTTCAAAGTTAAAAGCTACCTCTGGATGTTTTGTTTGGATTCTCTTCCTGATTTTTTCCTTCAACAGTTCGATTGATCCTCCGTATAGTTTCTGATCTATGGAAATCTGTAAAACAGCTTCATGTGAAGAATTGGTAAACAGAAAAATCGGGTTGATGGGAGAACCGGCAGGTTGGGGGCCTACAAACGCAGAGGATATGGTAATACCGTTTTCTGGTATTTCTTTACCTATTTCTGCCGTTATCTGTTTGACGATTTTTTCAGTCTTTTCTAAACGGCTGCCTTGCGGCGCCTGGATTCGGATCTGGAAATCTCCACTGTTGGAAACAGGCATCACGTCCGTTCCCACCACTTGTAGAAGGATAACAATAACAGCCCCACAAAGGAGCATATACATTGAAAATAGGAAAAGGGAGCGTGGAGCCCATTTGCGCATTCTGTAGGAATAATTGACCCTGAATTTTTCAAAGAAGGCTCTTTTTTTCGGTGTAACGGCCTCTACATTGTGTTTAGTCTTCATCATCCAATTGGCTAAAATAGGCACTAAGGTCTGCGAAGCAATAAATGAAGCAATCATGGCAAAAGCTACCGCCATTGATAATGGCATAAACATGTCTTTGGGTATACCTGTCATGATAAATGCAGGTGTCAGTACGGCAAGGATACACAGTAAGATAAGAAGCTTGGGAATTGATATTTCTAATAAGGCATCCAAGATTGCGCGCGGTTTGTGCTTTCCCATTTCCATGTGTTGATGAATATTCTCTATGGTTACTGTTGCTTCATCAACTAAGATTCCGATGGATAGAGCTAGCCCGCTAAGTGTCATGATGTTAATGGTCTGTCCAAAAAGATACAGTACCATTACGGCGGCGAGAATGGCAATTGGTATAGTCAGCACAACAATGATTGCTCCACGAGTATCACCTAAAAATAGAAGGATCATCAGTCCTGTAAACACTGCCCCCAATATACCCTCATGGATCAGGTTGGAAAGTGACCGCTTAATGTATTTTGACTGGTCAAATTCATAGTTGATCTTGACATCTTCAGGAAGCAGGTTTTTAAGTTTAGGTAATGATTCTTTCAGGTTTTTAACAGCTTCAAGTGTAGAAGCATCCGCCTTTTTGATAATAGGAAGGTAAACTGACCTTTTTCCATTGACCAGCGCATAGCCTGTTGTTTGATCAGCAGCATCCTCTACTGTCGCAATGTCCCGAATATATAGTGTTCTGCTATCTGTAGAACGGATTGGGGTATTTAGAAATTCTTCCGGCCCCCTGGCGATTGAATTTATCGGAGCCATGAGATTTTCATCGCCGATACGAATATTTCCGGCAGGCGAGGGCAGGCTGTTCTTTGTGATTGCCGCTGTAATGTCCTCTGGACTCAAACCATTTGCCTGCATAAGCTCAGGATTGACATTCACGACAATCGACCTTGCGTTTCCGCCGAACGGCGCTGGCGCAGTGATGCCAGGTATTTCCACAAACACTGGTCTGATTTTGGTGAGGACAAGGGTCTGGATTTCGTTAATTGATCTTTGATCACTCTCAAAGACCAATTGTCCCACGGGTAGGGAACTACCGTCAAACCTGACCACAATTGGCGGTACTGCTCCGGGGGGGAGAAAACCCATTGCTCTGGAAACGGAGACCGAAACTTCCCCAGCTGCCTGAGACATGTTGGTACCCGGATAGAAAGTCAGTTTCATCATGGTTAACCCTTGAATGCTCTTAAAATCTATATTTTTGACACCACTGACAAACAACAATACCTTTTGAAATTCGTTGGCCATAAACCCGTCCATATAGGACGGCGATAAGCCTCCATAGGGCATGGCGATGTACATTGCCGGAAGTTCAACCTGCGGAAATATATCCACATTTATTTTTTTTATGGTACTATACGAGAAGAAAACAATAGCAAGCACGGCCACCATGACCGAAATCGGCTTTCTCAACGCAAATCTGATGATATTCATTCTTTTAAAGGATTATAAATTATTGAATAGATATTCAAAATCTGTTGTCAATGCAGATTCATAGGCGATCAACAGCCAATACTGTTTAGCAGCTTCAATATGATTGTTTTCGGCGCTTTCAAGTAACTGCCTGATCTGAAGTAATTCACTCAATGCGATTAAACCGCTCCTATATCTGGCAAGATACATTTCATAAGCATCCTCCGCTTGTTCCATGGCTGTGGAAGTCTTTTCAAGCTGTTTGTATTGCTGTGAAATCTTCGTATAAACTGCGCTAAGGTCAGACTGCATGGACAACTCATACTGTTGGTGCTGATAAAGAGTGCTTTGAGCATCTTGCAGATAGGCATGGCTTTTAAGGCTATTGGTTTTGAGATTGGTAACATTCCATACCGCACCGATACCGATGAGATAATTTCCGGTGGTATTAGAAAATCCATCTTTCCAGCGGGCAGATACTTGTCCAGACGGATTGATTCCGCTACCTCGGACAGCATACCCACCTAGTATACGTATGGAAGGGAACGAAGCCTTTTTCTGTATTTCGCTATTATAGGAATAGTAAGCCGCCTCATTTTTTAGACCTGCTAAGAGTGGATGACTATCAGCAATTGCGTTGGTCGTGTTTCTGCCCAAATTTCTTGGTCGGTTAAAGTGCGAAAGAGATAAGGAATAATCAAGATCTGCATCGCCACTTAACTCCGTCAGCTTGATCAATGATGCATTTTTGAGCCCTACAAAACGTTCGTTATCACCAAGGGACTGGTTATACGATGAAAGTGCCAATAAGCTGTCAACTGCCGGGCGGATACCAGCTTTGGAAAGACCCGTTGTCAATTGTCGAATTTCATTGAGCCGCCTAACATTTTTACTGTTCCAGTTGAGTTTTGCCTGATCATACAATAAGATAACATAACGTTCAGCGAGTGTTTTTTTTAGTGTCAAAATGTATGCTTCCTGCTCATTGATACGTCTTTCGGTAACTGTTTTTGCAGCTTCATATTCTTTCTTCAGTTTTCCAAAAGAAAAAATTTCCCATTCAACTGTCGCTGAGCCAAATGAATTGGCAGCAACGGCAGAACCAGACGTTCCAGTAGTATTTCCTGAAACATTGAAAAATCCAGGTTGTGGAAAAAAGGCACCTGCGGCACCTTCAAATGTTCCGAAAGTATTTTGCGCCTGTGCTTTTATTTGTGGAAGACGGTTTGTTTTTACAGCTTGCGCATTGTACACTGCGGCTTCGATAGCAGAGCTTTTTACTTTAAGCCCTGAATAAGTGCTTTCTACCTTTGGCCAAAGGCTGCCCAAAGTTTGGGGTCTCGGCTGTCCATAACTGGAAAATGCAAGACCAATGGCTGCAACGGTAAATAGCGCAACCAGATGATAATTAATCATGCTAATATAATTGTTGGATTTTGACCGAATGAATCGATCAATCTGAAAAAAATAATAAACGCAATCAGCCCATTGGAAAATCCAATAGGTACTTAAGATTTGTTACGAATTTTAAATGATCAGTTTGCGGTCGCGCAGAAAGATAGGAAGGGGGGCAATAATTTTAATCCTCCGGTACCGAGGACAAATTTCATCTCTTGATCCAAAGGTGCAAAAGATGAATAAGATAAAGGCAGTTAGAATGGCTACAGGAAGCATATTATCGCTGTGTAGACCGGATTTTTCCAAGGTTATAGCATCGGTCATGATCGAGCTTGAGCAGCTTTCATGATTTGCTCCGATAAAAGAACCTTTTGCACCCGCAACCTGTTCAACTTTTTGAGGAAGGCCCATAAGCGTCTTAATCCCCATTTTGATGGGACAGGATGACAGAAACAATAGAATAACCGCCCCCAAAGTAAGTAAGTTCCTTACGATGAAATTCATGCTATTTTTTCTTTTTTGATCCATAAGTTACGAATTTATACATCTTCATGGAACAAAACAAACTGACTATTCATTAATTCTGTAACAATACTGCCATTAAAAATGGTGTCGATAGAAGTACAGGTTGAATATGTTTGTCAATATCAATAACAATGCGGTCACCGTTTTTTAATAAACCAATTATCTCCATAATGGTCTGAGTACTCCATTACCCTTAATATATGCTTGGAAAAATTCTAAATTTGAAAAATAAAAAGCACTGCGGCTCAGTTAACCAAAAGTAGGCTCATGATTCAGCTTTTTCCTGCTGCACAATTGTAACACAAATAAAATGATACTAAATCTTATCCTCCACAATCATTCTTCGATGCTCTCTACCCCAGTTAATCATTTCCGAAATAATATTCCCGAAAGTCCTGCAATATTCAGTGGGTTCATATTCAATCAAAACAGGAGTTTCGGGATAAACAGTTCGTTTAACCAACTTATTTAATTCCATATCTTTCAGTTCTTTTGAAAGCATTCTAGTGGTAATTCCGGGGATACTTCTTTCAATTTCGCGAAAACGTCGGTTGCCGTTGCAAAGCGAATTAATGACAGGGATTCTCCACTTACCTCCAATGAAATAAAGGGTGTCCTGCAAAGCTCTAAGTTCTTCTGTCTGATCTCTTTCCATGATTGTAAAATTAAATGATATAATTGATGATACTGATATACTTGGTTATACTGATAACAAAAGTATATCATTTCCATATAACTTTGTAAAAAAATCAAAGAAATGAATAAGTTGAATAACAAATTAGCCATCGTAACAGGTGGAAACAGCGGAATAGGATATGCAACCGCCAAAGAGTTAATCGCAGAAGGAGCAAAAGTAATTATCACCGGCAGGCGAAAAGAAGCCATTGAAAAGGCTGCGCAAGAGTTAGGTGCCATTTCTTTTGTGGCGGATCAGGGGAAATTGGATGACATTGACAATTTCAAAACTGAAGTTGAAAAGCAATTTGGAAAAGTTGACATCTTGTTTATTAATGCAGGAATCACCGGAACTTTAGGTTCGATCGAAAATATGAGCGCCGAAAATTTTGACAATGTAATGAGTATTAATTTCAGAGGAGCATATTTTACTTTAAGCAAATTTATTCCCCTCTTGAACGACGGTGGTTCGGTGGTGTTCCTTTCATCCAACGTTGCAACAACCTTTAAACCAAACAGCTCTATTTACCAAGCAAGCAAAGCTGCATTGAATTCCATTGCAAAAACCGCTGCTGCAGAATTAGCTCCAAGAAAAATCAGGGTAAATTTGGTAAGTCCGGGGCCTACAAAGACGGAAATTATGACCAAAGCGGGATTGGACGAAAAAACATTGGAAAGTCTTGATGAATGGTTAATCAGCGGAATCCCTTTACAAAAAATGGGAACTGTGGAAGATGTTGCCAAAGCTGTTATTTACTTGTCAGATAACAATGTGGCAAGCTTCATGACCGGAACGGAAATCCTTATGGACGGCGGAATGGTTTTATAATTTGAGCTTTATTTTTTGGATGCGATTGCTGGAAGTTTAAAAACTTCTAGCCGTCGTATATTCTTAAAATACTGTATTTATCTATATATACGATAGAATTTTGTGACCATTCTGGAGAAAAGAAGAAAAATATGAAACTGAAAAAGCTCACTAATACTTCCAGCTCATTTCAATATATCTGCTTTTAGTCACTTATGTGATTTAATAAAGTCTTTGACATTGCTAGTATTCTAGAGACTGTAACGCAAACCGTGTCAGTGGAATACAGTCTTGTAGCCATCAGCCGTATAAGATTTATCGGCCAATATGATGATTTCTATTCCATTAAAATGTTCTTTTACTTGATCTGGAAAATTTAGAAAATTTTCAAATGTTTTCAATCCTATCACTACATTTCCAACCGTCTTACAGATTGTATATAAAATTCCATTGCTTCCGGTGGCAACTTATGATGCGGATTATCGGATACCAAAATTCTTCCATTAGCCGAAATGTTTGCGATTATTGTTACTTTCATAATGATTTTTTTAAAATTTCTGTTCAACAAAACTATTGGATATTCAATATATATTTACTATTCATTACCTTTAGGAAAGTAACTATCCTATGAGCGGTAAAAAACGTGATATTGATAAAGAAGCCATATTAGCATTAAAAGATGGCATTGAATTGCTCAGTGGTAAATGGAAATTTTGTATCCTGCACAATTTGCAGAAACACGGCACAATGCGGTTTAAAGATCTGCAAGAAATGGCTCAGGGAATATCCCCAAAAGTTCTATCCAAAGAACTTCAGGAATTAGAAGACAATTTGCTGATTAGCAGAACCGTTAATGACACCAAGCCGGTGCCCGTCTCTTATGCGCTTACCGCATATGCTATAGAAACGGAGGAAGTGGTCAATGTTTTAATTAAATTTGGTCTAAAGCATAGAGATAAAATAAAAGCAAAATGAGGTTTCTATTTTAAACCTCCAATTAGCCATGACTTTGCCTAATCCTGAAATAGATCCAGATACCAAGACACATTTGCCTTTATTTGTATGTCCATTTTAATTGATTTTATGCTAGGAATGTTTTTTATTTGGTGCATATCCAAATGCCTTTTTGTAAGCAAAGGAAAAATGGGAGAGATCCTCGAACCCCAGATCCAAGTACACATCGGATGGTTTTTCTTTTCGTTGTTCGATCATGAAACGCGCGGCATCCAGGCGCTTCTGCAATAGCCATCTGCCTGGGCTGGTATGAAACTGCTTCTCAAAATCGCGTTTAAAACCCGAAAGGCTGCGGCCGGTAAGAAAAGCAAAGCGGTCTATAGATACATTATACCTGTAATGGCTGTTCATAAAAGCTTCAATGTCTATCTTACCCGGCTCATTAAAATCAAACAATATATTTTTAAATGCAGGATTATGTTGAATAAGCAGCAAAACAAGTTCTCTGATCTTTAGTGTAACAATGCGTTCATCTGTTTGCTGCTGCAGATAGGGAGCCAAGGAATCTATATAACCTTTCAGCAGCGCACTAGACTGTATCAGCAGTGTTGCATTCGGATTAAATACGCCATCGGCTTTCAATCCGTACTGTTCGCTCATTTCCTTTAAGGTATACTGATCAATATGCACCGCTATGGACCTGAAACTTCCGTCACTGGTACTTTTTACATATTTGGTCAGCTGGTTGCGTCGGAAGAACCGGAAGTCTCCTTCCCGATAAGCATACTTCTGATCGGCAAGCCAGAGATCCTGTTTACCCTGGAGGATATAACTGAAGACATGATCTGCTAAAAAAGCTTCTCCTTCGATCGTATTGCCAGAATAGGTATTCAACACTATTCTAGGTCCTGTAGCGGCATCTTTTGCTTTTTCGGAGATATCATTTTTGCATTCCATAGTGATTAGCTTATAATTACTTTTGGCTCTAATTGTTCTTCGAGGCCATATATGCCGCCCTCTCTTCCTAAGCCGGATTGTTTAAATCCGCCGAAGGGTGCCAGCGCGTCATGATAGATCGTATTGATCGCAACCCTGCCTGCATTGATCTGTGCAGCAACTTTCTGCGCCCGCTCCATGTCTGAACTACTTACATAGGCCTGCAGTCCGTATATGGTATCGTTGGCAATGGCAATGGCATCTTCTTCTGTTTTGTAGGTAATAACAGATAATACCGGTCCGAAAATTTCTTCTTGAGCAATAGTCATCTCATTACTTACACCTGTAAATATAGTGGGTTTGACATAAAATCCCTCCTGTAATCCGTCCGGCTTGCCCAGTCCACCTGCTAAAAGTTCGGCACCCTCTTTCATGCCTAGCCCGATGTAATGTTGTACACGGTCAAATTGTTTCTGACTGGCCATAGGACCTATGACCGTACGTTCATCCGATGGATCACCAACAGTTTGTGTGGTCATCGTTTTAAGCAAGATGTCTTTCACCTCTGGCAGTACAGCTTCCGGCACTAGCAGTCGGGTGCCTGCAATACAGGCCTGACCACTATTCATAAAGGCCGCATTTACAGCCATGGGTATCGCAGTATTGAGATCAGCATCATCGAGAATGATATTGGGTGATTTACCGCTAAGTTCCAGCGTGACGCGCTTCATTGTGTCCGCTGCATTACGTGCAATTATCTTACCTACGACAGTAGAACCGGTAAACAGAATTTTGGACACAGCTGGATGGGTAGACAATACTGTACCCAAAATATCTCCGCGACCATGCACCATATTAATTACGCCGGCAGGAAGGGCTGCACGCTCGAAGCACTCAGCTAGCACTTGGGATTGTATCGCACTCATTTCACTGGGCTTGATCACTACTGTGCAACCAGCTGAGATCGCAGCCGCCAGCTTCACACTTATGGATCCGGAATTGGCATTCCAAGCAGTCATGATTCCAGTTACGCCGATCGGCACCATAGCAATTGTGGACTGACCGATACGGCGATCGAAGGAAAAATCTTTAAGGATGTGTTTAAAATAAAGGAAGGTTTCTGCTGCATACTGATTTGACCACCGTGACCTTTGTACTGTTGCACCGTATTCTATTGTAGTCGCTTCCTGAAGGTCGTCTAGACGCTCCATCAGCGCATCGTGTAATTGCTGCAGATAATCCATACGCTGCTCCCTGCTTGTTTGTGAAAAGGATGGTAAAGCTGCTGAGGCGGCAATTATTGCCGCATTCATATCTTGCTCATTGCCTAATACAACTTTGCCGATAAGGCTTCCATCCGACGGATTTATTATATCCATCTTTTCTGTACCTGTCGAGAGACGAAATTGTCCATTGACATAATGCTGATTGATTATTTTCATTTTATTATTTTTTAAACTTAGCTCAAGAGCATCGTTATTTACTAACACAAAATTACTTCGATGCTTCTTTAGGAGCTTTGTTAAAAAGCCCAGATTTCTTTGTTGAGAAGCCCATCAATCCGCCGGTTAACCATTCATCGAGACCTTCCAATGTTTTTCGTCCAATCCCGCTTTGGTCATAATTTCCTTCTTTGTAAGCACCGTGCTTATTAAATCACTCTGATTTTTTTGCTAATTCAACTACAGCAGTTTTTACAATAGAATTCAATGCTGCTTTGCTTGGTCTAATGATATGTTGAAATCCTTTTTGTAAGGTAAAAACAGTTATAGTTGCATTGGATTCCGGTGAATGTGTTTCTTTCGAGTGCAACTTCATGTAGTCAAAACCATAGTCAATCAGGCCATTAATGGCCCTGTACATAATAGTTATATAATAAAAATGAGATCATCCCATTTCGAAGCGTTGGATTTCAATTGTTTTTGATCAGGTGAAAATATGAATTAAAATAACAATCTCTATTAAATATAGAAGTAATTATCAAAACTCATCTTAGCTATTGTGAGCTTGTGGTAGTGTTACAATAACTTTACCATGGAATAGAACGAATACCTCCGGGAGTTTGCGAGAAATGCCCTTTTTCTTATGGAAATCCTATTGATTTTGGGGAAAAGATTGCTAACGATTCCGAAATGGACGGTTTTTTAGTATTTGCTCCCTCCATTTTCAGAGACAAAAGTAACTATGAAAATATTGATATTGGTGCTGGGTATAATATTTATATTAAAGGTATTTACCCGATTTATGCAGCTGAAATTGATGTTATCTCCAAATTGGGGTTAGAAAAGTTTTGGAAACATCCTGCATTTGACCTTTATAATATTCATAGAGAGCGAATTTCTGTATAAAGTGTATCATTAGATAATGGCAAAAAATGGATTCCCATAATATATTCATCTTATATCTGCACCAGCATCTATTAAAACAATATATCAATTCAGCTTTTAACGAGCTCTAAAAAAAGTGGAATAGTAGTTGTTGGATGGATAACCAACAAAATGAAATCCCAAATCTATCCGTTTTAAAATCACTGGAAGTTTTGATACGGGCAAACTTCAAAAAGACTGAAAATATCACTTTTGTAAAAGTCACACCCATGAAGCTTTTAGAGGTCAAACAGTTCTGGTTACGAAGGACTATCCACGGTCGCGAGATTGGATAGTAAAGCTTTGGCAACCTTTATTCACAGATAACTGGAAAATGATAGCGGATAATAAATACAGTTTAACGAATTATAAAACGGTCTTTCATACCAAAAAGACCGGCCGTATATTTATACACATAGGGTGAGTCAAATTATAGGCCGTACAAGAAGTGAGCGGTGCTATTGTAAAAATGGTTAATTGAACGCTGGTGTAGCTTCAGTGAGTCTACATATTGGGGTCATAAAAAATACTATATGAGAAAAAAAATAACGGTCTTTACAATAATGTTCTTACTGTGCACTTTTGCTTTTGGACAAAACACTCCGAACACTAAGCCTCAGATAAAAACAGAAGAAATAACCTACCATGGAATAGATGGACGACCTATTAACAGATTAGACAAGAAAGGTCTGGATGAGTATAAAGAATACAATGTAGATGGTACCATTTCGAAAATATATATCGAAGAATTTGATAAAACTAAGGGTAAAACTAACCGAAATTTGAATGAAACATATGTCTATGAAAAAGGAAAACTCTACAAAATAGAACGAATTGGTTCCGTTACAGGTGATAAATATGAGGAGATTTTGTTCTCTTATAATGAACAAATGCAATTGACCAGGAAAATTGAAAACCAGTATAAAGACAATCGGTTAGATCTGAACCAATTGAGTGCGTATACTGATTATTTTTATAATGGAAATGGCGAAACAGAAAAACGTTATGAATATGACGGAACAAAAAGGGAGTTTTTGTTAGCTTCTATTCTTACTAAAATATTTGATTCCAATAAAAATATGATTCAAGAAAAGACTGAAAATTTCGATGGCAATATATTAGGGATAGTTAATATAAAGTATGATAATTTAAATAAGCCCATAGCGTTGGAATCCTCTTATTTTAAAGAAACAACAAGTTATAAATACAATTCACACGGTGATTTAGAAGAAGAAAAAACCAAATCCGAAAAAAGTCCCACAATTGAAATATCACACTATTCATATGTATACGATGATTACGGGAATTGGATTGAACAAAAACAAATAATTGAAAGAAATCCTATAGACGAATTTGAAGGTGGACTTTTAATAAAAAGAAAAATCGAATATTATGAATAAAATTGTCGAAAATTGATTAAATCTTTATAGTTAGTAGTTTTACACATGAAACCCAATTATTGATTGTCCCCGATATTTATTTTGCTGATATTTTAGTTTCTAGGTTTATTGCTATGTAATTCTCTCATAGACAATTGTTAAAAATTATGGAAAAGATCAAAAAAACACCTTGATAGGGACGTAGATCCACGTACCGATTTTGGTTGGAAATTTTACTTCGGTAGAGAGGACAACAAAGTGTTACTAATGAATTTCTCATTAGCTTGTTTCAGTGGGAGAAGATAATTTTAGATCTGAGATACAAGCCTATGGAGCGTAAGGCGATTGTGAAGATGCATATTCCGGGGATGTTGACCCCATTCCGGGGATACTGCCCCCCTGATTTTGGTTCAAGGGTTGTCATTACCAATGACCTGACAATATTACCTTTTTTTTCTTAGACTTTCTCCTTTAAGTTCAATCCTGTGTGATACATGGACAATTCTATCTAGTATTGCATCTGCAATGGTATCCTCACCGATTATATCATACCAACTTGCCACGGGTAGCTGACTGGCTATGATGGTCGCTTTTCTGCCGTGTCTATCCTCAAAGATCTCCATTAGATCCAGGCGTTGCTGTTGTTCTAGTCTTACAATACCGAAGTCATCCAAGATAAGAAGATCCGTTTTGGCCAGTCTGTCCATAAGTTTTTGTAGGCTACCTTCCAATCTTGCCATTTTTGAACGTTGCAGTAGCTTCTGCAGATTGTAATAAGCCACTCTTTTTCCCTGTGCACAAGCCTTCAATCCGAAAGCAGAGGCCATAAAAGATTTACCACAGCCAGCGGCCCCTGTAATGATAATGGGTTCGGCTTTTTCTATATAACCTCCAGTTGCAAGATCGGTAATAAGCGAGTGGTCAATACCTCGGGCAGCATCCATATTGATTTCTTCAATAGATGCCTGATAGCGGAATGCTGCATTCTTTTTCAGCCTGTCATAGCGTTTACTGTCACGATCATCGACTTCAGACTGTAAAAGCATTTCAAAGCCTTGTTCAAAGCTCAATGTGCCGTGCTGACGTGTCTCTTTCATCGCTTTCCAATGCTGCTCCATACCATTCAGACGAAGCATTCTTAGGTGTTTTTCAATGTTCATTTTTATATCTATTTTATCATTTACTGGTCTTTTTAACTATAATAGCCTGCACCTCTGATATTGCTATGCCCGGGCATCGGCATTTCATTTTCTTGAGGTTCATTCCATCCGGCCATACCGCTGGCCAGCATATTTCCAATCGATCTGGAGCTGAACATTCTGTTTTCTACAGCAATGTTGCAGGCCTTATCGAACATGGCTATGGGGTAAGTGCGCTGCAGGCGGAACAGTCCATCACAGGTGCGGTAGAGCTGTTCCGGATAACGTCCCTTTTGATTGAATATCGCTAGGATAAGCTGCTCGAACGAATGGGATATCCCGGAAGCTTTCTTCCGATATTTTTCAGGACTGATATCCATGTATTCACGATGGCTGGATTCTAGATGCTCTGGATTGGTTGTGTAGGAGTTTGGACGCTTGCTGCGCTGATGTACAGCTACCTGATTGCCCTGTACGAAGATGTAGACCATACGATCGGTGTATACGATCTGCGCTTTCTTTCTGCGGTGGATATGGGGCACACTATAAGAATGACGGTCGCGGCCCAGGTAGATATGACCGTTGTCAGCGACCTTAAGCTCAGCATAGTGCTTCAGCTCAAAGCGATCCACGGGAAGTTTGCCCAATAGATGCTTTTCACTGCTGATAAAGCGTTCCTGACGGCAGTAACTGCGGTTCTGCATCCGTGTCTGGTTGAGCTTGTCTACGCAGCAGGTAATGGCTTCATTGAGCGATTCCAGGTCAAAGAACCTACGGTTGCGCAATCGGGCGAACACCTGTGTATAGATGATTTTGACATGGTTCTCAACAGCACTTTTGTCTCTTGGCTTTCCGGCCCGGGCAGGAACCACAACGGTATCGTAGTGATTGGCCAGATCTTCCATACTTCTGTTGATATCAGGTTCATAGCGGTCACTCTTGGTTACGGCCGACTTTAGATTATCCGGCACCAGTGCCTTGGGAACTCCGCCCAGGAACCACAGGCAATCATTCAGCGCTCCAATAAAATCAGGGATTGTTTGGCTGCGAACAGCTTTTGCATAACAGTAATTGGAATAAGGAAGACAGGCGACAAATACCTCGCAATTAATAAGCTCACCTGTCTCGATATCAATATAATGCAACTTCTTGCCGGAGAAGTCGATATAAAGCTTGTCTGCAGGTTCATGTTGCATTACCATGGTTCCCGAACGGGCAGAAACACTAAGCTGTGAAAAGTGATAACAGAACTGGGAGTAACCATACCCCTGGGCATAAGATACTTTGTATTCTTCCCAAAGCAGTTTACGCGTTACGCCAACTCTTTTAAGTTCTTTCTCCAGATGTGGCAAACGCTCTTTGAGATCCTCGAACCTGGGGTCGCGATAGGCCGGATTACCTGAATGCAACAGACCTTCCAGCACGGGATCTTCCACAGCCAGAAGGTCGCTCATGTTCAACTTTGCCTCACCTATCTTGTAGAGGTAGGACTTTACGGTATTCTTGCTTATACTAAGGCTGCGGGCTATTGCTTTGATGGCATAGCCCTGCTGGTGCAGCCTGATCATCTGTTTTATCTGACTCATGGGTCTGGTTTTTCCGGCCATTGGGTAATATCATTTTCCCAAAAGTAAAACCAAAATCAGCACCCCGGAAAGGGGTCAATATCTTCCGGAATAATGAAGTCCCAATAATATCAGAGGGGTCAATATGTCCCGGAATATATAGCCGTTCTGAACAACAGAGGGGTCAGTATCTGACGGAATGCCATGCGATAGCAGCGCTTAAAACATCATGGTATACCTAAACAAGTCCGGAATCAAGGGGTCAGCATGCTCCGGTCTATGCAGTCAACTAAAGGAATATCTATTATTTCGAACGAGTCCGATTTTCCTGAAGAAAATATTTTAGTAAATTTTGAGTTATCTGATGAAGATATTACGCCAGAAAACATTCAGAATGGCTACTTTCTGAAAATAATAAATTTTAATGCTAAAATTCCTGTCGAACTATCTTCCTTAAATAATTCGGTTCAATTGAATAATTCACAAGAACTATTTGATAAACTTTATAATGCTCTTGCTAAACTTAAGGAGGATTTAAACGATAAAAACAGTAAAAATGTTTTGAAAATTATCCAAAATGCTGAATTTGAAGTAGCACAATTACGAGGAATGAAAAAAGAATGGATGTTGGACGAAAGAAAAGCGCTTTTATCAAATACTTTCTCATTGTTACCAAAAGATAGTTGTGAAGTCAAAATTTATGGAAACGGGAAAATGGCAACTCTTGTGAAAAAGAATTTGGAAATTATCAAACAATCTGCGATAACTTCGAAATTTACAACCAAGAATTCACCTAGAGGTAAGGTTATTCAATTTTATAATTTTTATTACAATGTGCCAAAAGGAAAAGAAGAATTAGAACTAATAAGATTTGACGGTTATGCAATAACAAAATACAAAAAAGAATTTTAGATCTTCGTATTTTGATATGCAACTCATGGCAGCAATAATTTCCGGTCCAGAGAGCCGCTGCTTCTTATCTCAACCTTAATACTCCCACACGGATTCACATAAAGAAAGAGTTGTTTAGAAAATTGAGGCAAACCACATCTTGGAAACATTGCGATCGTCGGGCTATCTGACCGCCACCAATTTTTGATTAAATTTTATATCGTTATGGACGGGTTTTGAGGAACTAAGTCTAATGACGCATCATCATAATGGGTACATTCGTGAAATGGCTGTGGCGATATTTCCTTCCACTTATCTTGGAATTCTTTTTAAGATTACTCTCCTCAGTCTATCTTCGTGTTGATCACCCCAGTGTCCCAATGCGGAAATTATCGGAATCAAACTCTTCCCAAAATCTGTGAGCGAATATTCTACTTTTGGTGGCACGACTGGATATATTTTCTTCATGACAAGCTCATGATCCTCCAGTTCTTTCAGTTGGATGTTCAGTACCCGTCGAGAGGCATCCGGTATTTTACGCTGCAATTCACTGGGTCTTTTGTGACCTTGTTCAATAAACCAGAGCAGTCGTATTTTCCATTTGCCGTAAAGCACTTCACCTATCAAGTCAAGACCGCAGTTCAGATTCGGAGTTATTTTTCTCTCATACATATTTCAAAATTAAAGTTATGTTCCGATTTGTACAATAGGGGATAAATTTATCCCTATATGAATCGTAACTCCGTACTTGTACAGGCTGTTTTTATACCCCAATTTTGTCCTATAAACAATTCATAAAAATGGAACAATTTAATTTCAACAATGAGTTATCAGACAAGATTGCCTTGGTAACAGGAGGTACAAAAGGTACTGGAAGAGCTATTGCGGAAAGGCTGCTACAGGCTGGTGCAATAGTTGTCATTACCGCCAGAAATGCACCCGAACTAGAAAACAGCAATCTGCATTTCATTGCCTCCGATCTGAGTACAGCAGAGGGAGCAAAAAAAGTGGTGAGCGAAGTGCTTTCGAGCTATGGCAGACTAGATATCCTGATAAACAACCTTGGTGGATCTTCTACGCCTGTAGGCGGGTTCGCTGTGCTCAGCGATGAGGATTGGGAATCTACACTACAGGCTAACCTTTTGGCTCCAATTCGTCTGGACAGGGGCTTTTTACCGCAAATGATAGAACGCGAAAACGGAGTGATCATCCACATTGCTTCTATTCAGGGCAAACTACCTTTGTATGATTCAACGTTACCTTACGCAGCGGCAAAAGCAGGATTGAGAAACTATAGCAAAAGCTTATCAAACGAAGTTACTCCTAAAGGCATTCGTGTACTGACGGTTTCGCCCGGCTGGATAAATACCACTGCATCAGAGGCCTGGTTGGGCGATATTGCAAGAAACTCCAATAGTACCGTAGAAGAAGCGCAACAGGGTGTAATGGATGCATTGGGAGGAATTCCTTTCGGTAGACCTGCTGAACCTGCAGAAGTAGCTGAACTTGTTGGCTTCCTTGTTTCCCCGAGAGCAAGTTATCTCACAGGAACAGAATATGTAATTGACGGTGGAACAGTACCGACCATTTAATAATCATCTAAATAATGGAAAACATGAATTTACCAATCGTTATCCGCGAACTAGTGAAGGCGCAAAACGAATTTGACAGTGTGGCTTACGCAAATTGTTTTACTGAAGATGCAAAAGTATTTGATGAGGGAAAAACACACAATGGAAAAATTGAAATTGAAAACTGGATTAATATAGCCAACAAAGAATACAGGACAACTATGACGCCATTAGATTTTAATGAAAGCGAAAACATCTTATCAGCGGAGATTTCAGGTACATTTCCCGGTAGTCCCGTTGCTTTAAAATATCATTTCAAGTTGTCTAACGGCCAAATTAAGTACCTGAAAATAACTACTTAGCTGCGATGTACTAATTAGTTTAAGCTGAAGTATAAACCTCAGCTTTTTGCGTTTACACCTAAGAGTCAAGACGACTTTTTAGGAACTCAAACTTGTCTGCTTTGTAAGCAGGAATCCCTGCATGGAACGATTTTTCCAACAGAGGATCTTCCTGTTTAAGAAGTTCTTCGGTATGGAATCGCGCTGGTTTTTATTCTGTTAACGTCATTGGTACAATCTGATTAATTGTATTATCTGACTCATTCGTTTTGGTTTTCCAGCCATCAACCTAAATCTAATTCAATTTTGAAGGGTCAATACGCTTCAGTATACCCAGACTAAGAGCATTTAAGAAAAACTGATGATTTCCGGTCGCGTGGCAAGTGTTTCACTCATCTTTACCAGTAGCTCTTTTTTACCAGATACTTTAAATATTACTATCAAATGATCGTCGTCTTTCGCAATTTCTATACGTTCTAAAATAAGCCCCTTTGCCTGTAAAACACTTTCAAGATTTTCAATTTGATGGAAGTTGGGATCACGAAAAGTTACACTCAAGAACTGCTCCTTTTGTAACTGCGCAATTATTCGCTCTACCCTGGTAACCACTAACAAAACTCCAAGTGTAATAAGTGTCAGACAAAGTGCTAAGGCATGGTAACCTATCCCAGCTGTCATTCCAATTGCCGCCGAAGTCCAGATTACCGCAGCAGTTGTCAAACCATGTACTGAAATTTTATCTTTAAAAATGACACCCGCACCAATAAAACCAATCCCTGTTATGATATTTGCCGAAATTCGGTCGTCTGTCTGTGCGCCATGCTGAGAGACTATCGTAAAAATGGTCGACCCGAGTGAAATTAAAATTATTGTACGAAAACCAGCAGACTTATTTTTGTATTCACGCTCAAAACCGATTGCCCCACCACATAATATTGAGACAACCATCGCGATCATATCCTTAATTTCTACAGTAAAATCCATTAGTAAAATGCGCTAAAATTATTTGTTGTTATTGGAGCATCTTGCTCGTTTTTAAAATATTATTTCGAAAATCTATCAATTGCCTATTATGCAAAATGTAGGATGTTCGGGCTTCTTGACCGGACTGTTCCAGAGATTCATTTCGATGCAAACTAGATTTATCATATAAAGTATCTTCCACCATCACCGTTAGTCTTTTAACTTTTGAGTCCATGGAAAAGACCTTTCGGCAAAGCCTGGCTTTTTATAACACTATCCATTTCGAGGCAAAAGTCATAATGTAAATGTGAAGCATCGTGGATTTCGAAATTTTCTGATCCGCTGACTTAGTTTCTGTCGGATTTGACTTTTTTGAATTTGCTATCTGCCATGATCTAATGTTTAAAAAGGATTAATATTTTGGTAAAAAAGAATACAAAAATTAAGCCGTTTAATTATTTGTTTTAGAACAACTGCCGAATTGAAAAAGATTGGCAATTCTTTTTTTGAAGGTAAAATTTTTGGATTTTGGAATGTTTATCTTTTTATCTCTTTCCATTTCTAACGGTTCGTAGGACCGTTTCAATCATAATCCCGCAATGTATACAATCTACTAAATACAAACTGACAAACGAAATAAACATAAGGAAGATATGGTCGCTCAAGAACATCGTAGTATCTATAAAAATCTTCTTTTTTTTAGAAAAACGAAGGGACAGTGCCGGTAAAATTTGTCAACTATTGACTGACTTAGATATTGTGCTGTTGCGGAATATTGCAAGGTAGCATGTATACCTGTCAAGAATTTTCAAAACTTCTAACCTCTTTTATCTATCATTTTCAGAAATAGCTTAAGTAATATTTTTTAGAAGGTGAAGATTGTTGTTCATTACTTTAAGCTAATTTCGTTCATATTACAATCCAGAATTCTGTATTTCTCAATTTCCTTCCGATCCGACAAATACATTTCAAGCTGCTTGAGATCATCAAATTCTTCGTAAGCATCATAATCATTAGTATTGAAAAACTGATATTCAAGCGTGTAGATTCCTTTTTTTATTCGTTCTGTCGCTTTTTCTGCCTCAAATGCTTTTTGTACAATTTCGGTATTCGCTTTTAAAACTTCAAGATTTCCGCTTAATACCGTAATGTGCCTTTTGATGATTTCACTGAGTTCGTTTAAATAGCTATCGTTGATTTCTTTCCCATTCATGGCGTATTGCTCGGCAATTTGGTTTAAGAAAATAGCTTGATTGGTTTCCAGATATTGCTCAAATGGTTTGTTATAATTTTCTGTTAGTGCAACTTTATAAGCCTTTAATTTTGAGTTTTCAAGTTCTAGGTGATCCACATAATAGCCATTTACAGTCATCCAAATTGGCGTAGAAGAATTAGCTTCAAACCAAATATCAATTAAAGCAACATCGTTTTTCGTTTCAAAATGATATTCATAGGCCAATTGTTTTTCTTCAAATGCTGAAAAACCGAAAGCTTTGAGGAAACTAAAATGCCTCTCAATGCTTTCTTTGGTATCTGTATAAAAACCTTTTACTTTCATGTTATTTCCGCTCTTTTGTATCCATAATGATCTGTTTATACCAAAGTACCTCCTCACGTAAGCAGTTAAGCATTATAACGGGAGTTCTATTTGTTTGCAGTTATTTTACGCTGTGGCGCACCACGACACTATATATGTCCAGAGAGAAAATCATAACATACTAAGGTAATAATTAATTTGAAATTTATCGGTTTTTGGAGAGTCTTCTTTCTTATACCACTAGTAGCTTCCATAATGGGTCTAAATTTATTTTCGAACTAGCGAAAATGACACACCTCATCTGTACTGATTACTATTGAAAAATCTTTACCTTATCCTCAAGCGTTCCAACAAAAAAGCGCAACGTCGTGAAATAATCTCTACATTGCGCCAATTGAACACCCAACTAACTACCAATTTCTTTAATTTATGAGCAAATTACTAAGATCTATATTAGGGTAGTAAGCACCTTTTATGTAGGTCGAAATAGCCGGTCCCTTAAAGCTGGCAATATATTTTCATGTTCCCAACTCTGGAGCAGAAAATCTGCAAAACTTAAAACCGTGATATAAATATATAAATATTTGATTTTTACCATTTCAATTTGTATCATGATAGCAGTTTCTTATTGTTTAACCAATCTGAATTTCTGCGCATTGCCTGTATGCGCAGAATAGATCTGTATCTGCGTATCATCTGTTGTGCTTGATCCATTGACATCCAAGTTCTTCCCTGGTGCAGATGCTGGCTCTAGATTATAATTACCGCTTCCCACATAGGTGATCTTCCAGCGTTGTGCCGAGGTATTAGCAAAAGTAGCTACCTGTACAGGTGTGCTATTCGCCGATCCCCCACCCCGCACTTCCAGTGCTTTAGTCGTATCTGCGACGCTTTTCAAGGCATAATATCCGCTGCCAACATTTCTTAACTTCCATACCTGATTGGATGATGTCGGATAGTTATACGTCCATAGCGTCACATCTTCACCATTGATTGGTGGATTACCATTAACATCAACAAGTTTGCTCGGTTCTTTTGTCAAAGCAGACGCGATCTTGTAATTGGCTCCGTTGATCAGCATACCCTGTGGCGAATAAAAGGTAATCAATAAAATATCGAGATGCGAATAGGTTGCCAGTTTACTTGCCAGATCAGTTTCACCATAATAGCGTGATAATGCCCAGGCGTACATCTTTACACGTTCACCGCCAACAGTTTTAGTCGGGAAGTAAGATTTCATCGCATTATCGACAGAAGCATCGTAACTAATTCCATCCACACCATAGGTATTCAGCTTGCTGTAAATCGCGTCCATGACAACCTGTTGCTGTGCAGCTGTCTTGCCGCTCAAATCCGACCAGTTACAATAATAACTGACCGTCCAGCCAAGCTGTTTGAAGCCCGTCAAATGCTGTGGATACATGCTTTCTATCAATACTTTATTTTTAATGGAATACAAACTATCCATTTTTTTAAGCGTCTTTAAAAACAATTGTTCATTTGCACTACTGTTCAAATCTTTACAATCCAGCCAAAGCGAAGTATAACCTGGAAGCTTCTGGTTTAAATTAGCAAAATATTGCTCTAAAGTCTGTCCGGTCGCTGTTCCAGCTTCATGTCCAATCAGGCAGGTTGGTTGACCGTCTTTATTGGCAACATAGATATCTACCTCTAGGCTATTGATTCCCTCGTTGATAATCTCATCAACCTTAATCAGATCGTTTGCCCGATGTGCACTTACAAAAGTGGGTCCAGCCAATGTCGTATTGACTTTACCTGTTTTTTTTGGCGCATTTTCCTGAATTTGCGTAATATCTTTCTGACAACCCACAGATAGATAAGTCATACAGGCAAACATACAGACTGCTTTGCCAAACATGGATATTTCTTTTCTCATAATTTTTATTGTTTAAATAGTAAGTTTATCGTTAAAAGTCAATTTTCCGGGCTGTCATCCGTCCTTCTCCATGAAGATCCAGCTGATGATCATTGAGCTCCAAAACACCAAAAGCATTCTGGTCGGCGGTTTCGATCATACCCTCCAGTGTAATCATCGGAATACCTTTATAGGTTGCAAAATTACCGGGATGATGATGGCCTGAGATCACCGCCTTTACAACCGGATATTTTTCGATAAGGGCCAATATCTCCCGGTTATTCAGTGCTTCAAGGCCATTCTCGGGATACAAGGGATGATGTGTGAAAACGATCACCTTTTTGTTGGATGACTTCGCCTTTTGAAGTTGCTTTTCCATCCAGCTGAGCTGCGTTACGCTTATCCCGCCGTTCCAGGGCTGATCATTCTTTCTTTTTGCAGCCTTCAATCCATCGTTGAGCGTCTGCCAGGCAAGGCGCTGATCCGACCCCGCTGGAGTAGCATACTCCGCCAGCTCATTGGTATTGAGCATAATAAGCAGCCATTGCCCCTTCTCTACGATATAATATGGGTGCGGCATTTTATAAGCCTTATATAAATCGGCTCCATTTTCAACATTTACATAATCGTGGTTTCCCAAAATATTGTAGACCGGTCTTTTGAGCTTCTCAAGTCGCTGGAGTACAGGTTGCAGATCTTTCGGTCCGACATCGACCAAATCGCCGAGTGTAACTGTAAAATCTACACCTTCCCGATTGATAGCCAGCACGGCAGAATCTAATTTACCAAGTGAGTTTCGGTAAAAACGGCTGCCGTGGGTATCTTTGTCCGCGTACTGTGGATCTGCAATCAGACCGATCCTGACAAGGGATTGTCCCTCGCCTATGCTATAAAACAGTGTAAATAGCAATGATAAAAATAAGTTTACTCCCATCCTGGATTTTGTTTTAGGTTATTATTCAAGGTGATTTCATTCAATGGTATGCATTCGAGGTAATCGCGGTTTCCCTTAAATCCATAGCCATTCGGCAACTGCGTTACAAAGGGGTCCAATAGACCGTCGGCATCAACCTTATAGTTGATTTTGGTACCGGTCCAGTCAGAGGCCGCAAATGGATAACCTTTGGGACGTTTCCCTTTCAACAGTTTATGCGCGGCCCATCTCCGGATATCGTCATAGCGAAATCCCTCGGCCCCCAGTTCGACGGTACGCTCGCGACGGATTTCTTTTAACTGGTCTGATAGACTATAGCCATAATCCGCATACCGACTGCTAGTGGGATCACTTACGACAGCAAATTCAGGCATACCTGATCTCTTGCGGAGCAGATTGATTGATTTGGCATGGTCGACTGTTTCGCCAAGTTCGGCCTTTGCTTCGGCATAATTCAATAGCGCTTCGGCATAACGGAAGATAATGGCACCTGTTTCATCACTTGAGCTCCAGGAAACACCACCACCCGCGAGAGCCGATTTTGGATCATTCCCTTTTCGAATCTGAAAACCGGTATTATTCAAGGCCTCACCGGATTTATCCAGAAACGGCTTTTTAAAGGTGGCTTTCCCAAAGGTATTGTCCCACATCAAGGCTCCTGGTGTCCAGATCGTCTGGGACAGCCGTGGATCACAATCGGACCGTATTTTTTCTAAAAAAGCATTGCCTTTCACCGTCTTACCAAGGGAGAAATAATCATATGGCTGACCATCCCGGCCCAGGTAATGCTGTATCTGTTCAAAAGTCATGGATATCCCCGCAGTACGGTCAGATACATAGATCTGAAAAGAGTGTGACAGATCACGGTTGACGGAATAGGCTTTCCAGAGAATCACCTCTTTATTGGCAAGCTGATCTTTCAGAGAAAATAGTTTGCAGTAATCGTTTTCGGGATCATTATTGCTATACAGGGACATGCCATATTTTGCATCCATCAACGTTTCGGCAGCGGTAGCAGTTTGTCGGAAGTACTTACTGGGATCAGCGCCCGCTGTACCAAATGCTGTACCTTTGTGGTATTTCTGCCAGCTGCCCTCAAATAGCGCGACCCTGGATTTGAAGAGCAGGGCAGCCTGTTTAGAAAGCCGATTGTTTTTACCTTTTAATGTAGCCACAGGTTCCAGATATTCAATCGCTTTATCCAGGTGTGCCAAAATTGAGTCCACTACAGTCGTACGTGAATCACGTGCTTTGAATAATTCTTCAGAGTCCATCTCCAATGGATCCGTATACCAGGGAACATCACCGTAGAGCCTGACTTTTTCAAAATAAAACCAGGCCTTAAAGAAATGTGCTTCCCCCAAAAACTGCTTATATTTTTCAAAAGGATCTTTGCATTTGCTATAGTTCTTAAAAAAGATATTGACACTACGGATATTACTCCAGCTCCAGTTTCCGCCCGATGCAACCGGCGATTCGGTACCATTCCAGACTGTGCTCGGTGAACTGGAAATCTGCACGTCGGATCCACGGGAACCATCCCAACCGATCACACCAAGGAAACTACCTACCGTATTAAAAGCAGGGAATACCGTATAGAATTGAATCGTATAATTCTCTAGATCTTTGGCTGTTTTCCAATAGCTTTCGTTTTCAATCTGTGTCAATGGCGGCCTATCCAAAAAATCCTCGGAGCAGGAACCGACCAACAGTAAAATGACTGTCGTATATAATAAGATTATGTTTTTTTTCATTGGTTATTAATTGCTAGATATATTTTCCTTTGCTACCTAAGTAGCTACCTTTATATTCAAATCAAATGCTGTTAAAGCGAAATATTCATCCCGAATGCCCAAATTGCCTGCGAAAACATGCCTTTGCCATTCCCAAAATCTCCCAATATTGCTGTTTCAGGATCAAATGCACTAGGAAGTTTGGATAAGGTGTAGATATTCTCACCGGAGAAATAAATACGGGCGCGTTTTAATCCGATTTTCTGGAGCATCAATGCAGGAATGGTATAGCCTATCTGTAGATTTTTAAGCCGTGCATAAGCACCATTCTGCAGGTAGCGTGTCTGCATTTGCTTATTCTTGCTATCTTGGGTGGTATTACTGTAAGGCCGCGGAAAATAAGCTTCAGTGTTTATACCAAGCCCCGAATAGCGGTCCCCTTCGACATCCCGATAGTAATCCATGTGGTGAGGGAACAGGGAGGATTGATTCCAGGCCCTAAAACCCCAGAATACATTGCCATCCAACCATAGATCACGCTTTCCGGTACCTTGGATAAACACCGCGATATCAACATTTTTATAGTTGGCGGTTAAATTAAGTCCAAACTGGTAACGGCGTGTCGAATTACCAATGATTTTAAGGTCTCCATGGTCATTTATGGTGTTTTTGCCGTTATTTATTACCCCATCCCCATTGAGATCCCGGTATTCAACGTCCCCCGTCTGCCAGG
Organism: Sphingobacterium sp. UBA7625; assembly: GCF_002484085.1. NCBI lineage: Bacteria > Pseudomonadati > Bacteroidota > Sphingobacteriia > Sphingobacteriales > Sphingobacteriaceae > Sphingobacterium > Sphingobacterium sp. UBA7625. The sequence goes on from NZ_DLJD01000023.1 coordinate 200,533, forward strand.
TCTGGCCGTTGATAAATTTTTGATAGCCTGATGCATTGATCTCGTCGGCACGTTCCTTGGTTTTGATTAATCCCGCAGTTTCATAACCCCATATTTCACCAGGATCTTTGCCGACATAATCCGTTGTCAGGATACCCGTTGGGTTTGTATACTTTGTAATTATATTTTTGTAATCAAAAACATTGGCCGCTACGGAATAATTAAAATCCGAGCCTATTTTTCCATTCCAGCGCAAACTAAAATCCCAGCCTTTGGTCTTGAGCTCCGAATTATTTTCCCTCGGAATAGTAGCACCCAACACTGCTGGCAATGCCTGTGCCGGTCCGAGACGATCATAAGTCAGCCTTTGATAATATTCAAATTCAGCATGCAAGCGGTTTTGAAAAAATCCCATTTCAATGGCTGTGTTCATGGAACGTGATGACTCCCAGGTAAGATAGCGGTTTACCAGGTTTGGTGCTGTTGTGTAAGCGGGCCGCATGCCATCAATAAGCCAACCTAAATTACTTTTGACGCCCAATAATGCAAGGTCCTGATAGGCGGCAACATTCTGATTACCCAGCTTCCCCCATGATGCCCTAAGTTTCATAAATGGTATATAATCCAGTAGAGGCTGCCAAAACAATTCTTTAGAAACCAACCATCCTGCGGATACGGAAGGAAATGCTCCCCAGCGTCTGCCACGGGCAAATTTGGATGTACCATCATAACGGACATTTGCCTCGACCAAATATTTGTCTGCATAATTATAATTTAATCGTGCAAAATAGCCTAAGGTAGACCAATGCGTCAGACCATCACCCACTTGCATCTCGCCTGTTGCTGTTGTAAAAGAAGGGATATCAGGAACGATGATTTCCCTTCTTAACCCATTCATCGAATCCAGCTTACTGATTTCATTCTGAAAACCGGCCAGTACCGTAAAATGGTGATCCGTTCCGAAGTGTAAATTATAGCTTGTATAAATATTAAGCGCTTTGTAGGTGGTATTGGATTTTTTCTTTTCGATATACGGAGGGACGGTAAGTGCTATTGGCACAAGGGTACCATCTACTTCATCCTCATAAGCCACCTGATTAACACCGGCATAGTCAAAAATCTGATAATCTATCGAATAGTCGGCATTGATTTTCCAGTTTTGGAGCGGACTGATTTCGGTCGCCAAGCGTTGTACCAGCGTATTATTTGTCAACTTCTGATAACCGGCTTGCATCTGCGGAACACGTGAAAGTTGCGAGTAATATCCATTTGGCGATTTAAGAAAAACCTCGGGATGTGTTCTGAAAATCTGATGGATAATCATGCCATATTCACCCTCACCGTTATATATAGGTCTATCACGTACTGCATTTGTGAGCCTTGTATTCGAACTGATCTTCCACCAATCTGTAATATTGGCATCGAGTTTAGCTTGAAAATTGTAGCGTTTGTACTTATCGTCCACAATTCTCAACACCCCTTTTTCGGACGCATGTCCCAGCGACAAAGAGTAGGCCATGTCTTTAGATCCTCCTTTGACAGATAAATTTTCCTGCATCCGGCGTCCATTGCCATAATGGATATCTATCCAGTCATTATTGCCGTTTGAGAATTGATAGGTGGACCACTTCCTCGGATTGTTGGCATCAGGCACAGTTTCCGGTAATGTAGGATCATCGATATACGCGATGATCCTGTCGATCGTCGATTCTGAGAACAATCTGGCAACCCCTTGGTTGTCATGCATCTGATTCATGGCACGGGCAAATGTGTAGGAATCAACCATCTTTGGTTTATTGATAATGGTTGTAGGCCCGCCATTCATTGAAAAATCGACTTGTGGTTTCTGATTAGCCTTTCCTGATTTGGTCGTAATTAGTAAGACCCCATAAGGTGCGCGGGCACCATAGATTGCCGAAGCAGCTGCATCTTTTAAGATAGAAACACTTTCAACAGTATTCGGATCAATCGTATTAATATCTCCGGCGGTGCCGTCGATCAGGACATAGGGTTTACCTTGGCCCCTGATCTGTACCGACGGTGCAGCGCCGGGTTCAAAACCATTGTTGCCATATGCGATCGTCAGGCCACTTACCGTTCCGTAAAGCGATTGGGATACGTTGTTTACCGGTCTATCCTGTAAACGTTTTCCATCAACAACGGCAACAGATCCCGTCAGGTTAACTTTCTTTTGAACACCATACCCGACCACCACCACCTCATCGAGTTCACGTGCCATGCCAGTTTCCAAACGGATCAGGAGATCCTCCGCCTTTTCATTCGTCACCAAGGTATCCACCGCCTTGAACCCCATAAAATGCACGGATAAGGTGTCCGAAGGGAAAATTGATTGCAGCGAAAATTCCCCCTTATCATCACTTTTGGATTTTGTACTGGCACGTTTTAAATTTAAGGTAGCCCCCGAAACGGGCATACCAGATGGGTCTACGATTTTGCCAGAAATGGATCTTCCCTCTTGCTGTGTCTGCCGGACTAAAACAAAACCGCTATCCGTTTTTTTCACCTGAATACCGTAAGGTGTCAGCAATCTCCGTAAGACCTGCTCCAAGGACTCATTTTTAGTCTCGAATTTGCCGATACTTATATTTTTTAGACCCAAGCTCTCTGTAAACGAAATATCTGAGCCAGATCTCTTTTGTAGATCAAGGATAACATCACGCAGCGTTGTTTTTTGGTAGTTCTGGTTATAGATCCTGGCATTCTCCTGTGCATATGTCCTGTTCCAGGAAAAAGTGCCGGATAATAACAGCAGCGCTCCACCAAGACTTAAAGAAAGGTATTTGTTGCTTCTTTTTTCTTTTCTTATTAGTTTTTTGTTAATCATTTGTTAATTTTGTGTTGATTAAAGGTTTTACATCCATGAAACCGATTATGGAATCGGGTCAGATAGATTCCATAATTTTTCTGTAAAGGGTCTTACACTATGTGAGCCCTTTTTATTTTTAGTATAAAATGATCTCTTTACCCTCCTGCTTATTTTTAATACTGATTTTTTTTCCGGTCAATAACTGAATCTCTTCCAACGCGGTGGTCATTGTTTTGGATTGACGGAAATTTATATTATAACGATCCTTCAATAATTTCTCATCGGCCGTACGAAGTGAGAATCCATAGAAATTCTTAAAATTTTGGTTCAATTCTTCGAAGCTGGCCTGATCTAGCTTAACATGGTCGGATAACCAGGATGATTCTAAAGCATACTCAGCATTAGTCAATTTATAACCACTAGACTTGCGATCATAGACTATATTCTCATCTGGCATCAGTGTGCGTAGATTTTTCTCGTTGTTGTCAACTTGAACCTTACCCGTGCGCACGGATACGGATGTATTGTGGATATCAGGATAAGCTTTGACATTAAAACTGGTACCCAGCACCCTGATATGTAGTCCACCGCCGTGCACAGTGAATGGCCTGGATGGATCTTTTTTGACATCAAAGAAAGCCTCACCATAGAGATTCACATCCCGCAGCTGGTCATAGTCACCTACAGTTAAACTTGAATTGGCATTCAGGATCACTTTCGTACCATCGTTCAGAACGACCGTTTTCCGTTCAGCAGTACCAGTGGATATGGTTCCTCTATCTAGATATACTATTTTGATTGGCTTGATCAGACTGTCAATCTGCGATTCTGAAAAATATTGATGATATAGAACGGTTGAAAACATAAACAACACGACGCTCGCAACAGCGGCATATATAAAACGTCGTCGGTTAGTAGATCGCTTATCTGCGTATACAGAAGAAGCCCAAACAATGCGCTGCTTGAGATCTTTGCGGTCTGGAATAAAATCTATATCTGAATCTTTGGTTTTTTGCTGCCCCAAGGATTCATACCAATATTCCACAACAAATTTCTCTGCAGCACTCGCCGTACCTTCCTGGTACTTCTTGATTAGTTTTTTTAACTGGTTTTGATCCACTGGTAATTCTTTCTAGATGTGTTCTTTCAAGTAAGACAGCTGGTGACAATCAAAAGTATGTAAGGAATTTAAAAAAATTATTTGATCAGCAAAAAAGAGAGCATTACTGTCAGTGAACGGGCGAATTCGGGATGACGCTCTATTAACATAGCTTTAATACGACGATGCATGTCTGCACTGTATCCTTTTACTGTCTGCTCAGCCAATCCTAAAGCGACAGCAATCTCCTTGAGGGTAAAATCTTCATTGCGTAGTTTAAAAATCTTTTGCATGTGATCCGGTAACTCGTTCAAAATTTCCGAAAACAAGGTGTTTAGATCTTTTTCGATCAAAAGATTGACCAAGGAGAGATCTACGACTTCAAGGTTTACCGCAAGCCTATTTTTCACATCTTGACGAAGCTTGGCCTTCGCAAAATAATTCATAATTTTATTCCGCAGGGATACATAGAGGTAATTGTAGACTGGGCCATGAACAACAATGGACTCTCTTTTGATCCAGAGATTGATAAACAGATCCTGTACGAGATCTTCCGCATCCTGCAGATTTCCAATTTTTAGGAAAGCAGTCTGTGTGAGCTTGTTGGTATGGGTATTCACCAACAATTCAAAATCTGAAATATCTTTGATCAACAATTTTGACTTCATAATTTAATTGCTGGCTTAATTAGCTATAACATTGCTGTTCCCAATCAAACATACTGGATTTTTTTCGCATTAAAAGTCAAGTCCCCAAAACAAACGTTTGCGTAAATTTTATTTTATCACTTTCTGAATACAATTCTTATCTACGGTTGTTTTAGTAGAAATTTTATCTCACAAAAAAATAATAACGTGTATAATATCCAAAGCAGAAGCAAGTATAATCTGAAATTTGATTGTCGGATAGAATTGGAACTAAATCATCCTGCAAAAAGGTTTTCCATTTTCCCTCTACTATTTTCAAAAGACATCGAATTGTCCATTTTATCTGGTATTTTATCCTTTGTGAACGGATCATTTGCCCATTTCCAAATTCAATTTTCACAAATATGTTCATCCTTATAAAACTAACGAAATTGGATAAATTTCATTTGTAAATTACACTCTTTTGGATGTATTTTAATAACAGTAAACCGATCAATCAAGGGCAGAATTTGGCAAAAAATTTGTCTTTCGTTTAAATATTTTGAAAAAGTCTAATAATTTCATTCAAACGTATTTGTTAGTTATTTTTATATTTGATATTATCAATTGCAAACTCCTTTAATTCTTTTAAAAACGAAAGTCTATTGGCCATTTCCCTATTGTCAAACCGAAAATAAGCAATTTCAAATGTTTTAAGTTTTGCTAGGTTTTCAATTCCTGATAAATCGTCAAGGCTTACTTTTTTGTTACTTTCTGTTGTTGATGCAAAGAGCGATAAGTGTTCAAGGTTTTCGAACTTATCAATCCCATTCAAACTTTTAAGATTTGATGTATAAGTTAACGAAAGGTTTTTAATTCTAGATTTTGTAGCGTTTGGCAAGAAATTGAAGTCTGCTACTTTGTTTAGACTTAAAAGACAAAGCGTGTTCAAATTCGTTAGCTCGTCTAAGCGGTTAAATGAAAAGTCAGCTTTTTTGACATGTGAAATTAATAAATGTGTCAAATTTGGAAACAATGAAATTAAATCCAGATCATTTTGTTTGATGTTCCAAATATGTAAATGGCTAACATTAATTAAATTATCCTTATACTTTTTTAATGCATCAAGATTTTTACTATCAATCTTATAGTTATTGATGGTGATAAACTTCAGACTGTCATAGAACCTGATATTTTCCAATGTTTCAGTCGATGGTAGAACATACAGAATTTCAGATCTGAAATCTGTTCCGCAAATTGTTCTTGAATAATTGGGATCATCAGACTGAACAAACTTTTCATTCTTTTGTTGAAACAGAAATCGCTGGAAATCTTGTATATTTTTTATCTCATTTAATTCCATAGGTGCTGGATAGCGTTATGTTTATTTATCCAATAATTGTGTCAATCGAAGTTTTGTCAAAGTTCGATGCTTTCAAAATTTTTATCGCTTTTGCTTTATCGTCAATTAAAGCCTTCTCATACTCAAATACTAGTCCACTAATAGATAATCTCTCTTTATCTGTTAGTCCATCAAAACTTATACATTTCTCTGATATTTCATAGTCAATCCACTGTCCTTCAACAAATCGTTGTAGATGTCCAAACACAGGCTTTCCGACTTTTCTTCCTTTTATCCTTGTTGGAATAATAAAGTCTTGTTGACAATTTTTAGGTTGGTCTGCAATTATTATCCAATCCTCTTCATTAATAGCATACTCTTCAATGCAACATTCACTCGCGTCTTCCATAGTGGAAAAGAAATGATCCCAATCTGCAGAACCGTCCTCTAAGCTGTAATATCCAAAAAGATAAACTCCGCCTTTTGCCTGACAAAGCATCATTTTCTTTGTTTTTCCGTCTATGTCTTTAAATACTACTTTTCTCATTATATTTTTAAAAGTGATAAAAATTGCTGGTTTAATATAATACAATTCTAAATACTTATTGTCTACCAAATGAACACAGATACTGCCCCCCACTTAAAACTTTTCAGACAGTTTTCGATGATGAGATAATTCTTCTTTACAAAATCAACTAATGCCGCTAGTTGGGAATTCGTAAATGATGATATCTCCAAATCTGGATTTTCAGATTTACAACAGACTCGGGAAAATCATCTTGAAAATAAATCTCATATATTTTCCGATTACTCGAAGCGCAAATATATCTCCCTGAATACTTTTTCACCAAAGCAGAGGAAACAGCCTTTATTTTTCTGCACTTTCATAGAGTAATAATAACCAGCTTATTTTTTTGACGACAAAGAATTACTAGTATAAATAAAAACAAAGTGTACGATAGAAACATTTGGCCAGCCCCACATAAACTAAATAAGAGACTGGCCTCCTGCATTGCCTTTGAAAAGTGTATTCATTACTTTTCGTTATCTTCTGTATCTTCCTCAATTTCTATCTGTGGTGGGATTAGCCTGTACATTACGGGTGTTACAATCCTTGATAGGATTGTTGAACTTATAAGCCCGCCAATAAGTACAATCGCCAAGGGGGCAATAAGCGGATTGGGATTTAATGCAATAGGTATCAATCCGCAGATAGCGGTAATAGATGTAAGCACAACAGGTAAAAACCGTGTCTCGCCCGCTATATGGATAGCTTCATCCAAGGAGTGGCCCTCAACCCTAAGCTGGTTTGTAAAATCTACGAGGAGCAGCGAATTCTTGACCTGTATTCCCGACAACCCGATAAAACCGATGATAGAAACCAAGGACATCGGATTGCCGGTTAAAAGCAACGCTATAGCACCGCCCAATATACCCAACGGGATAATGGATAATACAATAATAATCCCCTTGAAATTCTTAAACTGTAAAAGGAGCACGCCTATAAAAAGGAAGCCACTTAATAATATGACCGAAAGAAAGTTGCCTCCCAGGGCATCGCCTTCCGACTCGGCCTCACCCGACAATTTATAATAGTACCCCGGCGGAAGCTTTAATCTATCAAGCTGTGGAACGATGTCTTTTAAAATATCATTGGCATACACGTGGTCTTTAGTCAATGATGTCACTTTGGCAAACCTCGATTTGTTAAAATGGTTGATTGCCGTCGGAGATGTTTCAAAACCTATTGTAGCAATCTGGTCAACCTGTATCGGTGTTCCCTGGATATTGTTGACATAAAGTCCTTTGAGTACATTGAGATCTGAAAACTTTTCTCGTGGTAGGGTAATGATCACATTCCTTGAATCGCCGCGGTCGTCGATGTAGTCACCAACATTTACGCCGGCTACTGCCATGCGTATAACCATGTCTACATCACTGGTCAATACACCAAGGGTGCGCGCTTTTTCCTTGTCTATCGAAACCTTGACATCTGATTTGTACGAATTTAGCTCGTTGTTCACAAAGAAGGTACCGGGGTGCTTCCTTAAAATTTCCTCTACCTTAAAAGATAGGGATCGCAAAGTGTCCTGATTATCCCCGAAAACTCTGACCACAATGTTCGCCTCAATCGGTGTGCCCTGTTCAAAATCCTTTACCTCAATTCTTGCATGGGGAAAATCAATGAATTTTTTTCTAAGAGTCTTAATCAGTTCCTGTTTGACTTTTGGGCCGGTATCGTCGCCCAATTGAACAAATATTTGTCCAAAATCGGGCTTAATGTCCTGCTGGTGTACATTGTAGTAAATCTGCGGATTACCTTTGCCGACATTGGAGGTATAATACACGATTTCCTTATGGTTCTGCAGTTCCTGCTCCACGAGTTTGGTGACGCGGTCGCTTTCAGGGATGTTTGCCTGCAATGGCAGCTTGATATTGATCAGGAACATTGGCTTTTCTGATGTTGGAAAAAGCTTGAAGCCTGCCAATGGAAAGAGTGCGAACGCAAAAACACTCAGCGCGATTGAGATCCCTACGGTTACTTTTGGCCATTTGAGTGCGATTGGCATGATACTGCGATATGAATAGCTCAAAAACTGCTGTAGCTTCTGCAGGAAGTAATTACCGCCGCTATGTGCATGTGGTTTTAATATACGGCTGCCAAGAAATGGAACCAAGGTAAGCGCAACCAGCATGGATGCCAATACGCTTGTCATTACCGCCATCGGCAAGCTTCGGAGAAATTCGCCTGCCGCATCAGGTAAAAAAGCAAGCGGCAGGAACGCTATGACCAAAGTAGCCGTACATCCTACAACTGCATTACCTATCTGCCTTGTCCCTTTTAAGACGGCATCCTTAATGGAATACCCCTCTCTTAACCATCTTTCTATGTTTTCGACGACAACAATACTGTCGTCTACCAGCAACCCCAATGCTACCACTAGGCCAACAATGCTTAATTGGTTGAGTGAATAGCCTAGCATGTTCATCGCTATCAAACCCAAGGCGAGTGATAAAGGAATGGAGATCATAACAATCAATGACGCCCTGAATCCCAGTGGCAACAACGTGATAACGACCAGCACGATCGCCAGCGCAAAATCAAATCCCAGATGTCCCAAACGTTGGGCAACCATGTCCGCCTGGTCAAAGTTTTTGATCATTTTTATATTTTCCGGAAGTCCTTTCTGGAATGCTTCCAACACTGGCATATACTCTTCCTTGACCTTGCTAATATTGACATTGTCTTTCATGGCGGCTGTCACGAGCACACAGCGGTGACCGTTAAGGCGGGTAATATGGTTGATGGTACCATCCTTATAGCTGACTTCGGCGACATCTTTTAAATAAATAATCTTCCCGTTGGCATTATATATAACTGTATTGGCGACGTCTTCGACGTTCTTGAACTTACCGCTGGTCTTCACGTTGAAGACTTTGGTGTCAAGGTTAACGCTTCCCCCTGGGATATCGGCAGCTTCGCTTTGCAAGCTCCCGACAACAAGATTTAAAGGTATCCTTAGCTGGGCTAGCTTATCCAGCTGCATGTCTATGCGTATCTCCTGCTCAGGAACTCCGGTATACTTAACTTCCTTAAGGTCGGTAATCTTTTCCAGTGCTGTTTTCAGCAGATCGGCTTTGTCCCTAAGTTCTTTAGCTGATGCAGCATTGGAAACCAAAGCCACTTGGATGATCTTTACATCGGAGGATGCTATCTTTTCCGTTTTGATCAGATAGATGTCTTTTGGGAGTTCACTGTTCTTTAACGCATTTATTTCGGTAGATATCTCCTGGTATTTATTGTCGACATCGACGCCATATTTGAATTTAGGTTGTATTACGGCAACACCGTCTTCAACAGAAGTAAGTATCTTTTCTATATTTTCAAGCCCGTATATTTTATTTTCAATCGGTTTTACCACCTGTTCTTCCATGTCTTTTGGACTGGTTCCCGGGTAAATGACGGTGATTACATATTGCGGCGGATGCGTTGTCGGATCCTCCGATCTCGGCATAGTGAACAGCGTGAGCAACCCCACTACGGCGAAAAGAACGAACATGATCAGGGTGAACTGATAGTTCTTAACAGCAAAATTTGTTATTTTCATTATGATGTGGGGTTACTTGATAATTTTGACTACGGATTGCTCGTTCAGGTAGGCGCTGTTGGAAATGACAATCTGATTTATCCCGTCCATTTTGTCACTTAAATACACTTTATCCGTTTCAAACTTCATGATGTTTACAGGAATCTTTTTTACCTTGTCTGCGCCGACAGTAGTGAATACATATCCTTTTTTTCCGTCCGCTTCAACCAATGCATTATAGGGGATCACGATTGCATTCTCCACCTGATCTATCTCAATATCGGCCTTCCCAAACATGCCTACGGGAGGAGCAACGTTATGGAGTTTCAATTTTAGTTCTATCTGGAAAGAGCCTATTTCCCGGTCTGCCGATTGCAGCTTTCTGTATACCGTCGCCTCGAATAGCTGATCAGGGAAACCATCCAATGTAACTTTCGCAGCCTGTCCTGCTTTTATACTTGACCATTCACGGCCTGTTACGCCTGCTTTCAGAAGATAGCTGGCATTCTGCTGTATGGTATTAGTAAGTAGCACCGGCATCCCGCCCCCAATCACTTCTCCTTCATTTGCGACCTTCTTTGAGACAAAGCCGTCCGAGGTGGCATAGATCTTTGCATAGCGCTCGTTGAACGCCACGGCTTCTTTTCCTTTTCTGGCAACATCAAGTGCAGTTCTTGTATTTTGCAGCTGTTCCAACGTAAAGACACTGTCTTTGTAAAGGTTCATTGCACGGTCATAGTCGCGTTGGGCTTTGTCCACACCTAGGTTTGACTGGGAAAGCCCAGCTGAAATTTCGGTCGTATTCAACGTTGCCAATAATTGTCCTTTGCGGAAAAAGTCTCCTTCATTGACCAATATACGGCTGATGACACCGCCTATTTTAAAAGAATAGTTTGCCTGGTCTTCTGTACTGACCAACCCGGTTACCTGTACCGAGGTAGGAACACGGAAGGACGACACAGGGGATACCTTTACGGCAATGATATCTGGTTCGCCAAGCGGATTTGTATTTTTGGGGTGCTCTTTGCACGATGACAGCAATAGGGCTGCCGCAATTACTGTAAATTGTATCCTTTTCATTTTTAAAATTATTGTATGTTAAAACTAGCGTTGGCGCGTTCAATGGCAGTAAATGCTATCCATGTATCGAATAGCGCGATGTTGGCCCGCAGCTGGGCATCTACCCATTGATTCTGGGCGTCAAGCACTTCAATATAAATTGCCATTCCTTCCTTATATAGTTTTGATATATCATTGTAATAGGTCTGGCTTGTCTTTAACTGGCTCTGGGCTGCCCGAAATTCAGCAACAGCACTTTCCATACTGGCCTGACGCACTTTAAGCTCTGTAAGAAGCTGTTGTTGCACATAGTCGGTCTGGGATGAAATTGCCTGCTGCTCGGCAAGGGCCTGCTTGATGCGGCTGCTGTTTCTCCCAAATCCGAAAAGGTTCCACTCTAAAGAAACGCCCAGAAGGTAATAGCGGCTCTTATTATTGAATTTCCAGTCAAATGCCTGCGAACCCAGGTCCAAACTGGCTCCCACCTTTGGAACGAAGTATGATTTTGCAAGTCCCGTCAGGTCTTCATTGATACCCTTGGCGATTTTAAGTTTGGAAAGCTCCTCGCGATTACCGATATCTTCGCCTATTAGAGCGGTCTGATCCGGCAAGGCGGTTATTTCATCTATTAAAATACTTTCCGTCTGTGGGCGATTAAGAAGGAAATTAAAATAATACCTGGCCGATTCTTGCGTCTTTATAGCAGTCACGATCGAAGCCTCGATTTTGGAAACCTCATTTTGGCTTCGGACCAAGGCTGTCCGGTTAATCTTACCATTATCCAATAGCTTCCTGTTCACTCTCTCCCCTTCACGCACCAATGCTAGATAAGATTGGTAGATCTTTACGGCATTGGTCGCTTTCAGATAATTATAATAGGCTACTTTAATTTCTTTTACCAATTCTCTTTTATAAAGTAGCACTTCCGCTTTTTGGAGGCCGATCTGCTTTGTCTTAATCTTTTTGTTATAATTGAGCTCGGCATTCAGAATTGGTTGGGTGATGCGAAATTTTGCATCATAGAAATTATCGGGGTTTATCAATACCTGCTGGTTTTGCAATTGCGGAAACGAATTGCTTCCTGTTAACTGATTTAGTGTACTGTACACACCGTTCATCATATCGCCCACAGGAATATCGATTGTCCGTCCGCCATCGGCTTTGGTATAGGTTGTTGAAAAGGCAATATTTGGTAGAAACATACTTTTCGCCTCCGAGAGCGCATAAACATTTTTCTCCAGCATAAAATTTTGCTGTTTTATACTCTGGTTTGATTCCAGACCCTCTTTTATGTATAGGTCAAGCCTATCCTGTGCCCAGCTCTGATGGGCAGTGATCAATACCATGGTCAACAAAATCGACCATAATAATTTAGGTTTTTGATATAATTTAATCACTGTAATAAATTTAAACACTGTTCAATAAAATAATAAAAAAAAGTGCCTAGCTCTTTTCGAGCAAAGCAACAAAACATGCGTAGCCGTTTTCCATCAGCTCTTCATTTGTTTTGTTTATAAAACTTGTTGTACGGTCCTTGCAAAACAAGGCACAAATTCCATGCATTGCGGAAAGCACCATAAATGTAAAATAGTCTGTATCCATCTCTATGAATTTACCTTGTTGTTGGCAATCGCGGATCATAGAACACATATGATTTATGGCTTCCTGTGCAATTGTGAACCTGGTTTCGGTAGGATTTTTTACGGTCTCCTCAACCATGAACATGAGGTTGTAGTAATCCTTATTTTCCTGCGCAAATTGAATAAACACACGTCCCGATGCCTTAAGTCGTTCAAATGGATCTGCTACGCTGTTCAGCACTTTCAATTGGTTTAGAAGCAACGTGAATCCTTCTTTTTGAAGCTCCTGAAAAATTTCGGTTTTATCCTTAAAATGAAAATANNCATATCCTTTTTCAAGAAATATTTTGCGTGCCGCATTTAAGATACGCTGGTGCATTTCCTGTTTTTCTTCCTGTTTTCTTTCTGCTATACTCATTTTAATTTTTATTTGGCTTTAAAATTTAAGCCTTAAGCCCCGGACTAATTTTACCCATTATATTAATGGTTGATTTCCTGCTGAGAAACTTAAACCCAAATAGCATCATTCTGTTTTTAAATCCTTGTATTACTCTTGGCTTTCTTCTTGCTGCCAATGCCTTCATAAATTCGTCGGCAACTTCAGAAACACTCGATACGACAAAACTTGGAAATGCACTTGTATCACTGCCCGAGTTCGAATGGAAATCAGAATCGGCAGCACCGGGATTAAAGCCTGATACAAAGATACCTTTATTTTTATATTCATACCAGAGTGACTCCGAAAAGTTGGCAACAAAGCTTTTTGTTCCCGCATACACGGCTCCACCAGGAAAAGATGAATGAGCCAGTAGTGACCCAATATTGATCAGCGCATTTCCTGATACTGCTTTGCTTAAAAATGCATAAGACAAGGATACCAATGCCTCCATATTCAATGTCATGGTATTTAACTGTTCTCCAATAGGTATCTCTGTAAACCTTCCATAAGAACCATTTCCTGCATTATTAACAAGAAGATCATAACTATTTTCAGTAAGGTGCTACTGACTTTCTCAATATCCTCTTTTATGGTAAGGTCTGCTACAAGAATCTGATGTGCTTCCCTCCCAAGTTGCTCCTGAACAGATTTCAATTTCTGTTCATTTCTTGCCACTTGGGTCAATTGGTAATGCTGTTGGGAAAGACGTCTGGCAATTTCCAAACCTATGCCTCCGCTTGCTCCAGTTATTAATGCTTTTTTCATTTCTTAAATGTTGAAATTAATTTTATGATGCAAATCTATTAAACACTGTTCAATTATCCAATTTTTTTTACACTTCAATATGATATCTGCTGTAAAATGCCATATATTGAAGTAATTCAGCTGTTTATTTAGTTTAAAGTTGTGTATTACAGCCTGAGTTATTTAAAAATTTAATCTATCTATTTTGTTAAAACAAATAGATTTTTATTATATTTGAACACTGTTTAATACAAATATACAATAGATAAATTGGTTTTGAACATTTAGCAACCAATAAATATTACAAGTATGGAGACGGACAGACCAGAAAATAATAGGGAGATCATAGCTAATCTTTGCGAAGATCAGATAAGCGATGGGACCCCTGAAACCAACGGCCTAAGCAGACCGTTGGAAATAAAGGATAAACAGAAAAAAATATCAAGACGAGAATTAATTAAACAAGGAGGACTTGCTTTATCCATTTTAGCTTTACCTCTTCCATTAACATCATTTTTAAATTTTAATGAAATGACAGATAACAAAGATTTTGACGTAATCATAATTGGCGGTAGCTATGCAGGACTTTCGGCAGCGATGGCTCTGGGACGAGCATTAAGAAATGTTTTAATTATTGATAGCGGTTTGCCCTGTAACCGACAAACACCTCATTCACATAACTTTCTGACGCAAGACGGAGAAAAACCAAGCGTTATTGGGGAAAAGGCAAAAGATCAAGTGTTAAAATACGACACTGTAAAATTCTTGACTGACCTTGCTGTTAGTGCAACGAAAACTGATAAGGGCTTTGAGCTATCAACTCAATCAGGTAAAATATTTTCAGCTAGAAAACTTGTTTTTGCAACAGGTTTAAAAGATAAAATGCTAAACATTAAGGGATTTTCTGAATGCTGGGGAATCACAGTACTTCATTGTCCTTATTGTCATGGATATGAAGTAAAAAATCAAAAAACAGGGATTTTGGCAAATGGATATGGTGCATTTCACTTGTCCCGACTTATTAATAACTGGACAAAGGATTTAACGATATTTACCAATGGAAAATCGGAGCTGACACAAGAGCAGACCGATGAAATCAAAAGACACAATATTTCAATAGTTGAGAAGAAGATAGCCTCGTTGAAACATACAGATGGCGTAGTTGAAGAAATAACTTTTTCAGACAATTCAATTTTTAAATTAGATGTCATCTATGCTAGACCTCCATTTGAACAACATTGTAAAATCCCCGAATTATTGGGCTGTGAATTGACAGAACAGGGACTTATCAAAGTAGATGCATTTCAGAAAACAACAGTGGATAACATATTCGCTTGTGGAGACAACACTAATCCGCTACGTGCTGTATCATATGCTGTATCAACAGGCAATAATACAGGTGTATTTTTAAATAACGCGCTGGTAGAAGAAGATTTTTTAAAATGAGTACCAAATTAGAATTTCAACGATATTAATATGTCGAAAAACGATTCTACTTATTGAACAGAATGGATTACAGCAACGAGTGCGAACTCCATAAAGGCATCACCAGCTAACTGAACCTTAATGGTTTTTCATGTAAAGTCGGCGTCGGATTAAGTTGACATTTCTAAAATCTTTATGTCAGCAGGAATTTTTNNAAAAATTCCTGCTGACATAAAGCCTTAGTAACGAACACTAGCCCGCTGTCGAACGGATCTTATCTAAAGAAAAATAAGGCGCTTTAGTGATGATAACTACATTGAGCCACAAATTGCTCAAACTTCCGATCCTTATTTCGCAGAACCGGTCCATGCCCGAAGCAAATCATAGCGGGGGTCAGCTGTGCTAACTTCTGGAGCGATTTGATATTAAGCTGCTGATCCGTTGTGAACATATTTGGTGGAAGCCGTAAGCCGACTGCTGTTGTGATGAGGTTCATATTTACCGCCGTATCTCCAATTATCAGTACACCATCGCGCTCACGGAATAAAGAGATATGACCTGCGGAATGTCCGGGAGTTTCTATTACCCGAAAGTCTCCAATTTTATCGTTTTCAACGATTGTCCGTCCAACTTTATGTCCCTGGCCTACCCAGTATCTTTGTTGAAGTTTTGCTATCCAATGGTGCTGCGTTGGATAGTCCATGGTTACCATCCCCGTCTCAGTTCTGAAAACTTCGTTGGGATGGCAGAGTAAAGGTATCTCAAATTCAGCACATATCTGATCGCTGCACCCTTGGTGGTCTGCATGTGCATGTGTGAGTACATGTTGATAAACGTTTATTTCCTGAAGCACTTTCTTTATAGTCGAATATGAACTCCTTATTCCTGAGTCTACCAATACACCTTCGATAATATAACAGTTGATACTGTTTCTTGGCATGAGCGGAATATGGAATACTTCAGTAGCTATTTGATGTAACATAGTTTTTTGCGTACAAATCTAGCTCACCGATCCTTAAAGCAAAAGGACATTTGTCCTATAATACATTGATTTTTGAGATTTGTCCTTTCGCTCTTGTGAGCGACCGTTGCGTGATACCAAGGTATGATGCCAGGTCTTGCACCGCTATACGTTGGACGAGCTTAGGGTCGCAAGAAAGGACCTGACGGTATTTGTCCAAAGCTGACCTGTTATTGTAGTTTAGTAGATAACGTTCCTTTTGTTTATACTCCTGTTCAATCACTGATTTTAAAATTCCATTTAGGGCGGTCACCTGGGCAAGTAGATATTGATAATCAGGATAACTGATTTTATAGATTAAGCTATCTTCAACAGTACGGATACTTCTTCTGGATTTTTCCTGCGTGACAAACTCCGGAAAAGAGCCGGTAAATTCTTTTTCAAATTTGAAGCAAGTTATATTTTCTTTTCCTTGCTGGTCAATAGCGTAGGCTTTGACAGCACCACTAGCGATAAATCCAATATGATTGCAGAATTCATTTTCACGAATAAAAAACGCTCCCTTTTTTAAATGAGCTGGTTTAAAGAACTGTATTGAAAAGTTGATTTCCGCTTCTGAGAGTGCTCTCGTTGAGGAAAGGTAATTTATTAATATGTCAGTCATGCACCACCTTTTTTGTCCTTTTTATTTTATTATTGCCACTATAGCTTACTTAATTCCAGCTCGCAAATTTAACATTATCATTAAAAACAAGGCTAATTTTCTGATAGCAAAGCATCAGAACTTGTTTATTTAATATAAAAAATTAAGGATAAGTCGGGTTTAAAAGGCATTATCCCTTTCCTGTGTTAGATCTATAAAGTTTCCAGTGTCTCCTACCGGATCATCAGTCTTATAGAAATAACAGACGTAGAAGCAAAATAATGTAATAAAACGGTCTACTTTTGCGGTAAACTGCTTCTCAAGTTTCCCTTCTCAATTTCAACTTTCTCTCTGGTAAGTATCAACAAACTTGTCTTTTTATAATTCTTCAAATCCTTATAATGAAGAATCTCGAGACAACCAAAGTTTTTAAGTAACTTTAAATAACAGACAAACTGAAGAGATGGCTCATAACAATGAATTTGTCAACCGGGGCCGTGAAAGACTTGCCATAGAAGAAAATATTGAAGTTGAAGAAAAGAGCATGTTTCGTGCAGGGTCAACGCATTTAAAT
>NZ_DLJD01000002.1:0-13209 GCF_002484085.1 Sphingobacterium sp. UBA7625
TGTAGACATTTTGTAGACAAGAATTTCGGTCATAGATAAACCTATATCATCACCCGGACACATGTTCAAAATTTAGGATGAGTTTCAAAACCTCTGGACTAAGCGAAACAGCAATAACTAAGAAGAATAGGCAATAAAAAAACACCATAAGAGAAACCTTACGGTGTTACATGAATATATAGTTTGATTAGTTTCTCGCTATTACCATTTCTGGTTCTTCCTTGCCGCCATGACAAGTTTTACAGGAAATTGCTTTGGCCGGTGAGTTATCCCAACTACGATTGAAATATTTTTTGTTAATCTTTTGTGTCATCTTGATCATTGCCCGACCAATTTCCTTTTTGTGATTTTCATCACTTGCAAAATCCATCCTTTTGGGATCTTCTTTTGAAGGCGCATGACAAAATCCACATTTTACACCCAACGCGACGTTAAACTCTTTCATTGTCGCGATCAATTCGTCATGTGAGATATTTTTCGGTAAGACTTTTAAATTTGTAGGCTTGGGCTCTTCCTGAGGTTTTTCCTGCTGGAAGTTAAATCCACTCAAGGCGATGACTATGGCAAATACAGAAGCAATTGCTCCAATTTTCTGGATATGTTTCATTTCTCTTTTCCTTATGCTTGTCTNNTTTAGATTGATTATTATTTACGAATCCCGTCATCCACAATCCAGCGTTGACTATTTAATTGGTAGTTTATTTTAAGAGATTTGCCCTCTATGGTCACCTTTTTTAGTCCTGTTGTATCATTCGAGATCCAGGTGCTGTCATTATCCTTATTAAAGCGAACTCCCGTAATATTTGGCACCCCTGTAAAGAATTCAATTTTAAACGATTGGTTGCCGCCGTCAGGTAGAATGCGGATCAATCTATTTGACCGATCAACAGACAATGAATTGTCCTGAAATTGAACCCTGCCAATAAAACTTCCAGAAATACCGGCAGCCGCACCAGCATCAGGTGTTTCATTTTTTTTACATGAAACAATGGTAATAAAGCATAAAACGAGCGCGACTAAGAGTTTGAACGACTTCATGTGTATAAATTTTGGACTAAAATACGGTTTTTAGCTTAAAAACTCAATTGATAAAACCGGAAATGATATTGATAGTCAATGCCACCACGAATGTATTCAGTGCAAAGGATAGCAGACCGTGAAACAGCGCAACCCGTCTGATTTTCTTTGATGAGATGCCTACGTCGGATACCTGAAATGTGCAACCCATGACAAATGAAAAATAGGCAAAGTCCATATAATCCGGCTTATCATCGCCTGGAAATTCTAGGCCACTTCCATTAGAATCATTTTCATAATATAAACGCGCATAATGGAATGTATATATAGTATGGACCAAACACCACGATGCAAGCATAGCAAACATACATATAATGATAATAAATGAATTATCAAGCTGTTTTTCCTTAGTCGATATAATGATCATTAGCACAGAGATAAAGCAACTAAGCGTAACCAATATTATAAATAGGGATACAAAAAGTCGGCTACCGTCTTCCTGCTGCGCTTTCTTGGCAATTGTGGTCACCGGCATGGTATAAAACGTATACCAGGAGACCAATATATAGGAAATACAAAAGCCAAGCCAACACAGAACCAAGCTTAACAAGGTCAAAGTTTCAATCGGGGAGAAGAGATATACAAGTGTAAAAACGCAAATTGCAATCAAAGCCCGATGAATGGACTTCATTTGATGCAGAACTGTTTTTATTTTTTCCACGATCGCAAATTAACAATCAAACTGTTCATTTGCCTCGAAAACCAATGGTTTTCCACCATTAGAAAGAAACAAAAGCAGCGCTTCTTCCTCATAGTTCCCCGGATTGGAAAAGATAAAATCCAATTGCCCGTCACGATCTATATCGCCAACAAACTGTGTGGACATAAATACATGTTCATATTGATCCTTTTGAAACAATGTCATTTCATGAGTTCCTCCAAAGATGGCATTGAGCTTATAATGAGCTACTTCATGAAATATCTTTTCATGCCCTTTTTCGTCAGTTTGTACTTCGGTCGATTTAATATCTCCCAACCCTTTCAGGATAATATGCTGTTTTTTGAAATTATATTCTACAGATTCCTTGGGCCATATCTCCGAATGTTTTATCTGCATATTCTCCAAGGCCCCCGGCTTTAAGCCCTTTATATTCAGAAACAAAAGCGAGTTTCTTTTAGACTCGACACTTTTAGAAGGGACCTGAGCACATTCGTCGTAACCATCTTTAATTTCATAATCCACTTTCTCTAAATAATATTTTCCCTCGCGCTCATAGAGATCAAACCAATCCTTATTCAATACAGCGGTGGGATCCTCTTTTTCCCAGATGCGATAACTGCGCACCAAAAAAATCTGCCCTTTTGAGCTATCGGCCCACGCGGAACTCAACAAGTCCGTACTGTCTTTTGACAATAAAGTCGAACTATCTTTCGTGGCAACTGAATCAATCGAGGTATCCTCCCTTTTTGTCATGGGACTATGACAAGCATGGATGAGTAATAGCCCAAACAGTATGGTAAAAGCAGAATAGCTGTTCATATATTGTGAATTTTTATTTAAATATATAAAAATTCACAATATATAATCCCCAGGCCGCCTTAAGCAAGCGCTTCCTTAAGCAAGGAAAATGATCGCAGGCATTTTTCGTCGTCAAAAATATAGGAAGTAGCCATAATTTCATCGACTTTATGATCTTTGACAAATTTTTCTATTTCTGGAGCGATCTTGTTTTTATCCCCCACAAAAGCACAGGAGGCCATGCTCTGTACAGCTTGTTCAATGGCTGGAATTCCTTTATAAATTACTTCCTCTGTCGGCGGAGATAAGGGTCTCCTTGTGTTCGTTACAATACCAGCGAATAAATTAAAGAAGCTGGTAGACAAAAACTCGGCTTCTTCGGTGGTTTCTGAAGCGATAACATTGACACAGGAAATAAAATAAGGTTTATCCAACACCTCCGATGGCACAAAATTCTGATGATAGATCATACCTGCCGAGGCAAATTGGGCCGGAGCAAAGTGTGTCGCAAAGGCGTAGGGGAGCCCTAAACTGGCCGCTAAATAAGCGCTATCCGTACTAGATCCTAGAATATAAAGAGGGATTTCCAGCCCTTCACCGGGAAATGCACGCACTTTTGCATCATAATTATCTATGCTGAAATAACGTTGAAGATCTTTGACCTCCTGCGGAAACTGAAATGCAGTATTTAAGTTATTTCTTCGCAAGGCCATTGCAGTCAATTGATCAGTACCCGGTGCCCGGCCTAGACCAAGATCAATTCGTCCCGGAAATAACGTTTCCAATGTACCAAATTGTTCCGCGATCACTAGGGGAGCGTGATTAGGCAACATGATACCGCCCGAACCCACTCTGATCCGGTCAGTATTCGAAGCAATATGTTGTATAAGTAGTGAGGTTGCTGAGCTTGCGATATATTCCATATTATGGTGTTCGGCAACCCAGATTCTTTTAAAATCCAGTTTTTCGATATGCTGGGCAACCTTTACACTGCGAGCGATGGCACTGGCTGCATTTTCTCCCTTTTTGACAGGAGCTAAATCTAATGCTGATAATACGATTTTATCCATACATTAAAATTACGGAGAAGAAACAGGACAATTGTAATCAAATTGTCTATTCTAGAATTCGCTGCGTATGTATGACAATAAGCTGATCATTCAGCACTGTTGTGAAGAAGCTGAAGGTGTCACCGGCGTCTTTGATCTTAAACTTCTTTTTGATCGCCTCTGTTTTTAACGGAAAATTCTTAGCGATAATATCAGCTATCAGCGGACTTTTCTTTTTCTTAAATTCTGTAAAAGATTCCACCTGCTTAATTACAAATACTTTCCCGGGAAAATCAGAGATTTTCTGATCGGAGGTATACAAATGGGTGCTTTTGTGTAGTTTTTTTAACCCAAAACGACTGGCAATTGTTTTAAACGCTCCAGCTTTGGTCAGGGCCACATCAGGTTCGTAGAGATAGGACAGGGGGCCACTATAATCCACAAGGGTTGCACGTTCTTCTGTATAGGTGAAAGAGACTATCTGCTGTTGCTCTCTCAGCAGTCGGACAGCATGAATGACCGGTTCACCTTCATAGCCTTTCTCTTGAATAAAAACAAGCTCTTTACAATCATTTTGCAAGGACACCACATATACATCCTTTACATGAACTAACATACTCAATGCCGAAGAAATATCCAATAATGGCGCGAGCTTGCTGATAATAACATCAGATCGTTCAAAAAAATCGTTTTGCAGTGCAACCAAATTGGGCTCACATTCGTCCAATAAAAATACTTTTTTATTTTGAACCCTGCGCGAAGGATCCAGATAGATATAATCAAAATGCTCCTGCAAACGGTTAAGTATGTAATCTACACCATCCGCCGCTACAACGCTAATATTTGTTGCGGACAATATTTTTGCATTATACGAAGAGATTTGCGCAAGATCGGGATTGAGCTCACATGAAATCACCTGCTTTGCCCGCATTGAAAAATAAAAGCTGTCAACACCAAAACCACTGGTTGCATCAATTAAATTTGTACCTTCCTGAATAAGCGAACTTTTAAATAATGCCGTTTTTTCAGAAGAACACTGTTCTAGGTTTAATTTAGCAGGAAAATAGACACCTGGAGTCGCTGCCCATAACGGAATTTTAGTCCTTGCACGTTGTATACCATCGAGCTGTGCAGCCAGTTCAGAAGACGATATTCCTTCAAAAGGAGATTTCTTTAAAGCTATTTTGACAGGAGATTCATCCAGGTTTTTTTTCAAAAACAGCTGCACCTCCTTTTGAAGAATCAATCTATTCATTTATATTTTCTTAACGAGAAGCTGGCAAGTATATCTATCCTTTAATTCACTGATCACTTCCTTATCGACCAAAACGCGGTCGATCGTTTCCTGGTTATAATAACGTATCGTAATTAATTCAAGGCCAGACTCGTGGGTAACTTTAAATCGTTGCCCAAGATCGTTAATTAAATCCACCAG
This sequence comes from Sphingobacterium sp. UBA7625, assembly GCF_002484085.1. Taxonomy (NCBI): domain Bacteria; kingdom Pseudomonadati; phylum Bacteroidota; class Sphingobacteriia; order Sphingobacteriales; family Sphingobacteriaceae; genus Sphingobacterium; species Sphingobacterium sp. UBA7625. The sequence goes on from NZ_DLJD01000002.1 coordinate 5,021, forward strand.
GTTTTTACCGGTATCATCCACTGCGACGGTGAAATTGATCGCCGTATTGTGCATCATATTGATTTTGATGCGATGTTCATGAAACAGGTTAAAGATATCCCTGAGGTTATCTTCCACGATGAAAGAAAAATCCCGTGGCGAAATGGAAATAAAAATCTGATTTACTTTAAATATAAACGAAGGAACCGGTAATGTCTGATTTGTACTTCGAATTATCGTTCCTGGAGACTCCGGATCAACAAAAGAACGCACATTTAAGGCGATTTTTTTATTCTGCAACGGTTTGATCGTCTTCGGATGAATGACAGTCGCACCGTAATAGGTAAGTTCGATCGCATCCGTATACGATAGTTCGGGGATCAATTCGGTTTTTTCAAACCATTTGGGATCAGCATTGAGCACCCCCGGAACGTCTTTCCAGATTGTTACATTTTCAGCATTTAAACAAGACGCAAATATAGCTGCTGAATAATCGGAACCTTCACGGCCTAAAGTTGTTGTGAAATTCTCCGAGGTGGATCCCAGAAAACCCTGCGTGATGACAATATATTCGTCTAATATGGATGGAAGTTCAGCACGGATTTTCTCTTCTGTTTTGCTCCAGTCTACGACAGCCTCACGGTAGGTATTATCGGTCAATATATAATCACGAGCATCTATCCATTTAACTTTCTCCCCAATAAAGGCAACATAGGCAGCGACAATTTTCGTCGAAATCAATTCGCCCATGGACACAATCTGGTCAAACAGGTAATCGTAGGAGTCCTGCGGATCCTCTTCCAAAACCCATTCGATTTCGACGAAACAGTTGGCAATTTCATCGAATATGGGATGTTCACCTCCAGGAAATAGGTCCTGAAGAATTTGAAAATGAAATGCTTTGGCTTCTTCAAGGGTCTGAAACTGCAAGCCCGTATTATTATAATATTCTCTGGTCAATTTCTCCAGAAGGTTTGTTGTCTTACCCATGGCAGAAATAACGACCAACAAAGCTTCACCTTTGTATTTCGAAATAATCTTTGCTGAATTTCTGACACTTTCCGCATCCTTTACCGATGCACCTCCAAATTTAAAAACCTGCATTTATTTTATTGAGTTTAGTTGATTGCTAATTGATACTATTGATATAATGTAGTCCTTTTTCTGACATCAGATCTTTAAAAGTTGTGTAGGGAATACGCAGCTCTGTACCGCCTTCTGCGTAAGATTTAATTTCGTAGATATTATAATAAAATAATAATTCGTTTTTTTCAAATGTAAAATTATCCGCAAGCGAAAACTTGCCACCTTCAAAAAAATATTTTCCATTTAAGGAATCATCCTTATGCAGTCCCTCTTGTTTACGAAAACACTGTTCGGCGATTGTGATAAACTTATCTTTATCTTCTTTACGAATAATATCGTCAATTGTAATGGGACTATTAGACTGCCTATCAAAGTTTGAATATAAGGTTACATGGTCGCCATGAGCTCCGCCGGTATATTCCTCCTGTTTTGTTCGTATGGCCAGATACATGGGCGTATTTGCAACTACATCTACCTGAAGATCCCGGTTCCAGGTCGCAGTAGATTTACCATTATTATCATCCACATATTCATTATAAGCATTTATAAAACGATGGGCGGCTTCTTCCATGCTGGTATCTCCTTCAAGATGAACAATAGATGAGACAAGATCATTGATTTTTGCTTCATCGAACACGGGATAGCTCGCCCGGAAATAAGTAGTATCCAATTGATCTTCTCCTTTTAGAAAATAATTACTGTGCTCATCAACCATTTTTTTGTGATAGGAGAGTGTATCCCCAGTCTGAGCTAGGGAAGGTGCTACACTTTTGTTTTGACACGAGTACAACAAACAGCCTAAAAATAAAATTTTCAAAAAAAGATAAAACCGCATTGAATTGATTGTTTCCCCTCTAATTTAATAAGTGATCGATACATTGATCCACTCCGGATCAAAATCAGCTTTATACCGCTCGTAGAATTTGATGGCAGATTCGTTCCAATCCAAAACTTGCCATACCATGCCATGGTAACCACATTCTTTACCATAGGCAAGCGTCCTGTCAAAAAGTTGCTTACCCATTCCCAGTCCGCGCATTTTTTCGGTAACGATTAAATCTTCCAAGTAAAGTCTTCTTCCTTTCCAGGTAGAGTATCTGACGTAATATAATGAAATTCCAACAATTTCTTCACCAACTTCCGCTACAAATGCACCCCAAATAGGATTATCGCCAAACCCCGCTTCTTCAAACTCCGCGAGAGAAACCGTTACTTCATCCGGAGCTTTCTCATAAATCGCCAACTCTTTGATTAACTCAAGCATCTGTGGGCAATCGGACTTAATTGCTGCGCGTATAATTGGTTTAGTCATTGTTTTTATAATGTTTAATTACTCTTTTACCAAAGATTGTGCTTCCGATACGAACCATAGTTGATCCCTCTTCAATCGCCAATTTATAGTCCGATGACATGCCCATCGAAAGTATGTTAAAATAATCATCTTTCTGGTAGAAGCTAGCTTTAATCCCATCAAATAACATCTTTAATTCGTAAAACTCCGCTTTGATCACCTTTTCATTGTCGGTATTGGACGCAATTCCCATCAGGCCACAAATTCGGATATTCTGTAGTTCCAGGAATTCTTCATCACGAAGAAGCTCGATCAACTCCGCATGGTCCAGACCGAATTTGGTATCCTCATCAGCGATATACACTTGCAATAAACAATCAATGATACGATTGGCTTTTAACGCATGTTTATTAATTTCCTTTAACAGCTTTAAGGAATCTACGGAAGCAATCAAGCTAACGAATGAGGCAATATATTTCACCTTATTCGTCTGTAGGTGACCGATCATATGCCACTGAATATCTTTGGGTAAAAGCTCAGCTTTCTCAATTAATTCTTGAACATGATTTTCGCCAAAAATACGTTGTCCAGCCTCATAGGCCTCCATGATTTCTGAATTGGACTTTGTCTTTGAAACCGCTACAAGTTGAACGCCTTTAGCCTCAGTTTCCAATCTTAAAGCTTCTAAATTACTCGCAATACTCATTTCCGATATAGNNTTTGATGATGTAAAAAGTGCCAAATGTCGGTCCTTTTTGTAAATTTGTACAAAACTACGAAATGCTACGATTAATACTGAATCTACTTGCGGTGATTTTTTTATTTGGTTCCTGTGTCAGACCAGAAGAGAAGGATATTATCTCACAAAGCAAATTTGTAAATGCTTTGACAGAAATCCAATTGACAGATTCGTATCTCAATATTTTACCCATTGATAGTGCACGCAAAGTGATGGTGCCTTTGTATCAGGTAACTTTTGACAAATACGGACTGGACTCCGTATCTTTTAAAAAAAACCTGGACTATTATGGTAAAGATGCTGAGATCATGTCGGCCATTTACAAGAAAGTGGAAGAAAATTTGACTAAGCAGAATAAGTTTTATACGGATATCGAACGTAAAAAGCAAGACTCTATCCGCACGCGGGATTCAATTATCAATGCGCGGATTCAGGATAGCACGAGCCGTATCATGCGACAACAGCAACAGTATCAGGAAAATATCGATGCGCTTATCCACTACAAACCAAGTAAGGAAAAATTCAGCTTTAAAGAGGCATCTTCACTGTTTAACAAAAATTTCCAGCAGAAAACAGGCATTAGTTTGGACAGCTATTTGATGAACCAACTTTCTACAGTCAGTTCAAATATTCCAGCCGGTTCAACAACACCTGCATCCTCAGGAAATCCTGCGTCCCCGGCGACAACACCTGGCATCTCAGCTAAGGACACAGCAACGTTACCAAAAAAAATGGAGCAAAGGCTTGAGAAACCTATCCTTACTCCACCACAGGCGTTAAAACCTGTGTCAAAACTTTAACCATCAAAGAATANNTAAAAGATAAAATAAAACAAAAGTGCCTGAGCGAGTCAGGACGCGAACTGGTTGAGAAAATTCAGCCACAAACTCGCTTTGATCAGATAGATCGTTTTTTGAGGCAGACGAGCGAATTTAAAGATCTACTTGTCAACGATGGGGCATTTCCCGTCGAGAATTTTTTTCCTTTAAAATCCATTGTTGAAAAGGCTAGGGTCGAAGGTGCTTTTCTACTTGAAGAAGAGTTTTTTCGTGTCTTGTTGTCGTTGAAAACTGTTTACGCCATCATTCGATATTTTAACGAAAGAGAGGGGCTATATCCAAATTTGGAAGTGCTATTTGAGCATTTACCGATAGAGAAGGGAATCATCCGTGATATTGAAACAATCATCGACGAGCGTGGAAAACTCAAAAATAATGCTTCCCGCCTGTTACTTGAGATCACCCAGCAAATACAACGTGCGGAACAAGATGCGCTTAAACGGATAAATAGTATTTTCAAAAATGCCCAGGACAGCGGGTGGACTGCGGATGGCAATTTGACCGTACGCGATGGGCGTCTATGTATCCCCATCTTGGCGGAGAACAAAAGAAAGCTCAAAGGATTGATCCACGACGAATCAGCAACAGGACAAACAGCTTATATTGAACCAGAAGAGGTATTCCAGCTTAACAATAAGATTAGAGATCTTGAATTTGAACGCAGGCGGGAGGTTATCCGAATTCTTGTGGAACTCACAGATAAAGTACGTCCACATCTCCCATTATTGCTGTCTTATCATGGTTTATTGACGAAGGTAGATTTTGTTAGAGCCAAAGCATTGTTTGCCCTGGATATTGAGGGCGAGATGCCGGAACTATCCAAAGAAGCGGAGATCAATCTCATCAATGCGCGCCACCCTTTACTCATACTTAACGAACACCACAAAGGCACCGTCGTTCCATTGAATATACAGATCGACCAGTTGCAACGTGTAATTGTTGTCTCCGGACCAAATGCCGGTGGTAAGTCAGTCTGTATGAAGACAGTAGGTTTGCTACAGATCATGGTACAATCGGGTTTATTGATCCCAGCTGAGCCAACGACGAAAGTAGGCGTATTCAAGCAGATATTTGCCGACATCGGTGACGATCAATCTATTGAAAGTGATCTCAGTACATATAGTGCGCACTTGTCGAAAATGAAATATTTTACGGAATTTGCCAATGGACGCACCTTGGTACTCATTGATGAATTCGGTACCGGAACAGATCCTTTATTTGGTGGACCTATTGCCGAAGCCGTGTTGGAATCGTTGAATAAAAAGCAGATTAGAGGTGTGGTGACCACCCACTACTCAAACTTAAAGGTGTTTGCGAGCAATACGACGGGTCTGGAGAACGCCTCCATGTTGTTCGATAACCGCGAGATGCGCCCCATGTATATTCTCCAGATCGGTAAGCCCGGTAGTTCTTATGCCTTCGAAATAGCACAGAAAATAGGATTGGGAAAAGATATTCTGGAGGCTGCCAAAGGGAAAATTGGTGTACAACAGAAAAAAGTAGATACCTTATTGATCGACCTCGAACGGGAAAAGAAAGAGGTGTTTGACACGAAAGTTGCCATCAATAAAAGGGAAAAAGAACTTGAATCTCTTAAATCGGAGTACCTGGAATTACAAAGTTATCTCGAGGAAAATAAAAGGGTAATACTGAAAAAGGCCAAAGAAGAGGCTCAGGAAATCATCAAGAACTCCAATAAATTAATCGAAAATACGGTTGCACAGATCAAGTCGGCGAAAGCTGATAAGGAGAAAACCCGTGAACTGCGCAGCAATCTGGATCAGGCTTTGAAAGCCGTTTTGCCAAAAGAACAAGTGACTAAACAAGTCATCAAAGAGAAAATAACGGAATCTTCCGAACTGACCGTAGGTGACTGGGTACAGATTATTGACAATGGAGCTGAAGCACAGGTTGTTGAAATAGCAAAAAACAACCTGATCCTTGCCATGGGAGAATTGCGCACAGTACAAAAGCGGAAGAATGTCGTTAAGCTCGAAGGACGGGAAAATAAGAAATCCGCTAAAAGTTTATCTAAATCATTGTCAGCTGGAACGGTAGCGGATTTTAATCCGGAAATAGACCTGAGAGGAATGCGTACCGAAGATGCATTGAATGAATTGGAGAAGGTACTGGATAGGGCTGTTATGGTAGGCTATCCTTCACTAAAAATTATCCACGGTAAAGGAGACGGTATTCTGCGAAAATTCATTCGGGATTACTTACGTAAATATAGTCATGTCAGCCGATTTGAAGACGAGCATCAAGATCGTGGTGGAGACGGAATAACTTACGCTTATTTATAGCAATATAAGAGCACTCGCATATGTACGCATGCGAGTGCTCTTTATTTTTTAGATCGCTTGATCTTTGCCACCAAAGGTGATCATCACCATACCCACAATGATAACAAACATACCGACAACTTGCAGCCAGCTCAGTGGACTTTTAAAGTAAAATGCCATTGCCAACTGAACCGTCAGAAAAGTCCCTCCTGAACATAATGCTATAACTATAGGTTGAGAGACATTCTTAAATAATTGAATGAGAAACCAACTTGCCGAAAGCAAAATAATATTCCCAACAATCAACGCAGCCCATTTATACTTAGGGTGAATACCGCCCAGTTTAAATAGGATAGAGGAGACAATTTGGCAAGCCCAAAATGCCGCAAAATAAAGGTAGTTTAACATATTGTCGCTATTCGTATCTACTGTAAGCACCGTTAAAAGATTGACGCATTAAAGAGAACTGATCTATTACACTTTTAAGAAATTCCTCATCAAGCAATTCAAAAACACCATTTACGCCGCCTATGATGTCAACCTCTGCAATTTTATAGGATTGCTCCAGATTTCCTTGTTCAAATTTGATGATGAATTTTTGATTCATTCCAAAGATGGAAATCTTGCAATCAGGATGGGGGAGTTCCGCTATTAATCTCATGTAAATCTCTTTGTTTTAAAAATTACCATAAAAGTATAAAAAAACGCCCAAATGAAATACATTTGAGCGTTCAGGATTATGATATGATTAGAAAAAGGCTGATTATACAACTCCTTGGGCTTTCATAGCATTAGCTACTTTAATAAAGCCGCCAATATTGGCACCTTTTAAGTAGTTAACAAAATCACTTTCTTTGCCATATTTCAAACAAGTCTCGTGAATGCTTTCCATAATTGTTTTCAGACGGCTATCAACTTCCTCGGTACCCCATTGTGTACGGATCGAGTTTTGGGACATTTCCAAACCACTGACAGCAACTCCACCTGCATTTGCTGCTTTTCCCGGAGCAAAACTAATTTTGGCATCTAAGAAAACCTTAATTGCTTCGGCCGTGGAAGGCATATTAGCACCTTCAGNNGTAATGCGATATCACATTTAAACTGCCAAGGTTTTTGTCCCGGCAAAAACTGTGCATTTGGATAACGGGTAGGGTATTGATCTAAATTTCGTCCCAAAGTTGCTCCAAAAGCCATCTTCTCAGTATCAAAGCCATCTGGATCATGCAATGTGCCGAGGCTATTAGAGACAGTAATTACTTTTGCACCTAATTGCATTGCTTTTTCAACTGCATAAAATGCAACATTACCAGCACCTGAAACTGTTGCGACTTTACCTTTTAAGGATTGTCCTTTATGTTTAAATATGCAGTCAACAAAGTATAAAAGTCCATATCCGGTAGCTTCCGGACGAATATAGGAACCACCCCACAATTCACCTTTACCCGTTAAAACACCGGTAAAGTTATTCTGAAGACGCTTAAATTGTCCGAATAAAAAACCGATTTCACGTCCACCAACACCGATATCCCCAGCAGGAACATCTGTATCCGCACCTATATGACGATATAATTCCGTCATAAAGCTCTGGCAAAAACGCATGATTTCATTATCTGATTTACCTTTTGGATCAAAATCAGAACCGCCTTTACCACCACCGATCGGTAGGCCCGTTAAACTGTTTTTGAAAACTTGTTCAAAAGCAAGGAATTTCAAGATGCTCTGATTCACAGAAGGAGCGAAGCGGAGACCTCCTTTATATGGACCTATAGAACTATTCATTTGTACACGGTATCCACGGTTTACCTGCACCTGATGATTGTCATCTAACCAAGTTACACGAAAAGAAATAATACGTTCAGGTTCGGTAAGACGTTCAAGAATTTTTTGGTCGAAAAACTCAGGATGATTGTTGGTGATATAAGGAAATAAATCCTCTGTAACTTCTTTTACTGCTTGTAAGAATTCTGGTTCAT
>NZ_DLJD01000021.1:0-194980 GCF_002484085.1 Sphingobacterium sp. UBA7625
TATAAGAAAATCTTATGCTTAATAAACTGGCCATCCTCAAAGCGCTTCTTGCTTTCTGTGATAGTAATGTAGTAATCGTTCGATCGAGTTGCTTTTACATCAAAAAAATAAGTTCGCTTACCTGCTCTCACCTTTTTTGAAAAAACCTCTTCACGCTCTTTGTTTTCAAAATCTCCCATTGGTTGTTATTTAAGTTTAAAGTAATCTTAATCTTTGATAAATATATAATAATTCATTTTAATACACCAAATAATATTAAAAAAAAAGACAATAAACCGCAAAAATGATATATTCGTTCAACCGACATCGGATAAAAATTAAACAACAATATTTTTTACCGACGAAATCAGTACATTTACCGAAAATATAAGTTGTATTACCTAAAGCGAATATGTATAGTTTATTTGTGCCTCTATCTTTGAGTCATAAATAGTAAAAACATTATGGAAAAAGAACCTATCATACCAAACAGCAATAACAGCCGCAATATCGTGGGGGCCATTGTGATCATTGTAGGTATATTCTTATTATTGAATAACCTCAATCTAGGAAACTGGTTTCCGAACTGGTTATTTAGCTGGCCAACGATATTGATCATCATCGGCCTTGTTATCGGCGTCAATTCCCAATTTCAGAAAAAATCGGCAATCATCCTATTAATTATCGGCGGAGCCAGCCTTATTTCAAGGATGATGCGTACTGACTTTGGTTCCGTAACCGTCCCTATCATCATCATTTCGCTTGGGATTTATTTTATCATGAGTAAACGGAAACCTCCGATGGTGCCGCCTACCTTCCCCAATCCGCCGCAAAATCCATACGATTGGGATAAACGGGTCAATATACCGACGGATAGTCCCGCTGATACAACGGCCCCGGATGCTGACGCAAAACCTTTTAACGAACAATACGGATCAAGCCAACAAGCCTCGCCCAACGCGCAGGCTTTTGGCGACAAAGAGAACAAATCATTTCATCAGTCTTTTGAAGACAGCCTTAATCTGAACACGATTTTTGCAGGCCAAAAGAAAGTCATCTATTCCAAACATTTTAGAGGCGGCAATTTGACCAATGTCTTTGGGAGTATTGAACTGGATCTAACAAAAGCAGACATCCAGCAGGCAATCGTCATTGACACCTTTCAATTATTTGGCAGTGCGCGTATTATTATCCCACCGCATTGGACGGTATTCAGCAATGTGGCTTCTATCTTAGGATCTGTCGATGACCGAAGGTTCCAGACGATCTACAACCCGGATACGGATAAAAAGATCTACATTACCGGCACTTGTATTTTGGGTAACTTAACGATAAAAAATGCTTAATCGATGAAAAATAGGCTGACGCTCAGTATTAAAAGTCGTTTAATAGGCATTATTTGTATCTCCGTATTTATCGGATATCTTGCATTACAATATTTACTGATGCTACGCTCAGGCTTTGATTCGCAACTGGCGTTTAAAGATTCATTGATCAATAGTGCCGTGATGATGTTTTGCTGCTACGGTATGTCCTCCGCGTTAAACTTCTACACACCACAACCGCGGGAGATATGGAAGGTATTGATCATAGGCTTAATTATGGCCGCCATTAGTACTGGATTGAGTCGTTTTTTAATGAATTATTTTATCCAGCCAAATTTTATCACACTTTTGGATTTGACGCTACCTTTTCGGGGTATAGTTAACTTCCTTATCCTCACTTCGGTCGCTATTATTAATATCGTCTGGAATATTCAGGAAGATAATATTAATAATATCAAACGAAAACAAGAATCCGAAAACCTGCTTCGCGAAGCAGAACTTTATAATTTGCGGCAACAGCTGCAACCACACTTTTTATTTAACAGCTTGAATTCGATCATTGCCCTTATTGGTGCCAATCCGGATGAAGCCCGTAATATGACATTTCAACTGTCCGATTTTTTACGGGGTACGATGAGAAAGGAAAACAATCAGATTATTACATTGGAAGAAGAACTAGACCATCTGCAACTCTACCTTGACATTGAAAAAGTGCGCTTTGGTCATCGTCTGAACACTTCCATTTCCTCCTCTGAGGAAATATTTACGAGTAAATTGCCCGCAATGATTATCCAGCCTTTGGTAGAAAATGCCATAAAGCATGGATTGTACAATATTACCGACCAAGTCGACATACAAATAAAATGCACCTCACATGAGGGCCAGCTTCACATCCAAATTACCAACCCTTTTGATGTAGAAGAACAATCAAAACCGAAAAAAGGAACCGGATTTGGGCTTTCCAGTATTCAACGTAGATTATATCTGCTATATGGCAGAAATGATCTTCTGGAAACTCAGATTCAGGACAATATATTTACTAGCACCCTAAAAATACCTCAATATGATTAAAGTCGTTATCATTGATGATGAACCCCTAGCACGCTCCATTATTGCGGGCTACTTAAAAAATGAAGCTGATGTGAGCGTTATGGCTGAATGTGGAGATGGTTTTGAAGGCGTTAAAGCAATCCAGACATATGAACCGGATTTGGTTTTTTTGGATGTACAGATGCCAAAATTGACCGGTTTTGAAATGCTCGAACTGGTCGATAACCCTCCAGCTATTATTTTTACAACTGCATTTGATGAGTATGCCTTAAAAGCTTTTGAGAAGAATGCCCTGGATTATCTGCTAAAACCTGTATCTCCGATGCGTTTCAAAAAAGCTTTGGAAAAGTTTAGGTCCAGCTATTCCGCTCCCGAGAAAAAGGTACAACCCAACTACGAGGTTCTCGCTGCGCAAGACGAAACAAAGATCGACCGTATCGTTGTCAAAACAGGTACACAGATCAAAATAATCCCTATTGATACAGTCAAATACCTGGAATCTTATGATGACTACGTAAAGATTCATACCAAAGATGGCATGTACCTCAAGAATAAAACCATGGCATTTTTTGAAAAATCCCTAGACCCAAATCAGTTTGTACGTATCCATCGTTCGTTTATCATTAAGGTCGATCAGCTGGCTAAATTGGAGCCTTACGAAAAGGACTCTTATATCGCTGCATTGGTCTCCGGTGAGAAGCTCAATATCAGTAAATCAGGCTATGCCCGATTAAAACAATTGATTGGAATTTAAACATTCCGTAGATTTGTGCCTAACAATGGTTATGAAACATTTTTATACAGCAATATTGTTGGGCATCACTTCTTACTCCTTTGCCCAGACAAATCAAGCGGAACAGGTCAACAAAGGAGTTTATAACAAATTGGAATTTTTTATCAATTCCCAGATGACTGACTCTGCCTATAATTTAGCGAGCGACTCCTATAAACAGCAATACAGTCTTCCGAAATTCACACAGATGTTGCGGCAGATCTACCCTTTGGGTAGGGTAAAAAGTTCTGAAATCACTAGTTTTGAAAAAGGAGCGGCAACCTACCGCCTGGATTTTGACAGTCAGTCTTATGAGCTATTATTTGCCACAGATTCAACACTTAAGTTTAACACCTTACACTTTAGCCAGCTGAACCAACCTGCTTCAGATAAAAGCAGCCCAGAAAAAACGATAGAGACAGTCACTCCGTCAAAAACCGTGGACAAAGATGACTTTTTCATCGACTCTGTTGCAAATTCTTACCTAAAGCAACAAAATGCCCAGTCTCTTGCCATAGGCATTATTAAAAACGGGCAGTCCAAAACCTATTTCTACGGCGAGACAGCAAAAGGCAATCAAACATTACCGACAACAACCTCGCTTTACGAAATCGGCTCGCTCAGTAAAGTCTTTACAGCCATCTTATTGTCCAATCTCGTTGAAGAGGGCACAATAACGTTAGATCAACCCATATCCTTATTCCTTCCTGATACACTCCAAAAGAACGAAGATCTGACTAAAATAACGTTTCAGATGCTAGCCAACCACACATCTGGATTTCCGAGGCTGCCAGACAACTTTGAAAAAGTAAAAGGATACAGCGGAAATGACCCTTACAAGGCATACGATAGAAAAGCACTCTATAACTATTTATCCGGTTTCAAAAATCAAAAGACACCGGGGCAGGAATACGAATACAGCAATCTTGGCTACGCGGTACTTGGGGATATCATCGCTAGCATCTACAAAAAATCGTATGATCAAATTGTCCGCGAAATAATCTGTAAACCACTTGAAATGAATAATACCTTTCAGGTATTAGATCCAAAAAGAAAAGATACTTTTAAAGTATACGACAAGAATGGGCAGGAAGTAACGGCCTGGTCTTTCGATGCTTTCAGTGCTGCCGGCGGGTTAAAATCCACCTTGGAAGATTTACTTAAATTTGCGAACGCACAGTTTAAGATGCCGCAGAGTCCACTGGAAAATGCAATGGCCAACACTAGATTGTTTACCTTCTTTCTTCCGCCCGACACTGATTTGGGGTTAGCATGGCACATGAACCTACTTGATGATCTTACTTTTTATTGGCATAACGGAGGGACAGCCGGAAGCAGTTCTTATCTGGCTTTATCTCCGGATAAAAAAAGTGCCGTAGTCGTCTTGTCCAATGTCGCAATTTCAGTCGATAACCAAGGAAAAAGCATTTTGGATTATTTGCTTCATACAAAATAAAAAAGCAAAATATCATTATCAAAGCTATATCGAAACAACGATATAGCTTTTTTTGTTCTAATAAAAACGATTTGTTTTGTTGTGACCCAAATGATTAAGAGTTAACTTTGATTACAGGCCATATAAAACGGGCCCTCTTAATTTTGTTGTACAACAAGCTATTGAATAACACAACATTTACATGAAGATATTTATTACGAAACGAATTCCGCAAAAAGGTATAGATTTATTACAAGCTGCCGGACATCAGGTAACAATACATGACTCATCCATTCCGCTCTCTCCTAGCGAGCTTATTCAAGCCGGACAACAGTGTGACTATATCCTGAATGGCGGTATGCAAAGGTTTGATGTGGATTTTTTCAAAAACTGTCCCAATCTTAAAGCGCTATCCCTAATGAGTGTTGGTTATGATAACGTTGACGTTTCTGCAGCAACTCAATACCGCATCCCCGTAAGCAACACTCCGGGCGTGCTGTCTGGAGCTACGGCCGATGTTGCCTTCTTGCTGATGCTAGCTGTTTCCAGAAAAGCTTTCTTTAACCATAAACAGATTCTTCGGGGACAATGGAAAGGTTTTGACCCAACTGCTCATTTAGGTATAGAACTTAACAATAAAACATTGGGTATCTATGGTCTCGGAAGAATTGGGTTCGAATTTGCCCGAAAAGCAAGAGCGGCGTATAACATGGAAATCATCTATTATAACCGTGGGCGCAACGCGGAAGCCGAGCAGGTCCTCGGGGCAAGATATGTCAACTTTGATGACCTGTTGACACAAAGTGACGTTCTTTCCATTCATGCCGCACTTACTGCGGAGACAGCCAATAGATTCAATCAGGACACATTTAAACGCATGAAAAATACGGCGATTCTGGTCAACACTGCACGTGGAGGATTGGTGAAAGAAGAAGACTTAGCCAAGGCGCTGCGTGAAGGGGAGTTATGGGGAGCCGGACTCGATGTGACAAATCCCGAACCGATGGCAGCCGACAACCCTTTGTTGAATCTTGAAAATGTCTGTATTCTGCCCCATATCGGATCCGCAACCGTCGAAACCAGAGACAATATGGCCTTAATGGCGGCAAGCAATTTATTGGCAGCGATCAGAGGCGAAAAGATGCCACAAACAATTAATCCAGAAGTCTATACATGAAACGACATTTTTTTCAGTTCCTAAATAAGCTCAATAAAGCAATTCTTCCCAAATATGGGAAGAAGGATCCGCTTAAACTAAAAAAGTACCAGCAAGCCATAATAGCCTACCGGTACTTTATTCTTATTCGTGCTCTGGCAGATGATTAAACGTCGACCTTAACCGGACTTCCTTGGTCATTTGCATTAGGGACAATGCTAATCTGTGTAGGATTGGGTGCAACACTGATTTCATTCCGTTCCAGTTCCAGCATAATTTTTTCCTGCATCGAATTGCGTGCAGCCCAATAATGCTCACGCTTTGTCCATGCTCTTACCGTTAATATAATTGAATTATTTCCCAATTCTTTAACAAATACTGTTGGTTCAGGTGCAGTCAGCACAGTTTCATTAGAACGAAGCACCCTAAGTATAATGTCCTTTGCATCCTTCACATTCTTATCGTATGATATGCTCACCGTGTATTCAAACATCCGTTGAACTATTTTTGTATAGTTCTTGATCACCGAATTGGCTAACGGACCATTCGGGCTGAAGATTCGGACACCATCGTCGCCGATCAATGTCGAGTATAAAATATCAATGCGCTCTACTGTCCCCGAAGTACCGTTGGCACTTGATATATAATCCCCGACTTCAAATGGTCTAAACATCAGAATCAATACACCTCCGGCAAAATTGCTCAGGCTCCCTTGAAGTGCCATACCAACGGCCAAACCAAAAGCAGACAAGGCTGCAATAAATGAAGTGGTCTGTATGCCAATTTGGCTTGCCACGGTCAATAGCAACATTACCCACATTACGATCTTTACAATGCTGGAGATAAATGTGCGGATTGAGGGATCCACATTTCTCTTCTCAAAACGTTTGTGCAGCAATCGGTTGACCAAAGCTATAACATATTTACCGATAACCAATAAAACAATACCACCAATAATACCCGGTATCGAATCGATGACGATATCAGTCAATCGTCCAAATCTAGTTTCCAAACTATTTAAATTACTTTCCATATGAATTAAATATATTTCCACGCCTTTTGAAACAAGTATTGTTCCAACATCCTTGCCTGATGTTTAAAATATTAAAATCGTTGAAAAATACCATAAAATAACAAATTAACACCACTAAATAAAGATTATTAAAGCTAATTTTGTATTATGAATAGAAAAAATACCATTCCCATCATAGATAGTTGCAGTCTGGATCTCAACAACAAAACAACTATCCATATTGATAATTTAAGTGAATACGTCATCAAACATGATAATATGGTGTTTCCTCACAAGCATAATTTTTTTCATTTTGTACTATTCACGAAAGGTTCAGGTAATCATATTATCGATTTTAATCACTACAAAATTCAGCCATTTCAGATTTATTTCATGGCTCCCGGTCAAGTGCATACATGGAACTTTGCGGGTGATGAAGCGGGTTACGTGGTTAATTTTTCGATTGATTATTTCCAGTCCTTTTTATTACGGACAGATTATCTGGAGCGCTTTAGTTTCCTACAGGGTAAAATCGAACATCTAATTTTTGAACTGGAAGAACCTTGCCGTGCGCAGGCGACAAATATCCTTGACGAAATCTTATCGGCCAAGTCTGTCGGATTATCCGAAGATTATATTCGTACCCTTCTGCTCCAATTTTTATTGTTTGTTTCTATTTGTTCAGAAAAAGAGCAAAAAGAGGGCAGCAACCCGTATAATCATAAAATATTCAATAGTTTTCAGCAATTGGTAGAGCAACAGTTTAAATCCACCAAATTACCGAGCATATATGCCGATCAACTGTTTATCACCCCCAATCACCTGAATGCGATCTGTAAATCCTATATCGGTCAGTCCGCGGGTGAGATCATCCGCAACCGAATTGTTCTGGAAGCGAAGCGACTCTTGATCAATCGAAATTTAAATATCACTGAAATTGCAAATGAATTGCAGTTTAAGGACAACTCTTATTTCACCAAATTTTTTAAAAAATACACTGATCTCACACCTGAGGAGTTCAGAAAACAATTATAACTATGGAAGAAGTTAAATACGAATTATCCGAATTTAAAGCGGCATGGCAAGCAAAATGTCCAAGGTGTAGAGTCGGTCATGTATATAAAGGTCCGGCCTATGGTCTAAAGGTTCAAAAAATGAACAGTCACTGCGAATATTGTGGCCTTCGTTATGAGCGTGAACCAGGCTATTTCTATGGTGCCATGTACGTCACCTATGCATTTGCCATTGCGGAGATGGTCACAGCCTGTATGGCAACTTATATCTTTACTGGAAATGATTCATCCTTCATTCTTTATGCAACTGTTGCTATATTAAG
This sequence comes from Sphingobacterium sp. UBA7625, assembly GCF_002484085.1. Classification (NCBI taxonomy): domain Bacteria; kingdom Pseudomonadati; phylum Bacteroidota; class Sphingobacteriia; order Sphingobacteriales; family Sphingobacteriaceae; genus Sphingobacterium; species Sphingobacterium sp. UBA7625. Next base: position 8,066 of record NZ_DLJD01000021.1, read on the forward strand.
TGTTGTATTAATGTCTCCCTTCAATTACCGGTATTCACGTATCATTTTAATGTACTGGCTGACCCCGGGATTACGCTATGACCCCAATGTCAAAAAGAAGGAAGTTGATGTGAAAGCTTCTGCATAAACAGCATTATCCTTATCTTTATACTGATGAAGGATACCATATATTTGGACAACAATGCAACCACCCGAATTTTGGATGAGGTATGGCAGGAGATGACCCCTTATTTCATCCAAAATTACGCTAATGCGTCCAGTGTTTATCACCAGATGGGTAGAGCAGCAAATGCAGCGGTCCAACAGAGCAGAGCACAGGTCGCCAAGGCTTTAAATTGTACGCCAAAGGAAATTTTTTTCAATTCCGGTGCTACGGAGAGCATCAATACCGTACTGCAGGGCGTATTCGACAGATACCGGTCCCGGGGAAATCACATCATTACAGCTGCTACAGAACATAAAGCGGTATTAAGCTGCTGCGAACAGCTGGCCAAACAGGGTGCCCTAGTCACCTATCTCCCTGTTGACGAACGAGGGCACATCTCGCTAGATGATCTTAAAAGTGCCATTACAACCAAAACCATACTAATCTGCCTGATGGCGGCGAATAATGAGACAGGCGTACTTTCTGAGATCGAACAGGTGGCAACCATCTGTCAAGAAGAAGATATCCTATTTTTTTGCGACGCCACACAAGCAATCGGGAAAGTTGCGATTGACCTGCAGCAGCTCCCCATCGATCTCTTATGTTTAAGTGCACATAAAATTCACGGCCCAAAGGGAATCGGTGCGCTGTACATTCGACGCAAGTCAAAGCCAATTCAGCTTACACCATTAATTTTAGGCGGCGGTCAGGAGAATGGTTTTCGGGGCGGCACCTACAATGTTCCGGCTATCGTCGGCTTTGGAATGGCGATCTCCATGCTAACTCCGCAAGTCTATGCGACCGTTCAGGAGTATCGGGATCTGCTGGAAAATGAATTGGCTGATATCCCTGAAATTACGATACATGGGCAAAATACTCCCCGACTCCCAACGACAAGCTATATCAGTTTCAAACATGTGCTCGCAAGCGAGATTATGACCGCCTGTCCTACTTTGGCCCTGTCCTCAGGCTCCGCCTGTGTAACCGGATCAAGGGAGCCCTCGCATGTACTGCTGGCCATGGGTATATCCAAAGAAGATGCGCTTTCTGCGATCAGATTTAGCTTAAGTATTTTGACTACGCGTGAAGAAATTCTACAATGTGCACAATTGATCAAAGAAGCCGTACAAAAAATAAGGGATCAATCGCCGATATGGCAACTTTATAAAGCGGGTTTGATCAGTTAATTTATGACATTCTAAAAACTTAAGAGCAGACGAAATATAGCGAGATTGTATGTATCTTTGTTGTAGACAAAGATAGAACTATGATTACAGTTACTGATAAAGCAAAGACTCGTATCGAGGAAATCATGAAGGATGAGCAATATGACAGCAATTACTTTGTGCGTGTTGCTGTAGAAAGTGGTGGTTGCTCAGGCTTAAGCTATAAACTGAATTTCGATAATGAGGAAAAAAAGGGTGATCAGTTTTTCGAAGATAAAGGAGTGAAAATCTGTTTGGATATTAAATCATTCCTCTATTTAGCGGGAACGGAACTTGACTACTCCGATGGACTGGACGGAAAGGGATTTGAATTTCATAATCCAAATGCAAGCCGTACCTGTGCCTGCGGAGAAAGTTTCTCGGTATAACCTGATCCCATCCAATAGAACAGAAAAAGCCCTGAAATAATTTCAGGGCTTTTTTATCAGCGGCCAAGGTTAGTTGCACCGACAAATTAATAGTTTTATAATTACATATTGACCTATTCGCTTTTTCTTGTAATATTTATATTTTTTCAAGATTTTAATGGATAAATATCAAAAATCACAACAAAACATATTAGCAAATGTTATTTTCATATTTTTGTATCAAATAACTGAATAAGAAAAAATGATGCGATGTACAACGATCCGTACATTGCTTTTCAATTGACTCATATGGAGGGAAGAAAACTTTTAAACACCGAAGTTGCTATCAGCTTCGTCAAAGATACATTTGTCCAAGAATTAAAAAACAAGCTAAATCTGATTCCAATTTCATCACCGTTGGTGGTTCTGGATGGCACAGGATTAAACGATGACCTGAATGGCATCGAGCGCCCTGTTTCCTTTCCGATCAAATCCCTAAATGAAAAGCGTGCCGTCGTGGTTCATTCGTTGGCGAAATGGAAAAGAGTTCGGCTAAAAGAGCTTGAAATGTTACCGGGTGAAGGTATTGTCACAGACATGAAAGCCCTTCGTCCTGATGAGGATTACACCCCCATACATTCCATTTATGTGGATCAATGGGACTGGGAGAAAGTGATTGGAAAGGATCAACGTAATTTGGCTCTCTTGAAAGATACTGTACTCCATATATACGAATCACTTCGATTTACAGAATTGCAGGTAGAACGTAAATACCCTCATATAAAAGCGATCCTACCGGAGACCATCACATTTATCTCCTCGGAAGAGTTACTGCAAAAGTACCCCGATTTAAGTGCCAAAGAACGAGAAAATGCCATCACAAGAGAATACGGGGCAGTATTTCTGTACGGCATTGGCGGCGCACTGAGCAATGGGGTAGCACATGACGGTCGGGCGGCAGATTACGACGATTGGAGCACCACTAACGAAGCTGGATACAATGGTTTAAATGGTGATATTCTTGTTTGGAACCCGATTTTAAATTCAGCATTCGAACTTTCATCCATGGGTATCCGTGTCGATAAAAAAGCATTAGCCCATCAGATGGCAATCAGAAATTGCAGCGAAAAGTCCAAACTCACGTTCCACAGTATGCTTCTTAACGATGAACTGCCCGAGTCTATGGGCGGCGGTATTGGCCAGTCGCGTGTATGCATGTTTATGCTAAAAAAACAACATATCGGCGAAGTACAGGTCAGCATCTGGGAAGAGGATAAAAAACAAGCTCTACGAGAAGAAGGTATTGACATACTATAAACCGATACTTATAAAGTATTATAATTCGGATCTTAAAAAGCATTCATTTGCAATAAAGGCCAATACAAAAATCTAATAAAGGTAATCCATCTGAAAGAGGTGGATTACCTTTTCGTTTTAATTCGTACTTTTGTTGCCATGCAGCTAGAAGCTATTCTAAACAAATTAGGTATTTCATCCCTGAATGAAATGCAACAAAAGGTATTGGACGCCTATCAACAAGATAAAGATCTCATCCTACTCTCCCCTACGGGGTCAGGAAAAACATTGGCCTTTTCATTATTAATACTACAACAGCTAAAAGATATTGCCCGTGAAGTACAGGTCCTGGTTTTAGTGCCCACCCGTGAACTTGCTTTACAGATCGAGCAAGTCATCCGGAAACTGACAACAGGATACAAAGTGACTTGCGCCTATGGTGGCCATAGCACACGAATCGAAAAAAATGCTTTCAAAGATGCGCCATCTATTCTGATCGGTACTCCCGGTCGAATAAAACAGCATCTTGAAGAAGGAAATTTTGATCCGACACAGATCCATACCCTAATACTGGATGAATTTGACAAGTCACTGGAACTTGGATTTCATCAGCAAATGGATTTTATCATTCGGCATATGCCCCAAATTAAATCGCGCGTATTGACATCTGCGACAACAATGGAAACGATTCCGGCCTTTACACAGATTCAGGATCCCATTACTGTCGATTTCCTGAAAAATGCAAACAATATCCCACGGATCACAATAAAAAAAGTAGTTGCTACCAGCCAAAAGAAACTCGAAGCACTATTAAAACTTATCTGCAAGATCGGCACAAAAAAAATGATTATTTTTTGCAACCACCGCGATGCTGTAGAGCATATCAGTGACTTATTGGATAATCGCAATATTATTCATGACATTTTTCACGGAGGCTTGGAGCAGCAGGACCGCGAACTAGCGCTGCTAAAGTTCAGAAACCACTCCAACAATGTCTTGATTACAACAGATCTTGCTGCCCGGGGGCTGGATATTCCCGAGGTAGATGCCATCATTCATTATCAACTTCCGCATAAAGAAGATGACTTTACCCATCGTAACGGACGCACGGCACGTATGCAGGCCAAAGGTGATGTGTATGTGATATTAAAACCCGAAGAAAATTATCCCTACATTTCCGCTGATACAGCTGAAGAAGAATTCCCGGATTTTTATGATCTTCCCGAAAATTCTCCCTTTGCGACACTTTATGTCAGCGCAGGAAGGAAGGATAAAATCAACAAAATTGACATTGTTGGCTTTCTGTTAAATCTGGACGGAATCGAAAAAGACGATATTGGCATTATCGAAGTCAAAGACAAAGTTGCTTATGTTGCGGTTAAACGCAAACTTGCTTTAACGATCATTAATGCCGCAAATGGACAGAAGGTCAAAGGCCGAAAAGTGAAAGTTGGCAGAACTTAGAAAGCATAACGACGTGTATCTACGTGTAAAAAAAGAGGTTTGCTGGCAAACCTCTTTTTTTATTTGGCACGCTAAGCTTTACTTGATCAATCCAGATCTTTTAAATAGCCCAGATAACGTTGTACAGCTTCCCGTTTTTTATCCGTTAGGTGAAAGTCAAGATGTGCCGTTAAATATTTTGTATAGTCAAATCCTTCAAATTCAGGCAGTCCCTCAATGACATCGGTCGCATGAGCTACGCCATAGGCGAGCGCATCATTGAAATCTTTGACAAATGATTCGGGCAACTTTTTATTGCTTACCCATAGTGCAAACGCAAAAGGCAATCCAGTAAAATCAAACCATTCCTTTCCCAAGTCATAAACATAGGGTACGGTATTCTTTTTACCGAAGGTGCGGTCACCGATCAGGACATAAGCATCTGGCTCCACCCCGTCGTCAGTAATCAACTGAACCTCTCTCTTCCAGTAATTCTTTAGCAGCACACGGGCCAGACCATTCGATGTACGCGATTGCTTGTCCAACTTGAGGGTTTCCACCTCGGTAATGGGCTTATTGGAAAAAATAAACACCGAATCAACGGCGCCTTCGGTTCCAATACAAAAATCCGTATTGATGTAATATTCGGGGAGATTTAATAGTGCGGCCGTTGGAATAATTCCCATATCGGCCTCGTCATCTATTACTTTTTGTGCGCAGGCACTTGGATAATCGACACTGAGATCAATCTGATCCATAACCTTTGATTTACGTATTCCGTTCAAAAACGGATAAGTGTTTGTGTAAGATACGGCTGAAACTCTAATTTTATTCATTCATTAATGCTTCTAAGTGATCTGTATTGTAATGATCTATAATTTCAAATTGACCATTATCGTACAGCAATTTATATAAAGCAGTATTTGTGTGCGGAAAATCGTCCATATATCGGGCATCAATGCCAGTCATCAGGCAAAGCATAATACGTAGTGCACGACCATGCATGCAAACAAGGATATTTTCCTCATTTGTTTGGGCCAGCATATGATCCAGTGCAACTTGCTGACGGTTCATCAATGCGTTAGGAGACTCTCCATTTTCAATACTGACATCCAATTCTCCGTTACGCCATGCAGCAACCAATTGTTCAAAACCAGTCAACAACTCGGGCGTCTGCTCCTTTCCTTCGTAGATTCCCCAGCTAATTTCGTCCAATCCGACGAGCTGTTCCCAAGGCAAGTTAAGATCAATAAAACCCTTTACCGTCTGGTGGGTACGCAATAAAGTTGAAGTGTATACTTTGTCAAAAGGCACCGTATTGTACCGTTCAAAGAAAGCCTGAGCCTGAGCCATTCCGGTTTCATTTAATGGAGAATTAACCCCTCTCCCCTGCACAATGCCTTTTAAATTTAGATCAGTCTGTCCGTGTCGTATAAAATAAAATGTCTTTTTCAAAATGGGTATAGTCTAATTTATGAGTTCACAACAGGTAGTGCGTAATAACTTTTCTTTTTGGAGTCTTCGTCAAAGACAACATCTTTATAGTCTGTTACCACATTATATAATGTATCCCGTTCGATGGGATGACGTCCTACCTTCTTGATTAATTCCACGACCTCTTGCGTTGTCATCCCGGGTTTTTGCTCCTCGGCACCGGCCATGCTGTAGATTTTGGTTGTATCGTCCAAAGTGCCATCAATATCATCCACACCGAAAGCCAACGATAATTGTGCAGTGTCTCTCGAAATCATGGCCCAATACGCTTTGATATGGTCAAAATTATCCATGTAGATCCGCGCAACCGCATAGTTCCTTAAATCTTCGATAACCGAAACCTCGGGGATGTGCGACATTTGGTTTTCCTTATTTCGAAATTTCAACGGAATAAATGTTTGAAATCCGCTCGTTTTGTCTTGAAGCTGTCTCAAACGCTCCATGTGATCCACCCGGTGCCAAAACTGCTCAATGTGACCATACAACATCGTTGCGTTGGTATGCATCCCCAGACGATGCGCCTGCTCATGAATGTCCAGCCATTGTTCAGCGGTACATTTGTCGTGCGCAATCTGTTCCCTGATTTCCGGATGAAAGATTTCTGCTCCACCGCCGGGCATTGAGTCCAGGCCACAAGACTGCAAATACTTCAGGCCATCATAATGGCTCAACTTTGCTTTCTTGAAAATGTAATAATATTCTACTGGCGTGAGTCCCTTAATATGTAATTCTGGTCGATGTGCTTTACATCTTTTAAAGAAATCCGCATAAAACTCCAGATTCTGCTTCGGCACAACACCACCTGTAATATGCACTTCGGTAACGGCTTCATTGTCATATTTCTTCACAATATCCATCATGCCATCGACTTCCATTTCCCAACCTTCGGCGCGCTCTTTTATCAGCCTGGAATAGGAACAGAATTTGCAGTCATATACACAGACATTGGTGGGCTCTATGTGAAAATTGCGATTAAAAAAGGTATGGTCTCCATGACGTTTCTCACGAATGTAATTGGCTAAGACACCAAGATACCCCAATTCACCCTTTTCATATAAAAGAACTCCCTCATCAAAAGTGATACGCTCCTCTCGCAAAACTTTCTCCGCTATATTTCTTAATTCAATGTCTAAATTTTTATCATTGATCAAGAAATTTAATTTATCTAATGCGTTCATTAATGTATCTCCTATCTTAAACAAATGTACCGAAAAGGCAACAAAAGTTATAATAAAATTGTGATAACACTTATTCAGCAGTGTATCTTTTTCCTGTTATAAAGACGATGAAAACTCTGTCAAAACAATACCTTTAATCTGTAAATTGCTGCATTTCGATCAACTTCTTATATAAGCCTTCGTGTTGCAATAATTCACTATGGCTCCCTGCCTCAACAATCTTTCCTGCTTCGATCACAACGATCTTGTCCGCATTTTGAATCGTACTTAGACGGTGGGCGATGACCACTGTTGTCCGGTTGTCCATCAATTTATAGAGTGAATCCTGTACCAATTTTTCAGATTCGGTATCCAAAGCCGAAGTCGCCTCATCCAGTAGCATGATCGGTGGATTTTTCAGCACTGCCCGAGCAATACAGATCCGCTGGCGTTGTCCACCGGACAATTTCCCCCCTCTGTCGCCAATATTCGTTTGGTATCCATGATCAGTCTTAAGAATAAATTCATGTGCATTGGCGATCTTCGCTGCTGCTTCAATTTCTTCCTGACTCGCAGACAGGTTGGCAAATGCGATATTATTGAAAATGGTATCGTTAAATAAAATCGACTCCTGATTGACCACACCGATCATATTACGCAAGGAATCCTGATCCAGCTCTCTTAAATCCACACCGTCGAAAAGGATCTGACCATCGGTAACATCCATAAAGCGAGGAATAAGGTCGACCAATGTTGATTTCCCTCCACCAGAAGGACCAACCAAAGCCACTACTTTTCCCTTTTCAATCGTCAGGTCTATCCCCTGAAGGATTTTCTTATCCTTCGTGTAAGCAAAATTCACGTCCTTAAAAACAATATTTCGTGCAAAACTTTCAACTTTTTTTGCATTAGGCCTGTCGGTCACTTCACTCCGCTCATCGACCAGTTCCAATACCCGTTCTCCAGCCGCAAGACCATTATGAATACCACTAAAGGCATCGGTCAATGCTTTTGCAGGACGCATAACCTGTGAAAAAATAGCAATGTAGGCGATAAATGCGGGAGCAGTCAAACTCTGATCCCCTGAAAGCACCAGATGGCCTCCATATAACAAGATGATGGCCACCATGATAACCCCCAATAATTCCGAGACAGGTGAACTCATTTGTTGCCGTTTAGCCATCGCACGCCCGATATTAGCATAGCGTTCATTCTCGTTGTGAAATCTATTTTTGATAAAAGAAACTGCATTGAAGGCCTTGATGATTTTGACACCTGATAATGCTTCGTCCAGATAGGAAATCATGTTTCCATAGGACTCCTGTGCCGAACGCGCCTGACTTTTCAGATTCTTTACAATCCGGGCAATAAAAAATGCAGAAATAGGAATAACCAACAACGAAAAGAAGGTCAGTCTTGCTGAAATATTAAACAGCATCACGATATAAGCGATCAATTGCAAAGGTTCTTTGAATACTACTTGCAATGTACCCGTGACCGAATACTGCACAACTTGTACATCGGATGCCACCTTTGAGACGATATCTCCTTTGCGTTGCCCTGTAAAATAGCCAACGTGTAGGTCCATTACATTATCAAATACAGCTCTACGGAGTTTCAACAAGGTGTGGATCCGAAAATTCTCCATAATCCGCTGGCAGAAATAGCGGAAAAGATTGCTTATAAATACAGAAATTACAATAACAATACAAACGTACTTTAATGCGCCATAAGCACCCAATTGTTCATTTGCCATACTAGCGTAGTAATTAAACCATGCTAAAATATCGGTGTAAGTATCAGGTTTTATTGTTTCGACGGTAGCTTCCCCTGTATTAAAAAGTGTATGAAGTAATGGAGCGAGTAATGCTAGATTTAATGTGCTAAAAACAACCGTAATCAAGGTGCAGATTACATACGGAATTGCAAATTTCTCAATGGGTTTAGCAAATGATAAGAGCCTAAAATATGTTTTCATTTATTTTGAACTAAGACAAATTAATTTTATACAAAAAAGTAATTTGTCGATCTCTCCTCTTCCGTTAGGATTTCTTTTAGCGAGGAAATTGAACAAAAATAACAAATTAATCAAGAAAAGCACTCATACACTTCTTTTCAATAAAATTGTTGCACCTCAGTGATAAATACAGAGCGGCGCATTAAATTGAAAAAACGACAAAAATAGCTGCTTTTTATAGATAATTCCCTAATTTAGCTTCATTCAAATACCAAAATTATTAAAAACAAAATGCAAATAGACGTTGCCAAAAGATTGCAGCACACTGAAGAATATTATTTCTCAAAAAAATTAAGAGAAATAGATGAGTTAAATAAACAGGGTGCACGTGTAATCAATCTAGGAATTGGAAGTCCTGACTTGCCTCCTCATCCGGAGGTAATTGCGACATTGAATGAGAATGCCCAACTTCCAAATGTACATGGCTATCAAAATTATAAAGGAGCTCCAGCTCTAAGGCAAGCTGTTGCAGATTGGTATCAACGCTATTATCAAGCTACTTTTAATCCGAACACCGAGATCTTACCGCTAATTGGATCGAAAGAAGGAATCGTCCACATTTGCATGACTTACCTCCAAGAAGGAGATCAAGCGCTAATTCCTAATCCCGGTTACCCGGCCTACGCTGCGGCCGTAAGATTAAGTGGAGCAGAAGCAATCACCTATAAGCTTACGCAGGAAAAAAATTGGCTGATTGACTTTAACGAACTTCGTAAACAAGATCTGTCTCAGGTCAAGTTGATGTGGATCAATTATCCGCACATGCCTACGGGTGCCTCGGCCTCGGATGCATTTTATGGTGAATTGATTGCGTTCGCAAAGGAATACAACATCCTCATCTGCCATGACAATCCCTATAGTTTTATCCTGACAGATAAACCACGTAGTATCATGAGCATAGAAGGCGCTAAGGATGTCGCGATCGAGTTAAATTCTTTAAGCAAATCATCCAATATGGCGGGCTGGAGAGTCGGAGTATTGGTTGGTAGTGAGGAGCGTATCAATCAGGTACTACGTTTTAAAAGCAATATGGATTCCGGAATGTTTCTTCCCGTTCAACTAGCCGCAGCGAAAGCCCTGCAGCTGGACGCATCCTGGTACCAGGATTTAAACAAAATTTATGCTGATAGACGTCAGAAAGTTTATGAAATCATGGACCTATTAGGCTGTTCATATCAAAAAGATCAGGTAGGCTTATTTGTCTGGGCCCAGATCCCGAACACCTATGCTGACGGTTATGCGCTGAGCGATGCAGCATTGAATAAAGCACGTGTGTTTATCACACCGGGAGGAATCTTTGGAGATGGTGGCAATCAGTACATCCGCATCAGTCTCTGTGCCACGGTTGAAGTTCTTGATGAATCCATCCAACGTATCAAAGAAAGCTTCTAGCAGCAATTTTCAATGTTAACATCTCAGTCAGATGAAATAGCTCCTGATGACGAAAAACAAAACAGCTATTTCATCTTATGCTAAAAAAGACAGGACTTCAAGAGCCCATAAAATAAATGTGAAGCATTTATACATACAATAAACACGAATTAATAATTATTCACATATGAATATTGCCATCGTAGGCGTAGGCTTAATTGGCGGCTCAGTTGCCATTCGCCTAAAGGAAACAAAATTCTGCAGTAAGATTATTGGTGTAGATAAAAGCGAGAAAAATCTTGACAAAGCGAAGCAGATCGGCTTTATCGACGAAGCAATGACCTTGGAAGAAGCAATAAAAACATGTAAGGTACTTATATTGACTATTCCTGTTGATGCTATTTTGCAGGTCGTTCCACAGATTCTTGATCAGGTCACCGATCAAGTAGTTATCGATATGGGATCCACCAAAACAAACATACTTAACAAAATCAAAGACCATTCAAACCGAGGACGCTATATTGCGGCTCACCCTATGGCAGGTACAGAATATTCTGGCCCAGAAGCTGCCGTTGCGGGTCTTTTTAAAGGAAAGATGATGGTTTATGTCGAGGCCTTCAGGACAGATGAAGACGCTTTCGAAATTACGGATGCGATCACGGATCAACTGGAGATGCGCACTTGCTTCATGAACGCTGACGAGCACGATGTGCATACAGCCTATGTTTCGCATATCTCCCATCTTACTTCATTTGCCTTAGCATTAACAGTATTGGAAAAAGAGAAATCGCAGGGACGCATATTTGAGCTTGCAGGATCAGGCTTTGAATCCACCGTGCGTTTGGCCAAAAGTTCCCCCGATATGTGGACACCCATCTTCAAACAAAATCGGGAAAATGTGCTGGAAGTGCTGGAAGAACATATCAAGCAACTACAGTCGTTACATGATTCCATTGCTAGCGAAGACTATGACAAATTGCACAAACTGATCAAGCGTTCAAATAAAATTAAGCGCATCATTAAATAGGGCGAGCATTCATAATAGACCACCTATCTATCGTAATGGTGTAACACAAGTCAATTGCAGCTCCAGTCAGCACTTGCCTAAAATAGAAACGGGGCCGTCCTAACTTTGGACCGTCCCGTTTCCATTTCATTTTATTCGTCCTCCAAAAAGCCTCTACTTAACTATTCAATTCTCCAGAGGTACCTTTTATTTGAATCGCTTTCTTCTTTTTACTCGTCTTCCAATTCGTTAAACTTATCTAAATCAAACTTCGCCCCTACCGTATCACCAAGCTTTTCTTTGATAGCGGCACGATAAGAATATAAGTCCGAATAATAAGGATTCAACTCAATAGCCATTGAATAATCAGCCAACGCCCCGTGCATATCTTCCAGTCTTTCCTTAAGATCTGCCCGTAGAGAATATACATAAAAGTCCTCCGGATTCAGTTCGACCAATCGGTCGAAATCAGACAATGCTTCAGGTAGACAACCTAAGCGCTCAAATAAAGAAGCCCGTTCCTCATAAACGATAGACGAGTTATTGTCATTTTCTTCAGCTTTAGCATAGTCCTGCAGCGCTTTTTCGGAATAACGGTATGATTCGAATACCTTCGCACGGAAAACATAGGCAGCAGTTTGATGGTCATCCAGTTCAATTGCCCGGTTAAAATCATCCAAAGCTAGCTCAAAACAGGTGAGTTTAAGATAGAGACTTCCCCTAAAAACAAAGAGATTGCTATTATCTGCCGTATTTTTGTTGATAGCTAAGGTATACAATTCGATTGCTTTCAGATAATCATAACAGTGTACATACTCAAGTCCCAACGAATTCAACTCATCCATACTGAGATCTTTCTGCGTAGATTCTAGCTCTTGAATGACGAGGTTCTCTGCTTCAAAGTAGCTTACCTCAGCTTGGTTTTCCTGCCACTCCAAAACACTATGATAGTTAAAATCCAATCTTTTGGCAATCTGGTAATCATAAAATGCGCCTTCATCTTCTCCGATAATGCGATAGACCAGGCATCGGCTTGCATAAAAATAGGGTTCTTCCTTAAAATATTCAATTGCTGTGGAATATACAGCTATAGCTTCATCATAAGCCTTTATTTTAAAATAATAGAGCCCAAGGTAACTGTAAGCCAACACGCTTTTCGACAAAGCAATTGCTTCTTCAAAAAGCTGTACAGGATCTTCATCACCGATGATTCCAATAGAAAAGCCTCTTAACAAAAGTTTGATATCTTCTTCCCGAATGTGATCAAAGCGGTCTTGGGATAAGGAAATGGTATCCGTTGGAAAAAAAGACGAAATTGGCAAAAAAGAGAACTTAGCAAGTAATACGGGAGGCGGAAGTTTAAAATCTGCCTCAGTAACAGCTTTGTCCCAAAGGGTAACAGATAGATTTGATATCAGTTGCTTCATACCCAAAACTAAGCTAAATTTCAATATAAAAGAAATTTAACAGCCTGCAATCCCTGTTTAAAAAACAGCTTTAATTCAGTTCACCAGTCAAATAAAGATATTTGTAGCGGACGATATCTCTTGAATTGGTAAATCTGACAAGTTTTTCACGTTTAAAGACATAATTGGAAACTTTATCCTCCATTAAACGTAGAAATTCCACAAACTCCGCAAAAAAATCCTGACGTTCACCAGCTGTAAACTGACTATTTCTTACAATCCAGAAGAATTGTTCTTCATTTACATGAAAAGACACTTCATTTTTCTTCTCTTTTCGAAAAATAAAAATCGGATCATTTTCTTGGTTAATAAATAAAGCAAAACCAGTATTTCCCCCATCCAGGTTTACCACAAAAGCAGAAAAATAGACGGTACCTATCTGTAAATTTTCCAGACAAATTAATTTATGCAACATCAGGTCGACAGTTAGATCACCTAAAAGTATTAAGTTTTTATTAAAAAACAAAAAAAAGACCCACAATTATGTGAGTCTTCTTACTACGAAATAGGATATTTTATTAGAATGTAAACTTCACAGAAGCGTTCCATGTTCTCCCAAGACCGATCAATACAGTGTTAGAAGTATTGATTCCGTTCCAATATTCATTCTTCTCGCCGGCCTTTGTGTTTTCAAAAATATTCGTCGTCGCTTCAGAAATATAGAACTTATTCAATAAGTTATTGATGTTAAATCTAAAACTTATTGCGTTTTTATCACTGATATCTATTTTATAAGAAACCCCGGCATCAACAAGTTGGTACGAAGGTAATTCTAACACTTTGCCCTGACCAGCTTGTCTTGAAGAATACAAGCGATCGTAGGATCTCCAGTCTCCATCAACAGACAGACCTTTCGTGATAAAATACTTGGCACCTAAACCATAGGTTGTTTGTGCGGCATCCCCTACTTTTCCGTTCGTTAGATCGGTTTCTTCTGTTGCCAACACAACTCGGTCTTCATTACGGACAATCGTAACAGATTTTCCATCGTATTTCCAGTCACCAATAGATGCAAAACCTTTAAGGGTAAATCCGCTGAATGGACGGGCAGCGAAGTCCAACTCGACGCCTTTGTGGTTTTGTTTTACACCGTAATTTGAGAAATAAAGATAATCACCTTCCGCTAAGATGTTCGGATCATTGGTGGGATTGTATTTTTCAACATCTGCTTTTACAGCATTTTTTGAATTACCTGTCACCCTATTTTCCCAAGTCGTTTTATAGGCATTCACATTCACATCAATGTATCTTGACACGAATTTATACCCTAATTCAAGACCTAAGATCTTCTCGTTCTCCGCATAGGGGTTCACGTCATTTCTGTAGTTCATGAAGATATTGTTCTGATAAGGCTGACGTGAATAGTATCCAGCGTTAGCAAAAAGACTATGTTTGCCCAAGGTATAGCTTACACCACCTTTGGTGTTATATCCAAAATTATTGACATTTTCCGATTTTGAGTTTTCGGGTTTCTCTAGATAATATTCTCTACGGCTATTTTGCTGTTGTGAAACCGATCCTTGGAAAAATGCGGTAAAACCATTTTTAGCATATTCTAATTGACCGAATAGACCACCGTAACGGATCATTTGCTCATAATCCCATGCTAATCTATTTTCTGTTGATTTAGGTTGGCTAGAAAATGCTTTCCATGGATTGGTTGAATAAGTCTCTGTAATAAAGACATTATTGCCCAAGTTTACGTTACCTACGTTGGCAATTGATGACTGACCCAACATATCGGTCACCTGACGATAGTGCTCACCTTTATAATCGCGTAAGTCAAATCCAACATTGAAATTTAAATTCTCATTTAATTTACGGTTATAGTTAGAAACGATACCATACCATTGATGATTGTTTACATCAGCAGACAAATAAGGGCCCTTATTGGTTTTCTCTGTTCTTTTCGACTGACCACCACCACTTGCTACAGAAGCATAAACAACGGTAGATAAAGAAGACTTATCATCGATGGTCCAGTCCCAGTTAAAATTGGCTACTGGTTTATGGTAGTAATTTTTACGGTAGTTAACTTCAGTACCATTCACTATCTCCACATTACTGTTATATCTTCGTCCATTTTTCAAGTAGTTGTCCAATGTCGAAGTGAAACCTTGATTATGCCATTGTGGGGCACCAGTAACCATTAAGTTAAAGTTGTGCTTCTCGCTCGCTTTATAACCTACAGACAGGAAATAATTTTGTCCCTGCCCTTGTGTACCGTTCACATAACCATCACCGGACCAATGTGTAAACATTGCTGAAACGGCAAAACCGTTTTTCATCATTCCAGTACTATAGCCAACCGTTCCTTTCATCAGCATGTCATTACCGACTGTCGTCCGCACAAAACCGCCTTCTTTCATATCGGTGGACTTGGTTACAAAGTTAATCGTTCCCCCCACAGATGAAATCGCTAATTTGGAAGAACCCAAACCACGTTGGATCTGTACCAAAGACGCAATGTCGGTAAGACCAGACCAATTAGACCAATATACACGGCCATTATCCATTCCATTCACCGGCTGACCATTCAATAAAAATGCGGTATTGGATTGGTCAAAACCACGTGTAGTCATTGAAGATTCACCAAAACCTTTCGCCTGTCCCGTAATGTAAACAGATGGCGTATTTGCCAAAGTTGACGTAATATCTTGCGCACCTACTTTTTCTTCAATTTCAGTTTTGTGAATTGTTGAAACCGCAATAGGTGTTTTTCTACCTACAGCAATATCAATAACACCATGACCAACAACAACAACCTCATCTAAATCCGTTGAAGAGCCCTCCGAAAAAGTCGGGTTTATATTCAACGATTCGCCCGATTTCAACATAATGTTTTCAATGACAACTGGCTTTTCACCAATGTAGGTCACCTCCACTTTATAGGGACCACCCTCCTGAAGATTTGAAATTTGAAATTTTCCTTGAGCATCAGCTGAGCCGCTTACAACTTGTCCACTTGGGATGTGGGTGATTTTAATGGTTGCTCCTTTAACTGTTTGTCCAGTAGCCTCTTTTACAACTCCTGAAACCGAACTAGTATTTGCCGTTTGTGCATGAACCGCGCCATAACCAGCAAAAACAAGTGCAAAAAAAAGTAAAGACTTTTTCATGTTAGATGTGATTGTTTTGTTTTTGTGCCGCAAAATTAGGAATTGATTGTCTTTTTAACTAATTTTAACACTAGGGTCGCTATAAATACAGCTTTTATATTCCCTTCATATTTTAATCTTCCACAGGTTAAACTCGGTTTTAAAATTAAAAAGTCAATAGACAAGCGGTACCGTTAACATAACCACAACAAAAACACCTTTTTTATATCAATACATGAAAAATAATCAAAATAAAATTTTGTCTTTTTTGAATAACTCAAATAATTCTTCCCTCTCCATATTTATCGTCAACACCACTTCTCTTGCCTGCCTTGATCGGGTTTTACGATCAACACGATCATCTTTTTCAGTGGACATGGAGCTTTCAATACGATTGAAATCGTTATATTTAAATGAATAATAATAAACTATGTTGTCCATTGAGCAAGCTTACGCAGGAATACTAGAACCTGCATTAATTGAAGAAATCACACAGATTGCACAAATCAGAACATTCCATGAAGGTGATCTGATTATTGATACCGATCAGTATATCAGAGCCATGCCCCTACTACTGGAAGGTGCGATCAAAGTTGTTCGGGAAGATGAAGCAAAAGGTGAACTCCTGCTATATTATCTCGAGCAAGGACAGACTTGCACCATGTCTATTGCCTGTTGTATGGGAAATAAAAAAAGTGAAATTCGTGCGTGGGCAGAAAAAGATACTACCGTAGCGATGATCCCTAATGAACAGGTTAATAACTGGATGGGAAAGTATTCTTCATGGCGCAATTTCATTATATCGAGTTATGCGAACCGTATGAATGAAATGCTTCAGGCGGTAGATAATCTTGCCTTTTCCAACATGGAAGAACGCATAATCAATTACTTGCAAGCGAAAGTAAATCTCAGAAATGACCGGATTCTTACCCTCACTCATCAGGATATCGCATCAGATTTGAACACGTCACGTGTGGTGGTCTCGCGGATCTTGAAGAAATTGGAAAATGAAGATAAAATCGTACTGCTCAGAAATGAAATCAGGGTCTTACTTTAAATCCAAAATAAATTGGTAACACACGAATATAGCAGCGACTCCTTCGGATCTCGAAATAGCGCGGTCTTAGTGTAGCTTTGCGACTCCCGGATACAAAAACATTTGTACCTTTATTGGTAAGAGAATACTCGATTCACACCATTTAATTTAATATGACAACAGAAAACGTAGGATTTATAGGATTAGGAAATATGGGCCATCCCATGGCAAAAAACCTAGAAAAAGCAGGATTTTCCCTTTCCGTTTATAATAGAAATATCGCTAAGACAGCAGGCTTTGGAGCACAGTCAACTGTTTATAGCGAAATAACGGATTTAATCAAGGACAATGACGTTGTTTTCACGATGCTGACAAATGACGACGCCGTCCAGGAAGTTTATGGAAAAATTCTTGGACTGCCTATCAGCGGAAAATTATTTGTGGACATGAGTACCATTGCACAGGATGTAAGTATTGATCTCGCCCGTAAGCTAAAAGAAAAAGGGGCCACTTTTCTGGATGCACCTGTGGCCGGAAGTACCAAGCCTGCCGCAGAGGGTACACTGATCATTATGGTGGGTGGAGAACAAACAGACCTTGACCGCGCTAGACCTTACCTTGAAAAAATGGGGAAATCCATTAAACATCTCGGTAAAAATGGAAAAGGTCTCGCCGCAAAACTAGCCATAAATTATTTTCTATCTATTATTTACCAAGGTTTGGCTGAAACCATCTTATTTTCTGACCAATTGGGCATAGAACGTAGCGAAATGCTCGAAATTATTAATGATAGTGCAAGCGGTAGCGGAGCAACAAAAGTAAAGACACCGCTCCTCATCGAACAAAACTATACCGCTGCATTCGCGCTGGACCTGATGTTAAAAGATATCCGATTGGCCCAAAAGGCGGGCGCATCCTATCCATTGCTCGGAACTTTGCTCGATACCTACGAAACGGCACATGAAAAAGGTCTGGGACAATTGGATGTGATCGGAATTATTGAATCTATAAAACAATCCTGAGTTTATTAAGGTTAATAAAACATATTAAGGTCCCGCCCTTACACAAGGCAGTTACCTTAAAGGACGATCATAAACAAATGGTTTAACCAAATCGAATAGCAGATGAATCCGCGGGAGTTAAAACTTCATTTAATCGCGAACAACATCTGTCGGATAAAAAACAGAACAGATGAAAACAGCTTTGACATTATTTCTATTAACTATTGCCACGATGAGCATGAAAGCACAGGAGTTAAAAAAGGTATCCTATAAAGACGGAACACAGCAACTGAATGGACTAATCACATCCAATACGGATAAAAAAGGTCCAGCGGTACTTATTTTGCCCGCATGGAAAGGAATTGACAATGAAGCGACACAAGCAGCCTTGCAATTACAAAAAGAGGGGTACATCGCATTCATTGCCGACATCTATGGTGAAGGGAATATTCCAGCGGACAATACAGCGGCTTCAAAAATCGCAGGTCACTACAAAACTGACTACAAAGCCTATCAGCAACGAATCTCTGCTGCCCTCGACCAATTGAAAAAAGTCGGAGCTGATCCAAAGAAAATTGCAGTAATTGGTTATTGCTTCGGTGGAACGGGAGCTCTCGAAACAGCGCGCGCTGGCTTACCCGTTTCAGCCGTGATCAGTATCCATGGTGGACTCTCCAAATCGCCCGACAGACCCAATACCGCGATCAATGTGAAAGTATTGGTTGAACACCCTGCAGCTGACAAAAGTGTATCAAAGGAAGATTATGATGGATTAGTCAAGGAACTGAACGAAGGAAAGGCTGACTGGCAAATAATTACCTATGCGAATTCCGGGCACACCTTTACCAACCCCGAATCACCGGAATATAACCCTGTTATGGCGAAACGTGCCTGGGCCCATACCTTATTGTTTTTAAAAGAAGTCTTAAACTAAAAAGTCAGCGTAAGCGTCCTCCTTATCCAAATGAACGGTCATCCGAAATCCAGCGTACTGCGTTATGTGATTTTCCAGCTATCGGTATTGCTTTTCTGTGTGGGTGTAGCAAAGTCTCAGGTAAAAAAATCAATTGAAATCGGGGCTCCTACCCAAGCCATTCTGTTTGTTACCAATGCTTCTGATAAATCAACGGATTTTATGATGCGTCTCCATGATCAAAAGGCAAATGAAATTATTCGACAGATTCCTTATAGCACGACTAAGCTCCTAGTGACAAAAACAGATGCCCAGCAACTTACTTTTATCGTCAACAAAAGCAAATGGACATTGGATGTAGCTACCCTCAAACAAAGAAATGCCATGATTCTGTTTGATGGTCAGAGCCGACCAAAAGTGATCTATGAAAGTCAAAGGTATCTCCAGGCCGCAAAGCCAATATTGACAAATAATAAGCAGTCAAGTACGCCTCAAAAAGCGCTTAAATACGATGGGAAACTATTCTTCGATTCCATAGCAGCTATCCCGTTTAAACCATCCAGACAATATGCTGAGGGCATCATTTCCCGATCCAGTCTTCCGATCTACTCTACTCAGAAAAAAGGCAAATATGACGGAACCTATATTTCGCAGACCTTTACAGGGGAGAACCTCGAAAAACCCAGCGGTATGATCACGACTGTTTATCAGCAAGGCAAGGAACTCTCCGCAAACAATTTGTCTAATGGAATCAATTTTTACACCAAATATTTTTACAACAAATGGGGATTAATCGATTCGATACAACAGCTTCAAAACAGCAAATGGTCCTCTAGTACAATTTATCAATACTTACCGCATGCTATTCTCATTACCGATCCTGAGCGACGGTCCGCCTCCATCCATCATTTAAATGATCAATATCAAGTGGTCCGGGAGGAGTCCATCCACTTCGTTTACCAACGGATGCATTGGGTCGACTACCGTTACAATGAAAATGGGCAGCTTATTGAGGAAGTTTCAGGGCTAAATGACGCCATCGAAAACCGTAGACTGTATTATTATGATAACCCAAAAGCAGACAATTTCTCTTCGTGGCAGGTATTTGACGCCACAGGGAAGCTCACTGCCGAATCCAAAATAGCTGTGCAAGGCAACGAAAGCACCTACCTGTTTTATCGTGATGGTACATTGGAATTGAAAATAGTCTCAAAAGAACAGGGCGATTATCAATATGAGAGCACTGTATTTGATAAGCAGAATAAAATCACCTCTAAAACAATACAAACAAAGAAAAGTTCCTCCAATTCTCAATAATTAAAACGCGCAAACTGAAATAGAAGGAAGCAATAAACCATCATTTGTTATTAGTGAAAAAACGGAAATTAATAAGTCAACGTCACCCTTTGCTGTATCTTCTTGCTGTCTGGGCAAGAAGAACACAAAGAAAAGCCATTTGGTTACTGGACAATAAAAAGTATACAAAAACCAAATCTACAACAGTGTTGCAATGCCGCATCAAAAAACACCAGTCTGTTTTATTAAAGAAGCTGGGGGAAAACAATATGCAACTGCAGATCAACAAAGTGACGAATCTAAAGATTGCGGCAAAGCAAATCAATGGTATACTGATCCGCCCGGGTGAAACGTTTTCGTTTTGTAAACTGGTCGGCCAGCCCACACAAAAGAAAGGCTATCTTCCGGGGATGGAATTGTCTTTCGGTGAAGCACGGGCCGGTATTGGTGGTGGGATCTGCCAGATCTCCAATCTGATCCATTGGCTTGTTATCCATAGTCCGCTGACAGTCACAGAACGTTATCACCATTCTTTTGACCCTTTTCCCGATGATGGGCGAGTGCTACCTTTCGGAAGTGGTGCTACTGTATTTTACAACTATCGGGACTATCAGTTTACCAACAATACAGTCTACACGTTTCAGATCAATCTCTGGTTTACCGAAAAATGTCTTGAAGGTGAACTGAGGATCGATCAGGAACTCGATTTTGCCTATCACGTCATTGAAAAAGAGCATCAATTCCTTAAAATCGGAGATCAATTCTACCGAAAAAATGAAATCTGGCGGGAAAAGTTCCTAAAATTTCAGGGCGGAAAGGTTGTTGATACAGAACTCCTGACTAAAAATTTTGCCCGTGTCACTTATATCCCACCGGACTATTTGGAACTGCCAGCTGAAGACAATATAACGTCTTAAGTACACCGAATTCATCGTTGAGAGCAATACTATTCTTGGCAAATAGACTTGCCTGCCATTGATCATTACTTGCCTATCGCTTCCCTCGTATATGCCCAGTCTATTTTGCTCGCTCGAATGCGGCTGAAAATACACGCGCATTCCGGTCTATTGATTAACGTCTAGTTTTACTATTCCGGGACTGAATAAAACACTCGTTATAAAAAGTCCTTTTTTTTGTCTAAGTTTGATATGGCTTTGGGGGTATTCTGTATAGAATTGAGATAGTCCCTTCGAACCTGATTCGGTTTATACCGGCGTAGGGAAAAGCAACCGCTTAGGTATAATGAAATATACCCGACAGCCCATCTGTCTCATTTCTTCCTGACAAAGCCACCTGCAAATATAGAAAACAAAAGGAATGGAAGATTTAATTATCGATCTGTTAGCACAGGTCAGAAGACAAAAACCACTTGTACATAATATTACGAATTTGGTGGTGATGAATAACACCGCCAATGCGCTTCTCGCTCTTGGAGCTTCTCCGGTCATGGTTCACAGTCCATCGGAAGTACGCGAGGTTGTTGACCTTGCCCAGTCGTTGGTACTTAACATCGGCACATTGAGTGAACTTACCGCCGAGTCCATGCTTGTAGCAGCAGAACACGCCAATAACATTGGCCGGCCTTGGGTATTGGATCCTGTGGGTGCGGGAATATCCGCTTTTCGCAATGACTTATTGGCAAATCTCCTGGAACTAAAACCAACCGTTATCCGGGGAAATGCATCGGAGATCATGAGCCTTTACAATTTCAACCAGGTCAATACCAAAGGCGTAGACAGCACGGCAGATAGTAAGGACGCGATTGGCTTTGGTAAAGCACTACAAGAACAATTGGGGTCTATCATCTGTATCTCCGGAAAGGTAGATTATGTCCTGTCCAAACAGCACACCGCTGAGGTGCACAATGGACACCCCTTGATGCCCCAGGTTACTGGACTTGGCTGTAGCGCAACTGCACTCATTGGTGCATTTTTAGCGGTCACAGACCATCCCTTTGAAGCAGCGACCGCCGGTGTCTCCCTTTTGAGTTTAGCAGGTGAACTGGCAACAGCGCGATCTTCGGGTCCAGGCTCCTTACAGGTGAATCTCTATGATGAGCTCTATCTGCTGAATGATGAGCGTATCCGGATGCATCTCAACCTGAAACATTATGGCAATTAATCCCCTATTTCCTTACCCCTTGTATCTGGTTATCTCCGAACAGGACTGTTACCCACAATCTTGGCTCCATGTTGCCGAAGAAGCCATAATCGGCGGTGTAGATATCATTCAATTACGCGAAAAGAATGAAACGCCAGCAGGTTTTTTGGAAAAAGCAAAGAAGTTAAAACAGATTACCGATCGTTACGGAATCCCATTGATCATTAATGACGCTGTGGATATTGCAATTGAAATCGAAGCATGGGGGGTGCATGTCGGACAAAGCGATCGTCGACCTTTAGAAATAAAGGAAAAATACGGACAGCGTCTTCAAATTGGCTGGTCGCTCGAAGATCGGTCACAACTTGACAGCAAACAGATGATCGCCGTAGACCATCTTGGTGTCAGTCCAATTTTTCCAACAAAAACAAAAACAGACACCATTACAACCTGGGGAATCAGTGGACTGGGTGAGCTACGGAATTTAACCGAAAAGCCCTTGATCGCCATTGGCGGCATGAACCTGGATACCAGCGCAAGTGCCTGGCTGTCTGGCGCAGATTCCATCGCGGTCGTCTCGGCAATTTGCCAAAGTAAAAATCCAAGAGAGCGTAGCGCTCAATTAAAGGAATTATTAACATGAAAATAGTGAAACAATACACAGTGCCCACAGTTCTGAGCATAGCGGGGTTTGATGGTAGCGGCGGAGCTGGCATCCAAGCCGATACGAAAACCATATCAGCCCTGGGATGTTATGCAATGAACGTCTTAACGGCATTACCAATACAAAACACACAAGGGGTGCGGAATATTTACGAGATACCGACCCAAGCAGTGCGTGAGCAGCTGGATGCGATCTTCGACGATATTTATCCGGATGCGATCAAAATCGGGATGGTTCATAACATTGAGCTTGTCGAACTGATCAGCAGCTATTTGAAAGATTACCGTGGAACAATCGTATTTGATCCTGTGATGGTGTCGACAAGTGGTCACAAATTGATCAATGATGACACAATACAGGCATGTATGGACTTGCTTTTTCCACAAGCCACAATTATCACTCCCAACCTGGATGAAGTCAGTGTACTTGTCGGACGAACCATAGCTGAGGTCAAAGAAATGGAAAAAGCAGGCATTGAACTTCTTGAAAAAGGATGTCAGTCAGTCCTTATTAAAGGTGGACACCTCCAGACAAGCGAACTCACCTCCCTCCTCTTTCAGCAACATGCGTCACCATTGGTGTTTAAATCACAAAAAATTGACAGCAAAAATACACATGGATCCGGCTGCTCTCTTTCTTCAGCAATAGCGAGCCAGTTGGCGCAGCAATTCCCTCTTGCTGAGGCTGTCGCTACTGCTTTAGATTATGTCCACGAGGCAATCAAAGGCAGCAAGGATCTCGTGATTGGCAAAGGAAATGGGCCACTTAATCATTTCCACAACCCTTCTAAACTTATTATTCATGAAATGGAGCGATAAAGCCTGGGATGCTATTAGACCAATTTATGCTGATATCTTAGCGATGCCCTTTATTTCTGAACTGAGCAATGGCAGTCTACCGCTGGACAAATTTCAATTCTATATGCGCCAGGATGCGTTCTATCTGGAAGAATTTGGACGTGTATTAGCTTTTATCGGTGCAAAGAGTGCAGACAATCAACAAGCCCTGGATTATTTTGAATTTGGACGCAATGCGCTTATCGTCGAAAAAGCGCTCCATGAAAACTATTTTAAAGAATTTGGTCTGGATCCGGAAGACGACAACAAAATAGAACCAGTTTGCCACCATTACGTGCATTTTTTAAAAAGTGTAGCTGCCTTTGAACCTATTGAAGTCGCTATGGCTGCGACTTTACCCTGCTTTTGGATTTATAAAGAAGTTGGCGACCACATCGTTTCGATCGCCAGTGGCGACCAAAACCCCTATTCCAAATGGATCGATACCTATAGTGGTGAGGACTTCGCCGAGGGCGTGAACAAAGCCAAAAATTACGTCGATCAAATTTCTGAACAAACGACTGCAACAAATCGGGAGAAAATGCGACAAGTATTTATAACAGCTTCCCGATTGGAATATCATTTCTGGCAGGCAGCTTACGAAAAGAGCATGTGGTAACCACAAAGACAACTGTTAAATTGTTCGATAGCGAACACCAGTTGTTCAAAAATGGGCAATAGGAGAAAACGTATAAAAGTAAAAATAGCTATTTATCAGCGATTTACATGGTTTTTAAATTCTGGCACCACTATTATATCTGTAAGGGAGGAAATGAGGCTGTTTTTCGGAATTAAAATAAAAATTATTATAGCATAGAATTAAAAACTACTAATAGACAAAACCATGAAAAGAATTTTAACTATCGCCTTTATTTCTTTTTTATACGTTGCCCAAGCCCAAGAACGTGAAACCCGTAAGATTTCCGCTCCGGATGGCATTTCGGCAGCGACATCACTACGTGTTGACTACGTTCACTCCAATCGCAATGAAGTTGTTGTTGAAGCGGACAATGCGGAGCATCTGTCGTTGATAGAGACAAATGTAAAAAATGGCATATTACATGTACAATATAAACGGAATTCACAGATCAGAAATGCAAGAAACAACCGTGTTACGGTATATTCAAGTAAAATTCCGACAAGTTTTTCGGCTTCTTCCAGTGGATCAATCTACAGCAACGAAACCATCAAGGCAAACAAAATAGCTGTCAATGTTTCTTCATCGGCCAGAATTACACTTAAAAAATTAATTGCCGATGATATTTCACTTTCGACAAGTTCCTCGAGTAGGTTAACGGCTGATGTAAGTGCAAAAAATCTAACGGTGAATTCCACAAGTTCGTCAAGACAGGAAATTGCAGGAAGTGCGACGAATCTGGATTTAAATGCCAACTCCTCTACTTTAGTTGACATGGCCGCTTTTACAACTACCAATGCAGAGGTCAATGCCAGCACATCCTCGGGTGTAACCCTAAGTGTTAAGGACAATCTACACGGTAAAGTTTCAACCTCGGCAAAGATCTCCTTAAAAAATCAGCCACGAAATGTCCAAGTTAACAAATCGACAAGTGGCCGAGTCGTTATGTAATTTTAGTTTAGGTCTTTAAAAAAGACTGTTTATTTATGTTTAATGTTTAGTTAGCTAAAGGTGGCGCCTTCCCCAGTGCCACCTTTTTTCCGCCCTTCCCTCATCAGCCAGAAACTGGGCCAGGCTGTTCCTCCAACAACCATTTACTTGAGTCAATTCTCCGGATATCATCGGATATTTTTGTATCTTGTGCTAAGAAACACAAGCACACATAACACTCAATCCAATGGATAATTTTTTAGCAAGTAGCCTCAAGCAATTTCGAGAATTCAAATCTTTGGGAGACAAAACCTTCGCTCAATTGAGCGATGAGCAATTGTTCTGGCAATTCAACCCATCAAGTAACAGTATTGCTCTCATAGTGAAACATCTACATGGGAACATGCTTTCGCGTTGGACTGATTTTTTGAATACTGACGGTGAAAAAGAAGGAAGAAACCGCGATATGGAATTCGAAAACACAGCGATGGAAAGAGCGGAGCTTATCGCGCTATGGAACGAAGGCTGGGATCGTTTATTCCATGCCCTTGAGTCTCTGAATGAGCAGGATCTATCAAAAACAATTTTTATCCGGGGAGAAGGGCATTCCGTATTGGCGGCCATCCACCGTCAGCTTGCTCACTACCCATATCATGTGGGACAAATTGTTTATATCGGAAAAATGTGTAGAGATGAACAATGGTCCTCTTTATCCATTCCGAAAGGAAAATCTTCGGAATTTAATCAAGAAAAATTTGGTCAAAGCAAAAAAGTATAAAATATACCTGTCGATTTTCGCTGCCCAACAAACAATTGGGCAGCATTTCTTTCTTCTCTTTTTCAATCGAGATGATAGACTATAAATCTGTTTAAAACATTCCATGGAAAGCAGTTGTTTAGTCCTGCTTTTGCAAACATTTGATTATATTTGTATGATCTACCATTACTCATTCCTTTACGAGTCAATCCCATGGAAATTAGCTTGTTTAGGGTTGTAAAACAAATAGCAAGCGCGGGGAGCTCATTGATCCACTTGAGCGTAGATAGGTAATTTATAATTATTTACAGATGAAACCATCATGATTTATTTAATCACATTGGGGATTGAATAACCGAGCAAAACGAGCTCATGAATACCGTTTAAAACATATACTCGATGAATAAATCTGATAGCTTCATCACAATTGAAAAACAAATTTATATCGATGAAAAATTCAATTAAGATCATCAACAATTACGAATATAAAAAGTTATTCTTACCTGATGTTTCTGAGCATAATCTATTTAACGAAAGTAAAATCCAGGTTTATCGAATTGAAAATTATCTCCGGAGCATTTTAATGCCCGTCATTCCTTATCGTACTACATTTAATTTTCTAATTTTCGTAACAAAAGGCTCCCTGACACAACACCTGGAATCAGCCTCCTATACACTGACTGAATACCAAGTCATCAATATCAAGCAAGGTAATATCACCGCAACGTTGGCGATCTCCGATGATGTTGAAGGTTTTTTTGTGGTTTATGAAAACGAAATTGTCACTGATATCGAACTTGGGATCAATGACATCAAATTTTTCAATTCCCATCCCTTCACTACGTTAAAGCCGCATGTTGCCAATTGGATTCAGCAAATGCTGATTCTTTTGGAGGAAGAGCTTTTTACCGAAGGTCGCGTGATGGAGGTATGTATCTCGATGATGCAGTGCATCTTATTGAAGGTCATCAAATCGGATATCGAAACCAAGGCACCGATGAGTAGACAACTAGATATTGCATTTCGCTTTCGTGAATATGTCCAAAAGTTCCATATCGACCATAAAAATGTATTGTTTTACGCCAATCTATTGCATATCTCGGAAAATTACCTAAACAAATGTGTGAAGGAGGCAACCAATAAACCGCCCAAGCAATGGATTACAGAAATCAGTATCCTGCATAGCCAGATCCTTTTGCAGGATGCCACGAGAGATATTGCGGGAATAGCTTTCGAGTTGAAGTTTCAATCGCCCTCCTATTTCACGAGGCTATTTAAAAAAATCACCGGGTATTCACCCAGTGATTATCGAAAACATAAGTTTATGGCAGACTAATGTTTATGGTAAGGCAGGTTCCAAATGAGGTCAACCGCCAGATAATGCACGCCAAAATCCACTTGATCATAGCCCTTGATCAAATCATTCATGTAACCTACATCCAGTCGTAAAGGCGTCTTTGGGATATCTGTCATGTAATAAAAGCCCAAACGTGTTTCCTTGTAACCAAAGCTCGACCAAGTATCCGGTTCATTCAGTTTACTGATCGCAAAAAGCCCCTCGGCACTCAGTGCCAGTTCCTGCTTATTTTTATCGGAGATTTTAAAATTCACCTGCGATTTCAGCCGGGTTCTAAACTGAAAATTCTCTTCCGCTTTGTGAAAGTCCGCAGTAAAAAATTTCCGGAACTCCTGCCGCAGTGTATTTTTCCATTTCCAGCGCTCAGCCAGCTTAAAAGTATACGCATAACGTCCATACAATCGGAATTCCTGTTCAACTCCTTCATTGTGGTAGGGTGCTGTTTCATCATATACATTTTGACGTCTATAGCTCAACGCATAACTATACTGCTGATTAGGGGCAAATTTGTGATAAACCTCATGGTTCAACACCCAGATCGCCTGTTTATGGAAAGGATCGGAATCATCGGGCGTACTTTTTGTTCCCAGACCGATATAAGTCAGCGCTTCCTTTGTTCCGGCACTGTCCAGCTTCCGTCTGAGTCCTAACACTGACCAAGAGGCCGTTTTGGCTTTCCCCAGCCCGGGTGGGCTTACCTGCCCATAAACGGTATTAATATGAATTCCCAAAAAAAGCACTATTGGGATTAGTTTTATGAAACGAAATTTCAACATAGATAAAGTTTAAGTAAAAAAAGACCATGCAGTCTAGGCCGTTGCCGAAAACTTGACCACCAGCCAATTGTCAAGCCGCTTAACAGGCTCTATTGCCCACATCGCAACCACAAAAGGAAAAGTTAAGGTAGCCCAACCGTTATGAATCAGGAAATGGTCGAAATAAGTAGCGATAACAACGGCGATCAATACATACACACCGTCTCTGACACGTTGGCCACTCAAAGCAATTCCACATAAAACTGCGTTAAAGCTAAAGATCCCATTATTGGTCATATCGGTTGATTCATGCCCATGATGCGAAATATAAACACTAATAATGACAGCTGCAGAGGCATATAACGCCGCGATTGGCTTACTGATAAAAACACCAATGAAAAAGATTAATCCCGCGACTAAGCTCCCCTGAAAAATAACCTGACCAAAGGCATGTCCCTCGATAAGGAAATCATCCATTTCCTCAATATCTACAAAATGTTCGGGAACCGT
Organism: Sphingobacterium sp. UBA7625; assembly: GCF_002484085.1. Lineage (NCBI taxonomy): Bacteria > Pseudomonadati > Bacteroidota > Sphingobacteriia > Sphingobacteriales > Sphingobacteriaceae > Sphingobacterium > Sphingobacterium sp. UBA7625. Next base: position 36,924 of record NZ_DLJD01000021.1, read on the forward strand.
GCGTAAGGCCAATTCAGGAATACTCAGTACATATAACGCAATCCAAGTGATCATAATAAAAGGAAACGTAAATACAGGAATATTTTTCTTCAGTGCAAAGCCCATTAAAATCGTCGTCAATGCAGAACCGATGATCAAGGCAGCCCATACCCAGATATTGGCCTGAAAATAAAAGACCAGCGCAATCCCATATAATGTGGCATTAAATCCAAAGAGCCCATCATTGATATGGTCCTCATCAAATTTCATCAATTTCGCTGTTATTACCCCGATCAGATTTGCAAGGATCCCGGCAAATCCCATGAGTGCCGAGTCATAGATGATAGCCCCTATAAACAGTACACCAGTCCAGCTATTACCCTGTAACATAATCTGTCCAAATCCTTTAAAAAAAGCTTTAACAAAAGCTAGGATGTTATTTTTCATTCGAATAATTTGTTATTTAAAAATTGTATTCAGCCCCGTTATTTAATTCAGGAATAATTTTTCCCACAATGCACTTTGCATTTCTTTAAAAAGAAGATAAAGCTGCTCAGCACCATAGCCCAGTACCCGCACCATAAAACCATCATGCTGCAAGCCACTGATGCCAAAGGCAACATCCTTGGTTTCTCCATATTTCTCATAAAATGCTTCGATCCATTCATCCGGACTTAACCCGGCACTATTCAGATAGATCAGCGTTCCCTGATGTGTATATCCTTCCAGAATGCCCAGTCCCTGAATGGGCATACGGTCCGGTTGTAACAGCACATTATCTTTGACAACGAGTCGACCATTCACATAACATTCCGTCAGGTTCTGAAAATGATTGTATTGAAATTCCTCCCCCGACATTTTCCTTCCACAGGTCACGATTTCACTCAGTAGTAGATGGCAATTGGAATCAAGATGGATAATGTTGTGACTCAAAAAATGAGAGGAATGTTGAGGTACTACGGGGTGAGGAACATAGGAAAACACGGAATCTTCGCCCAAAGTCACCTGCATTGTCTGCGAAGAATGCCCCTTCATGTGAAACAGACGCTGATAAGCCTGCGTCTGCAACTGTAATTTTGCTCCTGGCGCAATATCAATTTTGATCTGATGATCATCACCATCCAATAATCCCGGTGAGGAACTCATGATCATCAAATAAGCCGCATTGTCTTTTTGATATTGACCGACAGGGACAATGCGAAAAGGTTGAGTGACATAAGCATCCTTCATAAAGGATTTCCCTTCACGATGTGCTATTTTGACGGCTAAAGAACAAATCATAATTAACGAAGTAAATTAGGTTCTTCAATATCTTGAAGCAATGCATATTTCTTGATCCAGCCCACAATCTCTTCCAGACCGTCGCCAGTTTTCAAATTGGAGAACAAAAATGGAGCACCTTTGCGCATCATACGGGCATCATGTTCCATGACCTCCAAGCTCGCTCCCACATAAGGCGCCAAGTCTTTTTTATTGATCAATAACAGATCCGAACGTGTAATCGCCGGACCGCCTTTACGCGGCATTTTTTCACCTTCAGCGACATCAATGACGAAAATGGTGATATCTGCCAAATCAGGGCTATAGGTCGAAGTGAGATTGTCGCCCCCGCTTTCAATCAAAATAAGTTCCAGATCGGGAAACCGGCTGGCCAGTTCGTCTACCGCTTCCAGATTCATACTCGCATCTTCACGGATCGCGGTATGTGGGCAACCACCTGTTTCAACACCGATAATACGTTCGCGGGGTAATAAGCTATTTTTTGCCATATACTCTGCATCTTCTTTGGTGTAAATATCATTTGTAATAACCGCCAGATCTAACTCATCCACCAGACGTCTGCTCAATCTTTCCAATAACGCTGTTTTGCCGGAACCCACAGGACCGCCTACACCGATCTTAACATATTTTCTATTTTCCATTTTATTTGATTTTAAGAGATATAAACCCTAGAATATAATCGTTCGTGTTGCATGCATCGGATATCAAATCCGATATTGCACAGCCCCACTAAATTTCTTTCAACGGCTAAAGTCTCGAGACAGAGCTCAAGTATATCATCGTGCAGCCCAAAAAGAACATCCTGGCCATCGAGTTGCCCGAGCGGCACGAGTTTCACGGCATTCGTCACCATGGTGATAGCTGCATTGTAGTAAAAGCCATGTAAGGCTTCTTCCAATGGAATTTCCAATAAAGAAGCCAGCATACCATACATCAAGCAATAGTGGCTATCGACTTCCTTTTTCTGAATCAATTTGCCCCAGGCAACAACAAAATCCTGTTGTTGATAACGGCTAAATATTTTGTAAATGCGTACGCCCAGTTTTTTACTGGCTTCCCGGATCTCTTTTGGACTCTTCAATGCAGTACACTCCTGATCCAAAGCGATCAATGCATTTAAATCCTCGGATGTGGTGGCCTCGTAAGCCAATTTCATCAGGGCAGCATCGTTATACTTTAGATTGTACCATAAATTATGGCGCACATAGTTGTCCGTAGTTGCTTTATCACAGACTAAACCCTGCTGCACATAGGTTTCCAGCCCATTTGAATGGGTAAATCCACCGATCGGTAGTGTTGGATCTGCAAGATGGAGCAACTTGCCCAGAAAAGTATTTTTCATTGACATAAATTATTTATTCATTATTTGTAGATGCGACCGTCGGCGCTGTCCCAGTATCCTCTTTTTCTTTAATGAACAGGGGAATATTTTTTGTCGAAAATTTCAACTTTTGGTGATGTTTCGGATCTACGTTTGCATGCAGTGGATTCAACAGCTGATGCATACAACATATAGGGTCAAATCCATTTCTGGCCAACCACTCATACATAGAGCGTTCGTAGGGCATCAGCAATTCATTTGCCTCTACGAATAGAGGCAAATGTTTGTTTCCGATTTCACTGCTGACAAAAGCAACCTCAAGGAAATCAATTGCCGTAACTTTAATGACTTCACAAGGTCTGATGGTAACCACAACTATTTTTTCTTCATCTTCATACAAGATATCGCCGTCCTGCAAGCAGGAAGTATTGCCCAATAATTTTACAGCGATATCCATTCCCTCCGCTGTACGAAGACGTTGAATACGTTTGGTGGATTCATACCATTCAATCGACAGCAGATCATGACGCTTATAGGTCTGCTCGCGATTGATATTCCTTGTGATTTCTGTGATAATCATTTTCGTTCTTTAAAAAAATAGATTTTTTGACAATCCCAATCCCACAGTTGAGCCATTGATTCCTGTAATCACTTCGTGATCATTTGGAATAACAGCATCCTTGCCATGCTTCTTCTTGTAAGAGAGCTCCGCGACTTTTGCTTTCAAAGCCCAGCCTTTTCCCAGGTTAATACCCACCAACGGGTATACTCTGAAAAGGAAACCATTGTAGCTTCCATCCACCATGCCTCCGGATGCATTAACAACATGTTGGTCGCCCCAGATGTAATGTGCATCCACTTGACCGATCAACATAAAATGTTCCCCTAACGGCCAGGTGTTGCTGTAGAATGGACCAACTTCATGGGAATGATCTGTAAAGTCAAGCGCCTTCGTATAGGCGTTGTTGAATCCATAATTTATCCCCACATTCATGTTGTCATTAAAAAAATAGCCTACGCCCACTGGTGCCGCACTAAATTGGTGGCCAGCAGCGGTTTCATGGTAATTGAGCGAACCATATAGCATGATTCCGCCTTTTTGAGCAGAAGCTGATTGTATCGAAAAGCATGCTATTGCCAGACAACATCCCAAAAATTTTTTAAAATTTTTCATTGCTATATCGTTGTTTTTAAAGCCAATAAAACGATCATGAGCCTTACTTTACCCATTGATCATCAGCGCTATGTTTGGCTCATGACCGTTTTATTCATGTGTTTTTCATTTATAATGGCCTGATGCAAGATCAAGCCATCGTAGTCACCATTCAGCTTAAAACAAGAAATACAACTGTCCTAAAGAAACGGTATCAATCGGCTGTGAACGCAAAATTTCTCCATCCAGACTTACTTCATAGTTCTCCGGATTAACGATAATTTCGGGCGTAGCGTCGTTGTGGATCATATCTTTTTTGGAGATATTTCTACAGTTTTCTACAGGAAGTAAGCCTTTTGCTAAGCCATATTCCTCTTTAATGCCGTTTTCGAATGAAATTTTGGAAACAAAGTTGAAACAGGTGTTATGAACAGCTTTTCCCAATCCGCCGAACATTGTACGTAAGATAATCGGTTGTGGTGTAGGAATGGATGCATTGGCATCCCCCATTTTGGATGCGATGATCATACCACCTTTGATAATCATTTCTGGTTTAGCACCAAACAAAGCTGGGCGCCAGATGACCATATCCGCGATTTTACCCGGCTCGATAGAACCCACGTATTTCGAGATACCATGTGCAATCGCTGGGTTGATTGTATATTTTGCGACATAACGACGTGCACGGAAGTTATCATTGTTTTTTCCTTCGTCTTCAGGTAGCGGCCCCACTTGTTTTCTCATTTTGTCCGCTGTCTGCCAAGTACGTGTGATAACCTCACCTACACGCCCCATTGCCTGCGAATCTGAACTCATGATGCTGAATACACCACGATCTTGCAATACATCTTCAGCAGCGATTGTCTCCTGACGGATACGCGAATCGGCAAAAGCCACATCCTCAGGAATTTCCTTGCTCAGGTGGTGACAAACCATCAACATATCCAAGTGCTCATCAATCGTATTTTTTGTAAATGGACGTGTCGGATTTGTGGAAGCTGGCAATACATTTGGATACATTGCTGATTTGATGATATCCGGAGCGTGACCACCACCAGCGCCTTCGGTATGGAAGGTATGGATGACACGGCCGTTGATCGCCTGAATGGTATCCTCTAAGAAACCCGCTTCATTTAAGGTATCGGTGTGAATAGCAACCTGTACATCGTATTTATCAGCTACCGTTAATGCTCTATCAATTGTTGCGGGTGTTGCTCCCCAGTCTTCGTGAATTTTAACCCCCAAAGCTCCGGCTTCAATCTGCTCAACAATAGGTTGTTCAGTTCCCACATTTCCTTTTCCGAAGAAGCCAAAGTTCATCGGTAGATCTTCCACCGCTTGCATCATACGACGGATATTCCACTTTCCTGGTGTTACGGTGGTTGCATTTGTACCATCTGCTGGACCGGTACCACCGCCGATCATGGTGGTAATACCACTGTATAGGGCTGTTTCAACCTGTGTAGGACTGATATAGTGAATGTGGGTATCTATACCGCCTGGCGTTAGGATATAGCCAGATCCACCATGCACTTCGGTAGATGCACCGATAATCATATTTGGCGTAATGTTATCCATGGTATCCGGATTTCCGGCACGGCCGACGCCGACAATCTTACCATCCTTGATACCGATATCACCTTTCACAATTCCCCAGTGGTCAATCACGATAGCGTCTGTGATCACCATGTCCAAGGTACCTTCATCACGTGTGTGAACCGAAGATTGACACATACCGTCACGGACGGTCTTACCACCGCCAAATTTTGCCTCATCGCCATAATAAGCATAATCCTTTTCGACTTCGATAATGATGTCTGTATCGCCTAAACGGATTTTATCGCCACTTGTCGGACCAAAGATGGCACTATAATTTACTTTGCTAACTTTTAAACTCATGATACTTTGTTTTTAAAGCCTTGTTCTTTCACTTTTTTCATTGCATTTTCTTTCGCGACTTCGGTTTCGGTATCACCGTTGACCAAGTCGTTGTGTCCGTAGATTCTTCTGGCACCTGCATACGGAACCAATTCTACATCTTTGGATTCTCCCGGCTCAAAACGCACCGCTGTACTTGCAATAATATTCAATCGCTTGCCAAAAGCTTTTGCACGGTCAAATTCCATCATCTTGTTCACTTCAAAGAAGTGAAAATGTGAACCCACCTGAATTGGTCTATCTCCTGTGTTTGTTACGGTAATCGTCGTAACCTCTCTACCTTCATTACAGATGACATGGCCATCCGCTATAAAAAATTCTCCTGGAATCATAAATTCTCTTTTTTAACAATTATCGAATCGGATTATGAACGGTAACCAACTTGGTACCATCCGGAAAAGTCGCCTCAATCTGCACATCGTGAATCATTTCGGGTACACCTTCCATGACATCCTCTCGTGTCAATAATGTCGCGCCATACTGCATTAAATCAGCCACAGTACGGCCATCACGTGCAGCTTCCAGAAGCTCACTGCTGATCAATGCAATAGACTCCGGATAATTAAGTTTAAGTCCTCTAGCTCTACGTTTTTTCGCTAGTTCACCGGCAAGATGAAGCAATAGCTTCTCTGTCTCTCTAGGTAATAAATGCATATAAAATATTATTTAAATTGTTGTTATTTCAGTCGAAAACAAGTCAGTACAAGCCCTGACGATTTAAAAAAATCGTTCAAAAAAGCTGATAGACGAAGCCCATAGCAAATGTTTACGGCATAGCGTATCAGTTCTCAGCGTTGTAAGAAAAGGAAAGGATTATCCCTGAAATGGGATCTTTAAACTTTGGAAAAGAATGTATTTTGGTGGTAGGATCAATCGATCCATGTAAGGTGTTCTGTTATTCCGCATGTTGAGACATACAGGATAGCAAAATATAAAAAGACAAATGTACAATACGGTCCAACCGAGGAGCTTACTCCATTCATCTTTTAAGTCGACCTGTTCACTGACATCATAAAGGTCATGATCGTGTACAGCGGCAACTATATTCTCCCGTTCAGGTTGATCAGCACCTTTGTCAATTTGTTTATGGGTGCTGGACAAATCCAGATAGATACCCGAGGAATTATGAATTTTAAGCTGTTCAGAAATAGTCATTCCTTTCAGGAGCAGGACGCTCAAAAGAAAAACTATAAAAACTAAACTATGCCTAATCATTGTATTCACAATCCTATTATTTGTTGTCCAAATTTACAACCAAAGCAGGCCACTTCACTAGTACAAATCTTGAATTAAATAGTCTAAATTTGTCGAAAAACCTGCTTTGATTGCTTTTTTTAGCTAAAAGGAATAACCAATTGAAACCATAATGTTTCTTGGTGCCCCGGCGAAGGCACGTGTATAGTCAAATCCCCCTAAAAAATAGTATTTATCAAATACATTGTTTAGGTTAAGCGCCATTTTCATGGCACCGATATGATAATAAGCCGCCGCATTAACTGTCGTATAAGAAGGCCATTGTCCCCAAAGAGCATTTCCTTCGCTATCCTTCCCAATACTATTGTCCATGCGTTTGCTATTAACATAATAAACACCGGTACCAAAGCCAAGTCCTTTTAAGGAAGTATTGGAGAAGACATATTTTAACCAGGCACTGGCCATATTTTTAGGCGCTCCCGGTAGCGCCTGCCCGACTTCAGAAGCAACAGAAGAGGCCTTCACTTCGGTATGGTTAAACGTATAATTTGCCATCACCTGGAATTCTTTGGTCAGCTGTCCACGAACATCCAACTCAACTCCCCGCGACAATGCTTTGCCAGATTGTCTATACTCTGGTAATCCCGAGTCATTGATTGTCCCTGTCGCGATAAGCATATTTCTACGCTCGATCTGAAACAAGGAAAGATCCATTTGCAGCTGGTCCTTAAAAAAGCCCGTTTTCAGCCCTGTTTCAATTTGAAAACTGCGTTCAGCTTCAAAAGCTTTGTCCGCACCATAGTCTTTATAGTTCTGGATAAAATTAGCGCCTACCGGTACAAAACCCCGCGAGTAGCTTGCGAAGTAATTAATCTGCTTGTTGATTCCATAAGTCAGACCAAAACGGGGCAACAAGGCATTTTGTGTAGCATGGAAGCGATTCTGTCCATCGATAGTTTCCGAAGAATAATGTTCATGCCGCAACCCCACAATTAATTTCAGACGATCGGCAATACTGATCTGATCCTGTATGTATTTACCGGTCGTTTTATAGGGACTCAAAAAAGGATAAGCGACCTGTGTACGCCAGACGTAGTTGGTCAGATCATGTTTGGTATAGGTCGGGTTGTTCATGTCAAAAGTCAATGGCACCACTTTGCCATCCACAGTTTGCTGTCTGGCTTCCCGTAACTGATTTTCTTTGTCACCACGATACTGTGCGAAGTCGATCCCCGCAACGATATGGTGGTCAATTTTATCCCCTAGCAGATCCCATTTAATATATCCAACGACGTTGTCGGTATAATCACGACCATGGCGGTCAAAGAAACGCATATTCATAATGGTATTATGGGGGGCGTCCGCAAAAGTATTTAGCGTACGGTGCTCGTTGACATCTTCCTGATAGATGGATTTCATATAGCTCAGGTTCAGGCTCACATTTTCTGCCAGTCTTTGCGCCAATCGTCCACTAAATGAAAAAGTCTTGGAGTTATAGAAATCAGAAGGCTGACTTAAAGTAAACGAACGTGGCAGGGCATAAAAGTTATTTTCCTTTATTCCCATTCCCCGATCCAGATAACCGTTGAATTGATTATATACCACGTCGATGTCTACGGTCGTCCCCGCAGCGGGTTTAAATGTAAATGAAGGCGCCAGCATCATCCGTTTTTGACGGTTCACATCACGAAAGGTTTTGGTATCTTCATAGCCTGCATTGAAACGATAGAGAATTCGTTTTGCACTATCCAAGGGACCGCCGAGATCTACTGTTGTGCGCATCGTTTCAAAACTTCCAGCAGCAAAACTGACATGACCTTTAAAATCTTCCAAAGGCTTTTTCGTCGTCATATTGATGGTACCACCGGGTACAATGTCGCCAAATAGAGAAGCTCCAGGGCCTTTCAGCACCTCAAGGTTTTCGAGATTGATGGTTAGTGGGGAATTATAATAACTATTGCCGTAACCATAGCCCGAACGTAGCCCGTTCACCAAACGGACTCCGGTTTCATAACCGCTTTTAAAACCACGGATCACCACATCATCATAAGATGAAGCCTCAGTGACACCCGCAAGGTCCTGCACCAGTGCTCCCGTTGTAAATGCTTGCTTATCTTCAATAAATTCCTTACTCAGTACAGCCACCGATTGTGGTAGATCTTTCAGCTTTCCAGCGAACTTACCACCCAACTCCATGTTGTTGGTCAAATAGGAATTATTACGACGGCCGGTAACCAATACTTCATCCAGGGTCCTCTTACCCTCTTCCATCATGAGTCGAATTCCTTTTTTCGGATTCCAGGTAGTCTCATCAATACGAAGAAGCTGTGATTTATAGCCGATCGCTTCGGCACGCAATTGTACCGGAAAGGTTGTCGCCGTAGCAAAAGCAAATTCGCCATTCGTGGCAGTACTTATCTTTTGTCCCTGGTTTTCAAGTGTCAAAGTCACTCCTGGAATTGGATTTCCGTTTTCATCCTGGATCTTCCCAAAAATCATAAAGCTCTGTTGGGCGTAAACAGCCACCGGTGTGACAGCACCTGCCAATAATGCGAAAGCGAGTGCTTTCATTGTGTTTTTCATCTGTATAAATTGTTCATTAGCTAGATGGCACATACCCTGTTTAAAACTCACCTACGATGATCTTATTGAAATAAGATGCTAAACAGGGACAGTTGCTCTGGAATTATTTTTTATCTTCTATTGCTGATTTATTTTATTTCTTGCATTCAGCGCGAATTCACTTCACAAAACTGAATAGCCTTATTTTGACAATTCCAGTTCCGCTGAACATATCAGTTTACTAGGCTGCCTCAGCAGTAGTTCCATGTGAATTGTCGGAAAGCCCGATTCATCGCAGAATTCTTTGAGATAGAATCCTTGTTTTAACCAGAATTCATGGGCTCCCGCCAAAAAAGGATGGGTGTGTAAGTACAATCTTTCGACCGCTTTTTCCTTGGCCACCTTTGTTAATTGGCGAAAAAGTGCTGTTCCAAGTCCGGAACGACGGTAATCGGGGTCGACAAAAAGACGCGCGACCTCGACAGTCTTCCGGGCGTCCAAATCTAGATGCGGAAAACGATAGTCATAAGCGAGCATACCGATCACACCAACCAGTTTTCCGCTCTTGTCCCTTGCCTGTAGAAATGTTCCAGTTTGTCCATCCAGATACAGCTGTTTAAAGTCCTGCAAATCCCTGGGTATCTTTTGCGGGTCAAGCATGGGAAACAGCTGTTTCCGAAATTCAATAACATAAGGTAACACAGTTTCCATATCCTGAACAGTGACCGTACTTATCACGATATTTCTGTTTGAATCTGTCCTTTGCATGCCTATTTTATTCATACTATTTTCATTTTTAGCGTCTATACTGTCAAATGGATCTGTAACCTTTTTGGCCGATTGCTTACAATAGGTTAGAGCTTATTATGTATTCCATCCAGTTCAAGGGATTTTAGCGAAGCCCAGTCATGTGTATAAAGCATGGGTGCAAACATCCATTTCCCTTGGTTTTCCAAACTGATCAATGGCAACTCATAGGTCTGTTCCAATACTTTCCGAACCTGCTCCCTGTCCATCCCTTGTAGATCCACCAGTGTATTGTCCTGCATCAAATAAAAGTGGTCGCCAAAAAGATAGGCCATATTGGGGTCGTGCATAACACAGAGCACCGTTGTTCCCTCCTTGACCAGTTCTTTAGCAGTCTGCAAAACGGCAATCTGATAGTTCAGGTCAAGATGGTTTGTCGGTTCATCCAAAAGCAACAGATTAGGCTGTTGCACCAATACCCGACAAAGCAAGACCAGCTGCCGCTCCCCACCTGACAGGGAAGTATAAGATTTATCCTTTAAATGTGCGAGATTAAATTTCTCCAGGATTGCATCTAAAGCCTCAAAATCTTCGCGGCGCGGCGAAAAGCGGGAGAACGATGCACGCCCTGTTAAAATAACATCTGCCACCTTAAAAGGGAAAGTTGTCTGATGAAACTGGTTTAAGAAACCCAGTTTAAGCGCATTTGATTTACCAACCTTCCAGTTTCTACGTTCTGTTTTACCGATTAATACCGATCCCTGATAGTGTTTCTCCAATCCGGCAATAACATTGAACAAGGTCGACTTACCACTACCATTCCGGCCCAGAATAACCGAAAGCTTTCCTTCCGGGAAGGACACATTGACGTCCCGCAAAATAGTATCCTTACCATAGGCAAAGGATAGGTTTTTGATATGGATGGATTTGCTCATGAGTTCCAGTTAATTTCGTTCCGGCGCATCAGATAGATAAAGAGTGGAGCGCCAATAATCATTGTAAATACCCCTATCGGAATTTCGAAAGGCATGACTGCACGGGAAAAATCGTCAATCAATAACAGGAATGTCCCACCGATACTGATATTCGCCCATACGACAATATTATTGTTGGGGCCAAAAATCATGCGGCTGATATGTGGAACAATGAGTCCAAATAAGCTGATCACGCCTACCGCAGCAACAGCTGATGCGGTGATCATGGTCGCAACCCCAATCATTACCAATTTCAAGAGTTTTGGATTCACCCCCACAGCAATTGCTTCCTGATCTCCCAATGCCAACAAATTCAATTTCCAACGCAATAAGATCAATATGATCAATCCGATCACTATCGGTAAAAAGGCGTTCTGCACTTTTGACCAGGAGGCGGTATGGAGATTTCCCATCGTCCACTGCACAATAGCCTGCAATTTATAAGGATCACTGATATATTGTAATAGGGTAAGCATCGCTGTAAATACCCCTGAAATAACCATTCCTGCCAAAACCATCCCAATGATTGATGTTTTTAAACCGGCATTGGATACAAAGTAAGTCAAGGCCACAGCACAGACACCAAAAAGAAATGCCGAAACATTGACGGACAAAAGTGGAAACAGCATGGCTAATGCGGCACCGAAAGCAGCACCGGAAGATATTCCCAACGTAAATGGGTCTACAATAGGATTTCGAAAAATAGCTTGTAAGGTCCCTCCAGACGAGGCAAGAGCGGCACCGACCATAAAGGTCAATAAAATCCGTGGCAAACGTACTTGCCACAAAATGGTATCCATGCTGCCCATCAATACTGTCGTATCATTTCCTTTATAAAGCCCTAATTCCAACCCTATACGTTGGCAGAGTTCAATAAAACCAATATGCTGACTTGAGCCGATCAATAATGAAAGCAGGAGCAGCACTAATGGCAATATCACCAACAATAAAAGCTTTTTTAATTGAAGTATCATTGCAGAAGCCCCGCTTTACCGTATAATTTGTCAAAAGCCATTGTCATATCCTGATCGAGTTGTTCCTTGGTATAACTCGGGAAACACCAATGCCGCACCTGTTTGGCAAAGAGCATAAATTTCACTGTATGTGGATCAAAAGGAAAGGACGGTGACATCACAAATACCTGTTTATTTTTTACGGCAGGCAGTGCGGCCAATTCTTTCAAATTGTAAACATCAGAACTTTTGGAATTCCATAGAATCATGAGATCGGGATTCCACTTGTAGATCGTTTCAGCCCCTACATTTGGTGCTTCCATTTCCAAGGGACAGGCATTTGCCGCCCCCGATAGACGAATAGCCATATCGATGAGGCTACCCTTCCCCGAGGTCGAAAGTACCCGTCCTTTTGACCAGGCGTAATACACTTTCTTTTGCGGCTGATCTAACGGAGCTGCCATTTTTTTAACCTCATCTCCGACAAATTTCACAATTTCCTCAGCCCGTGCTTTCTTGTCCAAAAGCGTTCCCATTCCGATCAATTCGTTAAAGATACTGGTTTCATCTTTCGATGAAAAAGTGAAGACGGGAATACCCAAATTTTCGAGTTGCGCAATATTATCCTGATCGGTATTAAATGTCAGGACAAGATCGGGATTCAGGCTTACGATGCTTTCCACATTGTTGGCCTGGCCGCCAAAAGTTGGTGTAGCTATACTTTTTTCAACGATACGTGGATCTAACTTGGATAAAAAAGCATAGGTATCTTCCATTTGATAGACTTGTTCTGGAATACCGACCAGCCGGTCACTGGCCTTTAGCATATACACCTCATCCACAAGGGAGGGATACAGGACAACAACACGTTTTGCAGGTTGCGCTAACGTAATTTCCTTGCCGCGGCTATCTAGGGCCTTCACTCCATTTTTATTTGCTTTGGACTGTTGGTTTTGGCAGCCTTGTAAACAGACCAACAAAACCAGGGACAATAGCAATGTATAGATACTAATTTTCATTGTTTCTCCTGTTCTTTAGCTGTTGGTGAATCCGATTTTCAGACAGCAATATCGCTTCTTCCAATTGGACAGACGCACCATATTTCGCCGCAATTTGCTCATAGAGTCGACCATCGTAGGGCAAACGGAGAGATTTGAGCTGACCGACCTGGAATATCGGTAGATGTCGATTACCGACGAAATAACCGAAATCTGCCAGCTGGAAAAAATCCGAGGGGTTAAACCTGATCGCCAGAGTCGGTTTGACCGTAACGATTGCCTGCAGTTCCCCATTGTGATACAGCGCATCTCCATGATGCCACTCCTGTCCCTGCTCCAGTTCCATCAGGATCGTATTGCCAGACAAGGTATTTCTGGTCAAACGGCGTTTATTAATTTCAAACCATTCGATGTATACCCGATCTACCTGATCAGTGATGGTTTGATACTGGGGTATAATGGTATCTATCGTTACAGGCAATCTATTCATTGTTATATTGGGTATCTCATTCGTGCTTTGCGCTGTGATCAACTATCGTGCTATCTGAGTGTTAATCACTTTCGCGCATTTACTATTTCGCCGCAGCTACTTTCTGTTGTTCTTTTTTCAGTTGGACTTTCTCTTTCAACCAGTCACACCAGTTATCTAGGCCATCTCCATTCAAGGTACTGATCGTGATCACTTCCAGATTTGGATTCACTTCACGTGCATCTTTTGTCACGGCTTCTACGGAGAAAGGTACATACGGTAACAAGTCTGCTTTTGAAACAAGCATCAATTCACTGGTCAGAAACATACGTGGGTATTTTTTTGGTTTATCATCACCTTCGGTTGTCGCCAATAAAGTGACCCGATAGTCTTCACCAAGATCAAATGCCGAAGGGCAAAGTAAGTTTCCGACATTTTCGATAAATAACAAATCGATGCCTTCGATATCGATGTGATCCAAGGCCTGCAAAATCATTTGCGCCTCGATATGGCACATACCGCCGGTAACAATCTGCAAAGCATTGATGCCAACATCACGCATGCGGATGGCATCACGTTCCGTTTCAGGGTCTCCCACTAACACGGCAATGTTTAGATCTTTGGAAAGACGCTTTCCAGTCTCTTGCATCAAGGTTGTTTTACCAGAACCCGGAGAAGAACATACATTAACCACACATACATCTTTCAGTCTGTCGCGGATACTTTTGGCGACAAAATCATTTGCTTTTAATAAATGTAGGGTTGTATTTTCACATTGAACCGAACCGACGCGGTTACCTAAGCTCTTAGGATTTTGAGTATTGTCTGACATGATAATTGATTTTTTAATCGTGTTTAAAAATTACTTTGGAAATATAGAGTTCATCTCCTTGAACAATTGTACTCGAAGGCTGCCCACAATCGCAGACAAATCGGTGAAAATGAACAGGAAAATTCTTCTGGCAATGTTCACAATAGGCAATGATATCATTTACCACAACCTCCATTTCCATATTCCGGTAATGGGTGTTTTCAGTGATAAAAGCGTCAAAAGCATTTTGGATCAGCACAGGCTGCACATTGGACAATAGTCCTGCTGTCACCTGAATTTTCTGGATATCATCCACCCTAGTCTCGTAATGCGAGGTCAGGGTATCGAAGATATCCTTTACTATACTTAGCTCGTGCATGGGTATATTTTAATAAATCAATAAAATAAATTTAGAAAAGAAATTACGACTTTTTCGTTCAGCTTCCGTCAAAACCGAAAGCCCAAAATTGTTAAAATGGGATTTTTATTTGCTCAAAAAGCAGGAACCGTGCGATGGGAATCGGTTCAATATCCAAAACATGTAGATAACGGTAGTCGTTTTGCAGCGTCGAAGGCAGTAATTCATGCCATAGTAAATCGACCATAGCCACCCAGCGATCCGTTAACCAATCCTGATTATTCTCAACATCCAGTTCTGCGATAGATTGCAGCGATGGATATAAAGGATCTAAATCTGGATTGTCTATTTTTTGAGGGGTCGAGGGTAGAAAGTTATCCTTATTCGATTCAGTTTTTAGGGAAGAAATGTTATGGTGAGAACTATCACTTTTCAGTACAACACTGTTTGCATTTAAACTTTTAAATGAAACAAACAGAACTGTAATTAGAAAAATAAAGTGCTTCCACATAGCTGTAAACTAACAAAGTAACAAGTTTCCCTTTGAAAACAACACAAAGTTACTACCGATCAAACAACAAAAAGTAGCACAAATCTTGAATTTTATTTCACAAAATAGGAAAAGTCCAAAGAAAATTCCATAATTCTTCATATATTAAATTAAAATTTGGTTAAAGCGAGATTAAAATGATCTTAGAGGTATAAATTGACGATTTTGGCACAAAAAATTAAAACAGTTTTAAGCGATTATAACCATCGTCCCTGGCCTATACTAACTAGCCCTTGGCGTTACTATCAGGAATGGCTTGATTTACTTTTTTTACATTTTCAAGTCGATTATGAGCTACTCCGGCCATTAGTTCCTGCCGAATTGCAAATCGATCAGCACAAAAGTCTATGTTATGTATCTTTGGTTGCTTTCAAAATGAAAAATATCCGTCCCAGAAATTTGCCTGCATTCCCACCCATTTCGGACTTTTATGAGATCAATTTACGTACCTATATCGATCAGGATGGTAAAAAGGGTGTTTATTTTATCAATATTGAAGCAAGCAAATACTTATCCGCATTGGTCGCAAAAAAATTATCGGGTCTGCCTTACGAAAAGTCCACTATGTTGCGGGATACGCAAGGGTATCATAATCTTAACCAAGAAAGGGGCTTTAGGTTAAAAACGATCTTTGCCGTGACCGATAAGATTAAAATAAAATCAAGCCTTGATACCTGGCTTACCGAACGCTATTGCCTTTACCTGGACAAACCCGATGGAATATATTGTTTCGACATCCATCATCCGGAGTGGCCGTTGTTTTCAGTGCAATTGCAAGAATGTCAGTTGGACTATAAAACAGGAGGTATTCATCTCCATAACGAAAATATTGCGCTGATACACTACTCTCCAGGTGTACAAGTACTGGCCTGGGACGCTGTAACGATCAAGCCCCACCAACCATAACAATAATACCTACATTCACGTTTTCTCGGCAAATTCATCTGCCAAAATGCAAAACCCCAGGAGAAAACTATACTTTCCCATGGGAGAATCTTCCGTCCTCCGGGGGTGATTTGTTTTTTTCTTAAGGGAATCTTCCGCCCTCCGAGGGGAATTTGTTTTTTCCTTAAGGGAATCTTCCGTCCCCCGAGGGGAATTTGTTTTTTCCTTAAGGGAATCTTCCGTCCCCCGCGGGGAATTTGTCTTTTCCTTAAGGGAATCTTCCGTCCCCCGAGGGGAATTTGTTTTTTCCTTAAGGGAATCTTCCGTCCCCCGAGGGGAATTTGTCTTTTCCTTAAGGGAACCTTCCGTCCCCCGAGGGGAATTTGTTTTTACCCCAAATCTAGGACAGAGAAATCTGAGTAACAAACTATGGGATTAAAGACGATAGATCAAGTTTTTAGCAAAAAACAAATTGAAACTCAATAAAAAAATAGGGTAAAATTCCGCCAAAAAGTTTTTCGTGCCTCCTGAATTTTGGCGGAATTTTACCCCTACTATTATCCTTTAATTTTGTATACAACGCAAAAAAGGCCTGTACGACTGATCATGTACAGGCCTTCATATTATTAATCACTTGTCAGGCGTCGCTACTGTGCTTTGAGATTACATTAGCAAGCAGTGCTTCGTCCAGTTATCTGTGTAAATCAAAACGATCCAACTCCATCACTTTATTCCAGGCAGCGACAAAATCCTTAGCGAATTTTTCTTTCGCATCAGCACTACCATAGATTTCAGCAACAGCTCTTAATTCAGCGTTAGAACCAAATACCAGGTCCGCGCGTCCAGCAATCCATTTCTTTGCGCCCGTTTTACGGTCTGTTCCTTCAAAGAGTTCCCTATCCTGCGAAACGGCTGTCCAGGCTGTTCCCATATCCAATAGATTCACAAAAAAATCATTGGTCAACTGTCCGGGGCGCTCGGTCATAACACCTGTTTGAGAACCATCAAAATTAGCCTGCAATACACGCATTCCACCGATTAAAACGGTTAATTCTGGAACGGATAAGGTCAGTAATTGCGCTTTATCAATCAATAATGACTCTGTCGAAACCGTGTAGGCACCCTTTCGATAGTTTCTAAATCCGTCAGCAATAGGCTCTAGATAACCCATCGATTCTACATCAGTCTGCTCTTGGGAAGCATCCATGCGTCCAGGATTAAACGGAACTTTGAGGTCATGGCCGCCAGCTCTGGCTGCCTGTTCGATCGCTGCCACACCGGCAAGAACAATTAAATCAGCCAACGATACTTTTTTCCCTCCTTGTTGTTTACCATTAAAATCCTGTTGGACCTGCTCCAGCACTGTAAGTACCTTTTGCAATTGCGTCGGGTTATTAACCTGCCAGTATCGTTGTGGCGCCAAACGAATTCGAGCTCCATTTGCGCCACCGCGCATATCCGAACCGCGGAAAGTAGATGCCGAAGCCCATGCTGTGGTCACGAGCTCCGCTGTGCTAAGACCTGACGCCAAAATAGCTGCTTTTAAATCCTCAATATCATTTGCGTCAACCAAGACATGGTCTATGGCAGGAATAGGGTCTTGCCATAGCAATTCTTCACTCGGCACTTCTGCCCCCAAATAACGTTCTCGTGGACCTAAATCACGGTGCGTTAATTTAAACCATGCACGCGAGAAAGCATCCGCAAAAGCATCCTGATCTTCATAGAATTTACGGGAAATCTTTTCGTAAACGGGATCAAAGCGCAAAGACAAATCCGTTGTCAACATCGTCGGCCTACGTTTTTTATTCGGATCAAAAGGATCAGGAACAGTAGCTTCCACTCCCTTGGCTACCCATTGATGAGCGCCTGCAGGACTTTTTGTAAGCTCCCATTCATTTTCAAAAAGGTTTTTAAAAAAGAGGTTTGTCCATTCTGTGGGTTTTTGGGTCCAGATCACTTCCAGGCCACTGGTAATCGCATCAGTACCTACTCCGGTACCATAGCTGCTTTTCCATCCGAGCCCTTGTTGTTCGATACCAGCAGCCTCTGGTTCCTTGCCGACATTGTCCGCAGGTCCGGCACCATGCGTCTTCCCAAAAGTATGTCCTCCGGCAATTAGGGCAACAGTTTCCTCATCATTCATTGCCATACGCCCGAAAGTATCTCTGATATCCTTTGCAGCTGCAATTGGGTCTGGATTTCCATCCGGCCCTTCCGGATTGACATAAATCAGCCCCATCTGTACCGCTGCCAAAGGTTTCTCAAGATTGCGGGAATGTTGTTTGCCATCTGCATCATCGTCCGCTGATAAAACACCATGCGACTCAACCACACCTTCAGAGCCATGCGCATAACGGACATCACCACCTAACCAGGTCTTTTCAGATCCCCAGTATACATCCAATTCCGGTTCAAAAGCATCCACACGACCTCCTGAAAAGCCAAAGGTTTTAAATCCCATTGATTCCAACGCAACATTTCCCGTTAAGATCAATAAATCTGCCCAGGAAATATGCTTACCATATTTTTGTTTGATCGGCCACAACAGCCGACGGGCCTTATCCAAGCTAACATTGTCCGGCCAACTATTTAAAGGAGCAAAGCGCTGCTGTCCGGATCCTGCACCGCCGCGGCCATCACTTACACGATAAGTTCCTGCACTATGCCAGGCCATCCGAATAAATAAGGGACCATAATGTCCAAAATCTGCTGGCCACCAATCCTGTGAATCTGTCATTAGTACATGTAAATCTCTTTTAACGGCCTCCAGATCCAACTGTTTGAAAGCTTCAGCATAATCATAGCCTTCGTCCATAGGATTTGATTTTGTCGCATGCTGTCTCAAAAGATCAACACGAAGTCTATTTGGCCACCAATCTTGATTCTGAGTTCCCCCTCCCGCAACGGCGTTGCGCATCGTTCCATTGTGAAATGGGCATTTGCTAATGTCTTTTTCGTTGTTGTCCATATTAAAAGAAAGTTTAATTATATAATATCCTAAATGATCAAATTGTTTGACTTTTACTTTCATAAAATTAAACATATATGCGATCCCGAGCTCATCGAATGATTCGATATAATATAATCAAAATCTATAAATAGGACTACACACTATAAACAATCCCCAGTACAACTACCTTGATGTAATATTTACCTCCATCGTTCGCAACAATTAAAAAACAAAAAACACTCTTTTTTTATTCTATGAATAGAAAGAACTAATATTCATTTGTCATGGGGGAGTTATCCACATACCTAATCAGTGCATTTATCGGTATAAGTCTGGCCGCGGCAACCGGCTTCCGAATTTTTATGCCACTATTTTTATTAAGTTTAGGCTGTCGTCTCGAATTGTTTCAGGTGGGCAATGAATGGGCTTGGGCGGGTTCGAATTTGGTCCTGATTACGACAAGTATAGCAATGATTGTTGAAATTGCTGCTTACTACATCCCAGGTGTGGACAATATCCTGGACACAATTTCTATTCCCTTGGCAACGATTGCGGGAACATTACTATTTGCGGTCCAGTTTACCGATATTTCTCCGTTTTTCCGCTGGTCAACGGCCATTATTGCTGGCGGGGGAACTGCTGCAACAATTAGTACAGTACTGGCTGGTACTAGAGCCGCATCTTCCATCGGTACCGCGGGTCTTGGCAATTTTATTATTTCGACCATGGAGACCATTGGTTCCTCCGTCTTGACCATTCTGGCCATATTCGTTCCTTTTATGGCTATTTTGGTCGTTCTAGCACTATTTTATTTCTTCGGAAAATTTGGAAAAAAACAGCTACAAAAAAAACTCAAAAAAACATAAAAGAGGTCAATGCGCCCGCATCGACCTCTTTTGGAGTTGCTGTTTAGCTACTTGTTGCCGATTATTTAGTCAATAATGACTTCTTGTGGTCTTTTCACCTTGTCAAGATCCTTAGGGAGAATGACTGTTAGTACACCATCTTCAAAACTGGCATGTACATTATCTGTAAGCACCTGTTCATTTAATTGAAATTCACGTTCAAACGCAGTGCCCAAATGCTCTTTATAGATATAAGCTGCCGCATCGTTGGCATTTTCTGTACAAGAAATCGTTAAGATTCCCTCATTTATACTGACCTGAAATTGCTCTTTCTTTCGGCCGGCGGCAAACACCTGCACTTCGTAGAACTCGGAATTTTCGGAAATATTCACAGGAACAAATTGCTGTCCTTCTCCGCGCTGCCCTGCTTCGCCTTCAAAAAAATGCTGTTGAAATTTTTCAAAACGGTCTTTGAAATGCTGACCGCAAAATCTATTTTGATTTGAATATCCGCTGGAATAATGATCTCTTTTAAACATGTCTTTATTTTTTTAGTAATGAATATTGTGTATTGAGTAATGAGCAGCCCAAAGGACTTCACTACTGTCTCTATTTATGTTATTTGGTTTTCTACCAGGTCCTGATTAGTACACCGGGACGATTGTCGCATTCTTATTCCGTTGTTGTTTGTATAAAGGAACGATTGCACTATTCGTCCTCGACGCACTGTACATTCCGGGGTGGATCGGAGCCTTGTCCATTTTAAATGAACGCATTTCTCTCCTACGCATTTTGGCCATTGCAAAGCTTCCTATTCCGAATAAAATCGTTGCAACCAACAACAGCTTAAAGATCGCTCCCATAATCAAGCTGGCTAAACCCACTATTACCGTCAATGCAATCAAGCGGGGTAATATAAATCGAATTTTATTTTTCATTTTTTCTTTAATTTAATTGTTCTTTAAACCCAAAATCTGTCAATCCACTTATTGGTAATCCTATTCGTTATCCGATATACTTCTTTCGTTGTCAATTTCTCAACCCGTATCATTGTTTTATATCGCTAGTAACAGATCATCGCGTCCTGTCATTACCTTTACAGTGTTTCTTCAGCTCTTGGCATAAAAAAAGGCGCCTTTATAGAAGAAGACGCCTGTACCAGGTTTTTACTTTAAAAAATTTTATTTTTTTCAGAATCCACATCGTCCATTGAAACGACGTTTCCATTCCTCACGCAAGCGCTCCCTTTCCTCTTCTGAAAGATCTCCATGGCGGCCCATATCAGAGGGGAAATTTTTACGGAATCCGCCCCTTCCCGACTTACCAAATCCACGTCCAAATAGAATACGTGATAGCAAAAACAGACCAAATGCCTGCCAATAGCTAATAGCTTTCAAATTGAAAATATCACACATCAATGTATTCCACAAATATTGTAATAAGGCTACCAGCAAGAAAACTCCAATGATAATGGCAACAAATACAAAAGCAAATTTGCCTTTTCCCTGTCTTCTCATTCTTCTATTCATAGCTATATTGTTAAAATTTTAATTCTTCGTATAAGTTCCGCAAACGTAAACGCAGATGTTTTACAGCATAACCCTTTCTGCTTATTATCGTTTTTAGATTTTCATTCTCCATCTCGGCAATCTCCTGCAATGTTTTATCTTCAATTTCATTGAGCATAAAAACCCGACGTTGCTTTTCTGGCAATTCTTCCAGCGCTTTCATCAATTCATCCCAGAAAATATCTTTGAATAATTTGAGCTCCGGGTTGTTCGAATCATCGGCCAGCAGAAACTGACGTATCGGAAAGGCCGTATCCACTTCCTCTCCATCCCCCACTAAATCATCAAGTGATTCATCTTTCTTTTTTCGGTAGCTATCGGTAATCTTGTTTCGAGTGACAGCATACAACCATGCCCCGGCATTTTCAAGTTCGTCCATATTGGTCAAACGGCTGAATTGATACCAGACCTCCTGCAAGATATCCTCGGCATCTTCCGTTTTTTTGACCTTTCCTTTTACAAAACGCAGCAATTGACTCCCATAAGTCTTGACGATGTCTGTAAATGATCTGGAGTTTTTTTCTGCCATATGATTTTGGTATGCAATGTCCATAGCCACATAGACGAACCAACAACGCTTTTACTCTAAATTATTTGCATCTGTATATTTTTTTTCCTGTGATGCAGCTATCAGATTTATTAATCGTCTGTATTTTTTAAGCGACATTCATGAGCTCAATCGTTCGATTCATCCGGCGTAAAGAAATCACGATGGTTACATGAACATACAGGTTGTTGTTTAATAGGATTACTTGCGTTTATCCCGGACAACCTTTCCTTTGTCTGTAATAAAGATAAAACGATAATTTGGGAAATTACGGATTATTTTCTTCCCTTCTTTTTCACCCAGCACCATAATGGAAGTGCTCAGTGCATTGGCTATTTCTGCCGACGGGCCATAGATTGTCACCGAAGTCAGTCCCGTAGCTGGGTATCCGCTAATAGGATTAATAATATGAGAATAACGTTTCCCTTCGATTTCGGCATATTTTTCATAGCTGCCTGAGGTAGCGACAGCCATTTCATTTAGACGAAGAACCTGGACCATCTGATGCGATTTGAAGGGGTTGTTCACCCCAATCTTCCAGGGCTCACCATTTGGTTGGCTACCCCAGGTAGATAGATCCCCGGAAGCATTGACGATTCCGGCAGTGATTCCACGGGCTTTCATGATCTCCCGTCCCCGATCGGCGGCATAACCCTTCCCGATCGAGCCAAAGCCAATCTTCATGCCCGGAAGTTCCAAGAAAATAGTCGAAGCAGCACTATCCAAAACAATATGTTTATAGCCAACTTTGGCAACCGAATTTCTGATCGCATCCTCAGAAGGCATTGTATCCATGCTGCCATCAAACTTCCATATTTTATCTAAAGCGACAATGCTAATATCAAAGGCTCCTTGTGAATTCCAGCTGTATTGAATTGCCCTTTTAGTCAGGTCAAATACTTCCCGATCAACTTTAACAGGTTTAATCCCCGCATTGCGGTTGACCTCCGAAATCTGCGTATATGGACGCCACTCCGAAATCAGGTTTTCGATACGTTCAATCTCTGCGATGACTTCGACAATATGCTGGTTGGCCTTTACGCTATCCTGATCAACTAATGTGATCTCAAAAACAGACCCCATAAGGGTCACCTGTTTTTTGAGCAATACCTGTGAAAAACCGTTAACGGCGGCTATCAACCAAAATACTGAAATCAGTAGAAACTGCTTATAATAATCCATTACAAATTGTTATAACAAATAAAAATATAAGATTGTGAACCTTTTCAGGCAAAGTTCAAAATCAAAACCAAATAACGATTATGCTCTTCCAAGTGTCCAACAACATAACGGTTACAGGCGATTCTGCAGCATATCCTCATGCGATTACACACCATATAATTTGTTTCATACCCGAATCTAGTAACAATCTGTCAGGATCTGACCATTTTCTTTGTAGATGCTGATCGATTTGCCTGTACTTACCAGCAGTATCTCGTTTAAAGTTGCTTCGACATCCTGTTGCATACGAAGTGAACCACACAATAAGATACAGCCTTGCTGTTCGAGCAATTCAACAAAGTACGTACCGTCCTGACGGATCAGATCCATCACATACTGCCCCTGCTGTTCCCGTGAAAAAGCCAGCTGTACATCGTTCAGCTGTCCCAGTTTTTTTTGTGCGTCGGTAAATTCCAGATATTGTGTTGTGATCTCATTGTTCTTGCGGAAGCCTGCATAGAGTTTGACGGGTATTTTATGCTGATTTTCCGCAATCATACCCAAAAACGGTGCAATACCGGTTCCATTTGCAATCAACGCCACAGCAGGTGCTGTCTTGGGAAAATGAAAACTTGGATTGGCCATGACACGCGCTTCCAGAACCTGATCAGCTTTTAGTTGGTATAGAAATCCCGAGCCAAAACCATCAGGAAATAGCTTGACGACCAATTGAACCATTCCGTCCTTGCATCCAATGGAATAGAAACGTTCCCGTTGATCCTGTGCCGGATAGATGGCCAACAAATCTCCAGACAGCACTTTCATTTTTCCAAGTGGCTTTAATAAAAGTGTAAAGGTACTGTTGCTCTCCGAAACAGTTGATCGGGCAATCACTTTAAATTTCTTCAATCCAACAACTTTGAAGCTGTATATCGCTGGAGCAGAAGCTAAGGCAATATTGGTATGTTCACTCCAATGATGTACCCATGCAATCAGTTCATCAACACTTTTGTCATTGACCGTATGTGGGTCTATCAGTCGGGAGGCCCATACTTGCTGACTGAGCAACTTGTCTATCGCATATGCATAGGCACAAAAATCAGGGTACGCTTTCGATCCAAAACCGAGAACAGAGAAATTAATCGACTGCTGCTGTGGATAGGCCAATAGCTTTTTCTCAAACTGAGTCGCATTGGAAGGCGCTGTTCCTAGACCGTAGGTGGACGTAAACAGCAAAAGATGTTTTGCTTTTGGAAAATACTGATAGTGGTTCATCCCGAGCAAAAGTGATTTTTTACCATCAGCCAATAGCTGTTTGTGAATCTGATTGGCAAAAAACAAAGTACTCCCATTTTCAGTACCTACCAGAATAACAATTTCGGCGTCAGCTGCCTTATACTTATTCTTAATCTTTGTTCGCGTACGTTTGAAGGTAATGACAAAACCCGTATAAATAAAAAACACAATATTCAGTGATGCAAGCCCCAAAATGATGGCCCATATCATATTGGTTTTACCGGTGTGAAGATCGAGCGAAAATTGTTCTGCAAGTGCAGTAAAGGGATACTTGACTTCTTTATGTGCGGCACCATTCAATTGATTTACTGTCAACTCCCGGTCTTTCAGTTTGAGGACATAATATTCGTCAGGATCTCCTTCCATAAAAGGGAACTCCACCTTCACGACATCGTTAAGTTTCGTTTTTTTAAAGATCGAAAAATCTGCTATCGCCAGCTCCTCGGTCTCATTTTCCTTCACCGGATATTCAACCGTTTGATTTGTCTTCTTTAACAGTTCGATTCGGACCATAAATAAATAGGTCCCTGTCAAAGCCAAAATTAAAATGGGTATCAGAAACAACCGCCCTGAAACAACATGAAAATACTGTGCGAAGAAATCCCGATTGATCTTAGCAAAGAAATGTCGAACGCCCTGTTGACGTTTGATAATCAACACCAAACCTGAGATAGTAATCAAAAATAGTAGAAAAGAAGCGATGCCGATAATGATTCGGCCTGTTACCTTTAAGAATAAGGAACGATGCAGTGCTGTAGTCCATTGAACAAACTGTGTTTTGTTCTTTTGTGCACCCAGATATTTGCCGGTTTGCGGGTCAATATACCCTTTTACAGTATTTCCCTCAGCATCTATGGCGTCAATGCTCACAAATTGATTGTGGTCGACCGAAATTTCAATAATTTCAGGATAAACCTTTCGCAGACCGGTAATGGTCTGCGAAAGATCCAAAGAACCTATATTTTCTATTCGATAGGGTGGCATTTTTTCATTGACGGCGTCAATAGCCAAAATTACTCCCGTGACCGATAATAATAGTAAAAAAACAGAAGAAACAAGAGCTAAGGCTAAATGTGCATACCTCCAGACAGATACCAACATTTTTTCTTATTGTACTTTATTTAATTTGACAAGCTTAATGTATCCCTTACCATTTGCTTTTTCAGTAATAGCCTCTTTTGTTAATGGGATCTCTACATCTGAAGTATGATATTTTTGCTCTTCGACAGCGGATTCAAAGCGAAGTTTATACCCTTTGTTGAATTTAGACTCATCAATTTCCAAAGTACGCATCGCACGGTCACCGCCACCAACAGAAGCACCGGTCACTGCGCTCAGTTTTTCTTTGGTTTTAGCCTGAAATTTATACCACTCTTTCAATGTATTATACCATTGTTTATCTGGCCCCAATACAGCAAGTGTTTTTTCGTATGCTCCCTTCGGGAATATGAGTGAAATAACGACATAAGCTCCTTCTCCTTGATAGGCGTTCATTTGGATCATACATTTATACTTACCCGTTTGGGCAAATGTGCTGACAGAAACTGCAGAAAACAAAAGTGTGATTAGCGCGATTTTAATTATAGTATTCATCTTATTATTTTAAAAAGTCCAACTGTACATTTCCTTTTGACAAAAAGTCATTTTCTTTAGCCAAATCGTATGCGGTTTCATCAAATTCGGTTTTCAGTTCTTTATTTGCTCCTAAAGCGACCAATCTCTTCAATAATGAATCGTCTTTCGCAATCAAAGCAGCTTTATGTAGTGCGGTGGTTCCGTCTTTATCCTGTGCATTGATATCTACCCCCAATTCGCTTGCTTTCTGAATGAGGTTTGTGCTTTCCTTAGCGACAGCAAGATGATAAAGTGTACTACCATTTTTCTGGGGTGCGACAACATCCAATCCACCAGCTTTAAGCACAGCTAATTTTTCTTTAAAATCATCTATGTACGAGCTATTGGATTGCGCTCCTTGTTGTGGACGTCCACCTTGTGGGGTTTCCTTAAAAGAATTAAACCAGTAAACGGCTAAGTTATTACCGTCTTTATCCAACAATTTGGTATCAGCACCGTTTTTAATTAAGAGTGCTGCGACCTCAGCTGTACCATTACCCACTGCCTTGGTCAATGCGGATTCACCTTTCTCATTCACCGCATTCACATTTTTCGCTTTGGAGAGTAGCAGTTCCACTAATTTTGCGTCCTTGCCATTTGCCGCAACCATAAGGGCTGTATTGCCCTCGTTATCTGCTTTTGCAACATCAACCCCTTTTTCTAAAAAGTAATTGATCACCGCCATATCTGGGCGACGCACCAAGGCATGCAATAAAGTCGCACCGTCTTTATTAATGGCTTTAGGATCCAATTTTAGTTTCTCTACCAAATAGGTATACGTGTCCAAGCCATTTGAAACCTGTCTTGATCCTTGAGTAGAAAAAAATAATGCATTGTTTGTCGGTTTTACACCACGGGCAATAAACTTTTCGACCAAGGCCATGTTACCCAATTTTGCCGCATAATCTGTTACGGTACGCCCATACTCATCTTTATCTTGTATAGAAAGCCCCTTCTTGATAAAGTAATCTGTCAATGCAAGATCTTTATCAGCAGAAGCCGCCAACATCATTAACGTAGCTCCACCTTCATATTTTTGTTTAGGATCTACTCCAGCTTTAAATAAAGCCTCATAAACAGCGGTATTGGTATTTCCTGTCGACGCTGCATAGGCTACGATCGGGTAGCCATGACTATCCTGGTAGTTCACATCGGAACCTTTTGCAATGAGATAATCCACCAATTCAGCATTACCACTTGAAGCCGCCCAATGCAGATAACTCCGGCTATGGTGGGTTTTCTTAGTGACACTATTTCCTTCTTGTTCGATCATGAATTTGACAACATCAGTCGGGGCTCCATTTAGGATTGCCATCGTTACAGGATCGAAAGATGCCGCATTTGGTTGTGAAGGACTATTTCCTTTTGTAATCTCTTCCTTAACGGTAGCCAAAGTAGGTTTACCTTTCCAAAACTCACCATTCATCAATGAATTTGTCTGTGCCTGGGCATAAGATGCCGCTAAAAGTAAAGCTGCTAAAAGTGTCTTTTTCATTAGAACGTATTTTTATTAATAATGAAGTCATCATGAACAATCGCTATCCCCTACCTTTTTGTGAATATCGTATGGCTCTTGCCAACCTCAGCTGGATTCAAATATTAAACCGAAGAACTAATATCTTATTTAAATTAATTCTAAATTACTGCAAATCTAAAAAATATTCTGGTACTAAAAAATTAATACGGGCGAAATTTGCTCGGTATGCGTCACTTTGCTTTTTTATCCAAACGATAAACTCCACTTGCAAATCCAACAAAATTATCTTAGTTTACTTTAACACTAAGGAAGCAACATCATGAATATGGTATCGTCCAATCTTTTTTCAATACGTTCTTTTGAAGGTAAACCAGCCCATAAACTCTTCTATACTATATTTAAACCTGAGAACCAAAAGGTACTAGGAACAATATTGATTGTTCATGGCATGCAGGAACATAGTGGGCGCTATCAAATGCTTGCCGATCATCTGGCTAACCGTGGTTTTGCTGTACTCCTTTATGATCAGTTGGGGCATGGGAAAACGGCCGTGAATGCGGAAGGGTTGGGGTATTTTCAACAATCTGATCCAGCGGAACAACTTGTGCAGGACGCGTTAACAATGAGTACTGTATTACAACAAAGCTACCCCGATCAACCGCATTTTATCTTGGGCCATTCCATGGGATCTTTTGTGACCCGATGTGCCTTACAACAAGCGGGAGATCGTTTTAAAGGAGCCATAATCGTAGGGACGGGCGGAAGACAAAAGGGATCCACAGCTTTTCGTACGCTATTGGCTGTACTGAATTCCCTTGCCCCCAAAAAACGCAGTAAATTAATCAACGGTATATTTGACAGGCGTAATAATTCCGGATTTAAGAATGAACCCAACCAAAACAATAGCAATTGGCTAAGTGTCAACAAAGCGAATCGCATGGCTTTTATTGAAGATCCACTATGCGGTGGTTTGTTTACCAACAATGGTTTTTATACGGTATTGAGTCTATCGCTACGAGCGACAGACAAAGAGCTGACAAAACGCATCCCAAAGGGTTTACCCCTATTGTTTATTAGCGGACAAGATGACCCTATTGGTGATTTCGGGAAGGGAGTGGAAGATACTGTCGCCCAATTGCGTACGCAGGGTCAGGCCGATATTACTTTAAAACTATATAAAGGCATGCGTCACGAAATACTCAACGAAGACTGCAGGGAAGATGTCTTTCAATTCATTGATCAATGGCTAGAGCAGCATCTAAGCTAATTGTAGCCAAGTATTTGGGCTAAACAATTGCTGTAACTCAAGCATCTCATCTAGTAGAGATAAAATGGCCCTTAGCAGTAGTAATCCAATTTCCGTCAAAATGTTAATCAAAACTATTTAAAGACAGGTGCGACCTTTTCCACAACGCTACTTGTCTCCCCCTCAATCGTAGGCCAATCTTCTTTCCAGATTACCCTATCCAGCAATAGCATGCGGCGATTTCCCCTGGTAGAAACACGTGGCCTTTTGGGGTCTATGGCATGATAAAGCAACCAATCGTTGCCTTGATCATCGGTTATAATCCGGGAAGTATGCCCTGTGCCCACAAATTTATCATTTCCTTTCAGTAATAATGTTCCGCTTCCTCTTTGTGTCAAATCACGGCCTTCCTGATCCAGATAAGGGCCCTGCAATTTTTTTGATCGGCCAACGAGGACATGATAAGTACTTTTTTCGCCTTCGCAACAGGATCCTTTTGAACCGATAAAGTAATAATAGCCTTTTCTTTTATGGATGACCACAGCTTCAAAATCACCAGCTGCAACCTTAAATTTCTTTTTAAGATCGGGGATTTGCATTCCATCATTATTTAAAGGAATACCAAAAGTCCCCTGCGTAGTGGCATCGCTAAAACTTCCCCAGAAGAGGTAGTTCCGGTTATTTTCCCTGAAAAAATAGGGGTCTATCGAATTGGGTACATCGATCGATTTACTATCGAACAGTTTGCCCTGATCCACGAATGGCCCCTCAGGTTTGTCCGCTAGGGCCACCCCAATACCGGGATTAGGATCGCCCCAAGTGGAGTAAGCATAGTACATTATATATTTCCCATTCAATAACACCACATCTGGCGCCCAGATCCCACCTTCCGGCTTCCAGTTGGGCTTGGCTGAAAATGCCGTTCCGATCCAGGTCCAATGTACTAGATCTTTTGACTGCAAAATAGAAACTAAACGCTGTCCCTTGCCATCGCCCCAATTATCAGCTGTTCCATAAGCATAAAATAATTTATTCTTTGGATTACGTACCACTGTAGGGTCTGCGAGTATCGGTTCAAAGACAGGATTTATATACGTTGTGTTTTTTACGGAAGACCGCGTAGTCTGAACAGGTTGTGTAACTGAACCTGAAGAACTTCTACAGGAGTTCAACAGGCTCAGGATTATCACTACGCCACTCCAATATTTTAACGAGTTCGACTGCAACATTTTATCAATTTTATGTTATCCAGATGCTTTCCTATCCTTGTATCCGAAAAAATTATATGAAAGCCGTCACAATTTCCATTCATGATGTTCCTTTAAGACTATTTCGTTGGCGCATGATAGAGGGCCTGGTGGGCAGCGTTTAATTCTGTTTCAGGCATTTTAATGACTTTACGATCATACGTCATCAAACCATTGGTTTCCACCTCCACATCTGTCGTCTGTGTATAAACGCCTGCCGACAGCCCCATAGGAATCAGTCTTGTCAAATCACGGATCAATTGTTTATACCGTTCGAGCAGTTCGGTTTTATTTTTGAAACTCTGGTAGCCCCAGTTGTCTTTTTGTTGCCAGGAATGACCATCTACGGGAAGTCCCAGACCTCCAAATTCACCTAATGCCAATACCTGATTTGCGCCAAACAATTTTGGATCCGGCATTGCCGCATCTGGGTAGTTGTGTATATCCAGTATATGGCCGGTTTCCATAAAATTACCGCCGCTGGCACTGTTTACCAAACGGGATGGATCATTGGCCATCGTCCATTCGGTGATTTCTTTTGTCTTAAATTGTCCCCAGGCTTCATTAAAAGGCACCCAAATCACAATGCTCGGGTAATTATGCAAAACCTCCATGATGGTTTTCCATTCCTTTCTATAATATCCTTCAGACTCTGCTGAACGCACCTTATCCCGATTTCCGCCAGATATTTTCCCAGGTTGCATGTCCCAATGATTT
Organism: Sphingobacterium sp. UBA7625; assembly: GCF_002484085.1. Lineage (NCBI taxonomy): Bacteria > Pseudomonadati > Bacteroidota > Sphingobacteriia > Sphingobacteriales > Sphingobacteriaceae > Sphingobacterium > Sphingobacterium sp. UBA7625. The sequence goes on from NZ_DLJD01000021.1 coordinate 67,768, forward strand.
CCCCCGAGATCGCCGCTTGGCATATCTTGCCAGACAAGCATACCAATGCTATCACAGTAGCGATACCACCGTGCGGGTTCAACTTTAATGTGCTTACGGATCATATTGAAACCCATTTCCTTTGTCTTGATTACATCAAACTTTAGGGCTTCATCCGTAGGTGCAGTATGCAAACCATCGGGCCACCAGCCTTGATCAAGTGGTCCATACTGAAATGTAAAATTATTGTTCAATAGGAGTCTTTGTATCCCGTTTTCATCTTTTCCCATTGAAATTTTACGCATCGCGAAATAGCTTTTTGCTTGGTCAATGACCTTCCCTTTGCGGACTAACTGAATTTCCAAATCGTAAAGCTTCGGATTATTGGGTGACCAGGCTTCCAAATTCGGAACGGCAAGCTCGAAAGCTGCATTTGGTTGTCCCACCTGTTCTTTAATGACTTGAGTTCCGTTTAGTGCCCGCACTTTAATTTCATCACCGGCCTGACTACCTGCCACTGTCGCCTGGAAGGCAAGTATCCCTTCATCCAACCGCGGTGTCTGTTTTGTTGTCACGATATAAGATGATGGCACACTTTCCAGCCACACCGTTTGCCATATGCCGGTAACCGGTGTATACCAAATGCCATTCGGACGATTGACCTGCTTACCTCTTGGTTGTGGCCCCTCATCTGTCGGATCCCATACACGTACTGCGATTTCCTGTTTAGTTCCTTTTTTGAGAAAACGGGTCACGTCCATCGAAAAAGGGTCAAAACCGCCTTCATGTCTACCGACCAATTGATTATTTACATATACATCGCATTGCCAGTCCACAGCGCCAAAATGGAGCAAGACATTATTTTTGTTGACCGACTTGTCCAAGGTAATCGTGTTGGTATACCATAATGCTTTATCTTTACCAACTTCCTTACCAACCCCTGAAAGTGCAGATTCTACCGCAAAAGGCACCAGGATACTTCCGTCCCACTGTTTGGGAATTTCTTTTGCATTTACTGGAGTAATGGCATATTTCCATAAGCCGTTTAAATTTTGCCAGTTATTTGTCCGCACCAGTTGTGGTCTCGGATATTCTGGATGTGGTTTCTGTGCAGTCACTTTTTCACCCCAGGAGGTCAATATGTGATCGCCTACCGGCTTCCATTCCTGCGCAAAATTCAATTGTGCAGCCATCATCAGACTGGCAAAAAATAAAGTTTTCTTCATCATAAAAAAATCGTTATATCATTTATATCTTTAATTACTTTACTGTCGGAAATGCTGCTATACGCAAACGGGCAGCCCCCATTGGAATCAATTCGACTTGTTGAACTGCTGCCTGACTTTCCACTGGGCTCAATGGCAATACACCGGTCAATCCATTTTCATCTATTTTCCAGCCATCAATTCGTTTCGCTTTTACCAAAATGGAAATAGGTACCGCATCCGCTTCAAATGGAAAGGCATCTTTTGGCCACGCCCGTTTGACAACTTTCAATTGATCTGGAGCAAGCAATTCATTTTGGACAAGGCCATAATTCCAATCACTCGCAGGAAGGATCTCGTACGAAGGCCATTTGGTTGGGTCAGCGGTTTCCTGCCATTTTGAGTCACCAATAGCCGAAGCTTTACTATCCTTTTGTATATAATTCTCCTCAATCTTCAAGGCATAGGTCAATGGTCCCCGTTGGATGCTAACCGCATTTTTATTTGCCGTCCAGGTATTCAACTCAATGGACATCGGCAACAATAGTTCCACCTGATCTCCATCTTTCCATTTTCGGTCAATCCGGATGTACTTTGCACCTGGCTCAACGGTCTGTGCCTTTCCATTAATTTTGACCTGTGCCTGTTTTGCCCAGGCAGGAATCCGCAAGTAGAACGGAAAATCAGCTGCCTTTCCATTCGTTCCTATTGTAAAGCGAATCGATTCTTCGAATGGATAATTGGAGGCTTGTTTAATCTGAATCTTTTGATTGTCCCCGACCTTGATATCTGCATGGGATGCAGCATAAAGTACTGCGGCAACGCCATTATCGTTTGTTGCCATATACAGATGCTCTGCATAATATGGCCATCCTTGACTATGATTATGTTGGCAACAGCGTGAACTAAAAGGGTTCATCATCAAAAATGGACCGTTGTTATCAATTCCCGGAGCATGATTATGACTATCGCTAATGCTCATATTTGGGCTAGTGATATAACGTAGCGCTTTGAAATCAGCTGTTACTGCTGCGGGATAGGTATTAAAAGCAACCTCTTCCGCGTGATCTGCCCAAAATGGATCCCCTGTGATTCCAAGAAGAATTTCATTTGAGGCCATCTGTTCGACCATACCGCAGGTTTCGACTCCTTGCCGCGGGTCGGTATACCCCGGACGGGCATTTTCATCGGCGCCGAACATTCCGCCCGGCACTTGACCAAATACTTGTCTGACAAAATGAAAATTATTGTAAGTCGCCTTCAGATCTTCAGTGGACTGACTTTTGAGATAATAAGTTGCCGGCTCCCTGAAACATTGTGCAACATTGACATTGTGCCAGTTGGGCAAGTCATCTTTTTGCCGCCAGTTGGCTGTGTTACGATGGATTTTATCTGCAAGGCCCATCAACCATTCGTTCCCTTGGGTCCGATTATAAAGCCAATAGACTGATAATAAATTATCCCCACCACGACTATTCTCCCAATAGTCTTTTAGAAAAAAGCTATCCGGTAAATTTGACTGCCATTTAAAGTAGTTGGTCATTAGGGTTAGCACACGTTGATCAGCACTATATTCGTAATAGGATTGTAAGCACCAAAGCATGATCATATTACCCCATAAATCGGGTTTATTGTTCCGCAAGATCAGGGGACCAAAGTAGCCATCAGGCCGTTGGCTCTTGATTGCTGCTTCCAACCATATTTTTGATTCGGCTATTATTTTAGGGTCTTTCAGAATATACCCCAGATTTGCATAACCTTTCAGCCAATAGGGGACTTCCTCCCAACCGTAATCACCTTTCCCATTGGAGCTCAACCATGCATTATTTTTCTTTGATAACCATGCACTAATTTCACCAAGATGCCCCGTAAGACCATCTTTCTGCAGCTCCAGGTATTTGCCTAACCAGCCTTCCGGAACAATACTCCCTACAGGTAGCTTCAGCAGGGCGTTCTGTTTTAACGGCAAGCGGTTGTTAATATAGTTTAGATTTTTACCCTCAACCGGTAGTTGATCAACGGCGACTACGGCATTGCTCTGCGCAGAACTTAAAAAACAAATTCCAATGAAATAAGATAATAGACCTATTTTTTTTGTCATTATTGGCTTGATTAGTTTTATAACTGATTATCCAAAAATAAGATTTAATCAATGAGTTGGACGATTGATTTTTCTCAAAAGACTGCCTATTTGTATCAAAAGAAGAAAGCACATCCCCATAGGGATGTACTTCCAAAACCAATCATTATTAATCTATACTATTTTATTGAAAAACGATACAGGGACTTCGTTTGATAGACCTGCCCAGGACTTACAATTGTTGTTGGAAAGTTGGGTTGATTTGGCGCATCCGGAAAATGCTGTGGTTCTAAACAGAACGCTGTCCGAAAAGAATCCTTTTTTCCATTTTTTAACTGCACTTGCTCATTCATAAAGTTGCCGCTGTAGAATTGAATCCCCGGTTCGGTGGTCAAAATATCCATGATAATACCAGACTTATCTCCCACGACCTGTGCGGCTTTATACCACTCGCCTTCTTTCTCCTTGCTCAACACAAAATTATGGTCATATCCTTTTCCATAGGTGAGCTGCCTATCAGTGGCATTGATATCTTTTCCAATAGTCTTGGGAGAGGTAAAGTCAAACGCTGTTCCTTTTACTTCGGCTAATTGTCCTGTAGGTATCAAGGTACTGTCGACGGGGGTATATTGATTGGCAAACAATTGAAGCTGGTGGTCCAGAATCGTTCCGCTGCCCTCGCCATTCAAGTTAAAATAAGCATGATTTGTTAAATTAATCACTGTCTTTTTATCAGTTTCAGCTCGGTAAGCGATCATCAATTCATTCTTGTCATTGAGCGTATAAGTAACTTCCATCTGAATGTTGCCCGGAAATCCTTCCTGTCCATCTGGCAAGATATACGCAAAAGTAAGGGACGACCGATCAGCTTTCTTTAAGGTCCAATGCGCAAAATGTACGCCTTTGAAACCACCGTGTAATGTATTCGGTCCATTATTGACAGCCAGCGTATAGTTCTTGTCATCCAGCTTAAATTGCCCTTTTGCAATACGATTGCCGAAAGGTCCCACGATTGTTCCAAAAAATGGTTCTTTGGGATTATTATAATCACTGGCCTTAGAAAATCCCAAGACAACGTCACACAATTTACCTTCCTTATCCGGTACCCATAAACCAACAACGCGGGCTCCAAAATTAGTAAAATAGGCCTGTACACCGTTTTTGTTAGTCAATTCATATAGATGGACTTTTTTTGTATCGATTGTCGCGCTGAATGATGAAGTGTCCATTAAGGCTGCTACCGTGTCTTTTGAAGCCGTTTTTGAACTATTCATTTGTTGACAGGACAGACAACAATAGGTAAGTAAACCGGAAATACCCAGCACCATCAATTTTCCTTTCATTTCTTATGATTTAAACAGTTTATAATCTTTGTTGAATAACAAATGCGTTGTTATCCATATTTTTTATAATTTTATTGGTTGCAATACAGATACTAAAATCTTATTTTTTTTTATTCTTTTGGGATTAAATTGTTTCAATTTTAAGCTATTTTGTATCAATAACCAAATGATCATGATCAACCTGAAGCCGCTACATTTTTTATTTTTCTTGCTGCTGTCTCCTTTGCTTATCCACGCACAACCCTATTATTTTAACCATTATCAAATAAATGAGGGGCTTTCAAACAATGCGGTGATCTGCAGCATGCAAGATAGCTACGGATTTCTCTGGTTCGGCACTAAAGATGGTCTCAACCGATTCGACGGAAATAGCTTCAAACATTTTGATGCTTCCGACAAAAACAGCTTAGGGGGCAATAATATTATCTCCCTGAAAGAAGATTTCAAGAGAAGGATATGGATTGGTACGGATCAGGGAATCTACTGTTACAATCCCATCGATGAACAGTTTAGATTATTAAGTAAACAGTTCGAAAATTCGGATGTCCCAGTTATCATTACAGATCAAAAAAAAAGGATCTGGTTTATATCGAATGGTATGCTCTATTACCATCATTTGATCAACAACGAAATTAAGCAAATCACCAAATCGGATCTTTATATTACGGCAGTCGGTTGCACGAAAAATGGAACTATTTTCTTTGGCACTCCGGAAGGAAAAATTTTCCAGATCAATAATGTCGACAAAGCCGCTCTCTTGCTGGACTTTCAACTAAAATATGGTACAAAAGACTGGTTCAGTATCGAAAAAATAACGGAGAACCGCAAGGGGGAGTTATTGATCGGCACCTCCAAATCTGGCGTCTATGTTTACGATTTACAAGCCAAGACTCTGAAATCCATCTTAGGGCCAGATCGCCTAAAGCAATTTCTCTATGTTCGAGACATCTTACAGCCCAATGATACCGAATATTGGTTTGCGACCGAGTCAGGGCTCTTTATTTATCAAATTGCAGATCAAAGCTTTATCAATATTCAAAAAGAACAGGAAAATCCATGGGGCATTTCTGACAATGCCGCTTATAATATCTTACAGGATAAGGATCAAGGAATTTGGATAGGTACCTATTTTGGTGGCATCAACTATTATCATAAAAACAACAGCATTATCGAAAAATTTTTACCAAAAGATAAACCTGGTAGCCTAAAAGGTTCTGTTGTACGGATCATTACCAAAGATCCAACAGGCAATGTATGGATCGGCACTGAAAATGGCGGTCTATCCAAACTAGATCCTATATCAGGCAAAATCAAAAATTTCTCTGAAAAACAAGGAAATCTGGCGAACAATAATATTCATGGAATTCTTCCATTTGACAATAAAATATTGGTCGGTACTTTTGTCAACGGGCTGGATATTTTTGATCCCAAACAAGAAAAGGTTGTTTACCATATTGATAGAAATAGTTATTCCAACCCAGATCTACAGAGTAATTTCCTGTTTTATCTCTATAAAACAAAGAAAGGAGACATCTTAGCAGCTTCCACCCGCGGTTTGTATCGTTTTGATTTCGCCAATAAATCTTTTCATATACTGCGAAACGTTCCCGAGTATATGTTTTATACGACTTTGCTCGAAGATAAACAGGGAAATATCTGGCTGGGCACCTGGAGGGATGGCTTATTCTGCTATACGCCTGCTACCGGAGCGCTCAAACATTATACTCACCAAAAGGACGACCCAACATCGCTACCAAACAACCGTATCAATAGCCTATTTGAAGACTCAAAAAAACAGATTTGGGTGGCCACGGAAGGTGGTATGGCAAAGAAACTGCCTACTGGAAATGGTTTTGACAAAATTGGCATCAAAGAAGGTATGCCCAGCAATGTGATCCTGGCCATTCTTGAAGACGCGCAAAATAATCTTTGGGTGAGCACCTCTAAAGGACTGGTTCGTTACCATTTATCGAACGGGAAAAAACGCGTTTTTAACCTGGAATCAGGCTTGCCATCCATTCAGTTCAATTACAATTCCTCATTTAATGACGGTCAGGGAAATTTTTATTTTGGCACGATCAACGGCTTAATCCGTTTTGATCCAAAAAAACTCAATCAGATCAATTACAATACCCGAATTCCGATCTATATCACCAATCTCTATATCAATAACAAAGCGATCAACCAGTATACAGATGGCAATATACTTTCCAAATCCATCCTATTTACGGATAAGATTCAATTGAAACACGATGAATCATCCTTTAGTCTTGATTTTGCTGCACTTCATTACCAAGCCCCCCACTCCATCCATTACAGTTACAAGATGGAGGGCCTAGACAATAACTGGGTAGATATCACCAGCAATCAACGGGCTTATTTCACGAAGCTTGCACCGGGAAACTATATTTTTACAGTCAAAGCGGAAGATCCCAACGGAAATGTCATTCCTACTGCTGCAAGTCTTAGAATTGTCATCCTTCCCCCCATCTGGGCAAGTATACCAGCATATATCTGTTACGCCCTTATCCTTATTGCGCTAATTATATTTATTATTTATCATTTTAATGAAAAGGCAAAACAACGAAACCGCCAACATTTACTGACTGTTCAAAATCTTCGCGAACAAGAGCTCTATCGCTCAAAAATCAATTTTTATACAGATGTAGTCCATGAAATACGTACGCCTTTAACATTGATTAAGGCACCATTGGAAAAACTCATGGACAAAGTCGAACACAATCCAGTAACGAATAAGCTATTGACGACCATGCAGAACAATACCGAAAAATTGATTGCGCTCAGTAATCAGTTGCTGGATTTTCGGCAAGTCGAAACAGAAGGATTTAAATTACACTTTGAGCTGGAAAACATTAGTCAGGCAGCACAAAAAATCAGCAATGATTTCAGTGTCACTGTTCAGGCCATGGGCAGGAACATGACAGTGACCATAGCTCCCGATATCATGGGGTACATTGACATAGATGCTTTTGATAAAATCTGTTATAACTTATTCAATAATGCCTTAAAATACTCATCACAGGATATTGAAGTGAATTTAGCGGCGGATAAACAGAAAAATATTGCTATATTGACCGTGAAAAACGACGGTGCTTTAATTCCTTCAGAAGAAAGGGAACGAATTTTTGAACCATTCAATCGCTTAAAACAAAATAAGAACATTCCTGGAAGTGGTCTAGGCTTAGCATTGACAAGATCCTTGGCATTAAAACATCAGGGCAGTCTAGTATATGAAGTCGAAAATTCACGCTGGAATGTATTCCGTTTGACGTTACCGCTAAACCACAGTTCAAACCAATGATTATGAATGCAAAAGCCAATTTATTAATAGTAGATGATCATGCTGAATTACTTGAATTTATTGCAGACGACCTCAATGAAGATTACCATATCACCACCAGCACCAATGGAAATGAGGCCTTAAATTTACTCGCGTCCGAATATTTCGACTTAATCATCAGTGACGTGATGATGCCCGAAATGGATGGCTACGAGCTTTGCCAAAAAATTAAGGAAGATATCGCTTATGCACATATTCCCGTCATCTTATTGACTGCAAAAAATAGCATAGAGTCGAAGATCCAAGGTTTGGAATATGGTGCCGATGCGTATATTGAAAAACCTTTTTCGCCCGCATTTTTAAAAGCTCAAATTGCTAGCTTATTAAAAAACAGGATTAAAATCAAGGAATTTTTTATCAAAAATCCGATGTCCCAGATACAACAAATCGGTCAGAATCAAAGTGATCAGGATTTCTTGCTCAAGATCGACGAAATCATAATGGAACATTTGGATGACCCTCAATTTAATGTGGACCGAATGGCAGACATACTCTGCATGAGTAGACCCACATTGTATCGAAAAATAAATCTGGTATCGAGCCTGTCACCAAATGAACTGATTAACCTGACCAGGCTTCGAAAAGCAGCTGAATTGCTTAGTTTAAGACAATACAAAGTATATGAAATTTCAAATTTATTAGGTTATAGTTCGGCCACACATTTCTCCCGAAATTTCCAAAAACAGTTTGGACTCAGTCCGACGGAATTCCAGGATGCCCAATCGAAATAATTGAACAGCGACTTTTCATTAGAGACAGATCAAATTTGTGCTCGGTAATTTAAATCAAATCATTGGCCGAATAATAACTACGGTCACAAACTTAGCCCGGATTCAATTGAGATTGCTATTAATGCAGCTATAAAAAAGAACCATATTTCATGGAAAATATGGTTCTTTTTTTTGATATGGCAACCAACGTATAATTAGTCTCAAGTTCACAAAATCAGAATTGCTATCATCTCCTTTATCTGAAAATCGAGTGGTCTCACCTATTACCATTTGATAGCTACATGTACACCGTCGGGACTATTTTCAAATCCCAACAGATACGTTTTTGTTTTTGTATCCCAATTTTCCTCCGAAAAGACTTCTTTTTTATCCACCAGCACGCTCTTTGGTTTATTAGGTAATAATATCCGCGAAATATTTGTGGTGTTAATCGGGCTTTTTGCCGTAAATGAATAGTGATGATTAGCCGATGTTTCGTTGTAGATACGGCTTGCGGAAGCTAACACTTGCGGTTGTTGTTTGTTTTTTATATGATCTAAATTCACAAACAAACATTGCTCATTCGGTTGGATATTTTTGGAAGTAACAATGGGCAAAGTCGGATCATAAAGATCAATTAGATTTCCTTTAACATGATATGGCTGATTACTCACACTCTCATCCAATACGGCGATCAGATCGTAATTACCGCGCGTCAACGTAAAATAGTTTTTAAATTGTAGCTTTTCAGATTTGCCGTTGTTTTCATAAAGATTTTTCGTCACGTCCAGCAGTTTCTGACTGTTATCCGGTTTGACCACAAATTCTTTGGGATCCGATCTTAACACATAAAAAGTACCTTTCCCATACGTATATTTCCCCTCCTTTGTCATACCGTCCTTCAGCCCCATTTTCTCAAATAGATGATCCGATGGCCGTTGGTAATTTTTACCATTCGTGTTCCACCATTCCTGTACCGATTGAAAGGGATCGAGATCTGTACCACAATAAATTAGGATGCCGCCATTCTTTACCCAATCTGCAAGGTACTGATGCGCCTCAGCTGACAGGGGCTTCATATTGGAATAGGACATGAGGAGTACCTTAGTCTCCGCCAGGGCGTCCTTAACCGCCAAATTCTCCAGGTGAACTGTTTTTATGGGCACCCCACGTTTTAGGAAAGGAAGAGCGAGACCATAAAAGTTCGCCAGTTGTGGATCGTCATACCCGGCATGCGTCGGAAAACGTTGAAACATCAACGAATTTGCCAACAGGACACTGATCCCCGTCGATCCAGAAACTTTACTGGCCGTTTTTGGCATACTATTCAGGCTATTGATCATCACCTGCATCTGCGTCGAATAATGCTGTGGTATTTTTTCCTTTTGGTCACTATTGGGGCTTGTCTTATACAGTCCCTCATAGATCCGTTCGGGCCAGGGCATCACTTCATAGTCAGCGATATTCGGATAGAGCAGCTGTGCTGTGAACGTAGCTTGATAATTCTTTTTGTAATCTGCCCAATCCCGGGGCCAGTCTTCGATTGGATCCGTCAGAAAAAACATCTTTCGTCCAGTAGGTGCGGTCATAGATTCCATTGCCCCATACTCCAAAAATGCGGTTTCGAAAACACGTTCTTTCGCTACACCATTAAAATAGTTAGGTTCACGCGAAGTCCCCGTCCATACCTGCGCGATATAACCATCCACACAGGGAAGCGAAGCTAAACTCGCTTCAGGACTCACGATCATCCACTGCGAATAGTTGATCAAGGAATGCGTGGGCACATAACATTTCACATCCATCCCTTTGGTTTTTCCATAAGATTTCGCGTACGTAAAGACCTCATTCAGTGCATTGAGGTATAAAGCGTACTTTAATTTATTGGATAAGTATGTGTTCTCAGGCGATTCATGCTGTGGTCGCCAATCAAAACCATAGTATTTTTTCCATTCTTTCTTAAATGATTCACTGTAACCTGCACGTGCCCAGAATTCGGGTTCCTCCATAAATATGGCGTCAATCCCGGCATCAATAACGCGCTTGACATGCATCTCTTTGATGTATTTTAAATAATTTTCAGTAGGAACAATATAGGGAACCATATGACCATGCCAGATGGTATCCCCTTTTACGTCAACCTGTCCCTCATCCAAATGCATCTTTCCATCCCATTTTCCTGTAAAATAATCCTGGTACTCGCCCCAGGCAATCCCGGTCATAAAATGGGTAATATATCCTTTATCACGCCAGGATTTCACGCGCTCTTCAAATGGAATCTTTCGAGACTTGTCGGATGGATTCCCTCCTGTTCCATAGATCATCACCGCATCCGTCCGGTTGTCTATTGTCGGGCGCCATTCTCTGGAACTCTGAAATGTCGTCTTTACAGGATCTTTTTTTTGAGCGATCGCGGTAAGCGTCGTCAGCATCAATAAAGCGAGTATGTTCGTTTTTATCATAATCTGTTGTCTATTTCCATTGCTATTACTTATCGTTTACTTCTGCATTTTTCATACTATGAAATATGATTAGCTTGTTTATTGGTCAACAAGCTGAACCAGTCTTATTCAAATCCAACTGCAACATTGATATTTTAAACAGACTGGTTCAGCCCGGTAGCGAATTTCTTTATGGAATATCTACTCTTTTGGCTTCATTGTAATTCCACCGCAGAATTCCTGTACCGCGGGGGGTATCATAGTTAATTCTGGACGCCGCCCGAACAAAAACCGTACGACCAGCCGGAATTTCATTTGCGGACTCGATCTCAATAACCTGTCCCAACTTTGTATCAAAACTATTTCCACTATAGTCTATTTTGGTTGACCATCGCTCATCCCGTGCCCTATAACCTACCGTGGAGGAATAGCTAACAAATAACTGAATATCCTTAACATTTAGAAAATCTGGACTAAAATTTCCCATCGGTTCTATTTTTTCGCGAAAAAACTGTTCGCTTACCGCACGGGTGACCTTTACCTTAGCTTTTATCTTGCCGTTTTCGACAGTGGGGTCGCCAACCCATTCCACTTTAAGAAAAGGGTGCACCTCCATTTTTATTTCATGCGAACCATTCAGCTCCATCGTTTTACTATCGTCTGACAATACTTTACCATCAACATCTGTACGCACCAATGGGATAAAAGGCCCGTCTACCGTGATATGATAATTACCTTTAAATAATTTGGTATTCTGAAAAGTTCCATCTGGCATGCAATAAAAGTCAGGGTTGTGCTCCACATTATCTCCCCAACTAAGCTCTGTCAATCGGACACGGATACCTTCACTCCCCTGATCGGTCAATACCGGTTCACCCGTCTGTGCATCAACGACAACTCCTTTTAATGCCACAGAAGGGGCTTCATAATTATCTGCCTCAAAGAGGCTACACGAACTCAGCATACATAATATGCCTATCGTGCCAAAAATGCTATTTTTCATCTCTTGTAATTCATTATACGTTAATAGTAGAAAATCACTCCTCCAATTAAAACTGCCCTGTTCAATTACGTTCGCAGCACAGCATACTTATCTATCGGTTGGGTTGCTGGTCGATCACCGGACTTTTCGCCACCTCTCCACCGGGAATTTCAAAATAATAGTCTACAGGTGTGTACCGGAATGTTTTGGTACTTACCCATTGAAATCGTGCATCAAAGAAGTATTTACCTGTTGCGGTGGAAAAAAACGGATACAATCCTCTGAACCTGAAGTTCTCGTTATTGCTGTATAAATTTTTATCCTTTTGTGTCCCCCAGAAACCATCCCGACCTTCAAAATGCAATACCCGCCAGCGACGTAAGTCCCATTTTGCCTTATGTTCAAATGCTAGTTCTTTACGACGCTCTCTTCGAACAATGTCTCTTCCGGTATTATCACCGGTTATTGTACCTGTAAGTAGATCTGCTCCTGCCCGGGAGCGAATCTCATTGACGGCGGTAGTTGCTGTCTGTAGTAGGTCGCTTCCATCGGTGGGGTTCGCTCCCAGCATTTTCAGTTCAACAGCTGCTTCGGCAGCATTCAACAAGACTTCCGCATAGCGCATCAAAATAAAGGGCTGATCGGATTTCCCTTCGCCAACTTCTTTTGCTGGATTTGTATTGAGCCATTTACGTACATAAAACCCTGTTAGTGTCGCTTCACCATTATCAAAGAATGGTCCTTCGTTTCCAGCGGCATTCATTTTTTGCCCATTGTAATCCACCGTTTGCTGTCCATTCCCATCTCTTGGACTCAGATATAAAGTCTTTGGTGAGCCCGAATAAGCACCCAGCTGTTGATAACGCGTATCTGCTGTAGCATAAGAATAATCTGAGAACAACGGTTTTATAGGAGTCTGACCGGTATAAACCCCTGCCCGTATATCCATTTTTCTTTCCTTGAAGATATCGTCAGGAAAAATAACATAAGCGCGCAAGCGGGGTTCCGCGTTTTTAAAGAAGTCCATTGGTTTGTCGTACAGTTTATACTCACCCTCCTTATTGCTTTGTCCGGTAGTCACTTTGACAGTTCCGTCAGGGTACTTGTCAAATCCATCAAACAATTCCATAAAATCCACCGTAGGACAGGTGCCGGCAGAAAGTGGTGACCGAAAGGTGAAAGGCGAGCTAAATGCATCAAAACTATGTGTCAACGTCGGATAAACATATTCTTTGACGTAGATATTTTCCGGGCTACTGAGGTCACTAAACATATCTACCATATTTTGATATTGCGCATCTTTGTCGTTTGCCGCCCATTTCTTTTTATACAGAGAATAGCCTCCCGCCGTTATTACTTGTCGGGCAGCAGCATAGGCTTCTGCAAAGTACTTTTGTGAAGCTGTTTTTGCTCTACTGGCGTCAAAACCGATAACCCGTACACCAGTTTTCCTTCCGAGTCCTGTCAAGCGACCAGAAACAGTTTCATTGTATTTGGCTACGCTTCCCGCATAAAGCATGGCTTCGGACTTAAAAGAAAGTGCCACATATTTATTGGAATATCCAGTTTTTGGACCTTTTGGAAGCATTAATTTGATTGCTTCATCATAATCCTTCAGGATCTGGTTCCAGGTATCTTCTTCCGATGCACGGGGGACTTCTAAGTTTTCCGAAGTGTTTGGATACTGCAAAACCTTCGTCACTAATGGAATCCCTCCAAACCGTCGGGCCATCGCGTAAAATACCGTTGCCCGAACATAATATCCTTCACCTAAATAATGGTTGTAAAGATCTTCAGAAAACTTGTCCTTGTAATTGGGTAAATTCTCGATCAAATGGTTTGCATCCCGAAGTAATTCGAATGCTCTCTCCCAATAGGCTGTCCTTTCACCGGTAAAGGAAGTACTAATGCCATCCCTGGTCACAGCTTCCCCCGTTCCTTCAATGCCGATGGCAGCCAACCAGCCATTGAATTCTATTCCCCATTGTGCCATATATTTGAAATCTTCAAAAGGCATTAGGCTATACATCCTGGCCATGTAAATATCCATGCCAGCGGGACTGTTCAACAGATCTTGATCTGTAACCACATTTTTGGGTGTAATATCGAGATCGGCGCAACCGGTAAATCCGATTGAGCCAGCTAATGATAATATAATGAGTAGTTTTTTCATTGGAATATTTTTTTGCGTGCTAAAAAGTAAGCGATAAGCCTAATGAGTAGGTCTTATTCAATGGATACATCCGACCTAAGTCATCATCCGGATGTTCTGGATCCACAAATCGTACGCCTGTTATTGTAAATAAATTATAGGCATTCGCGTACACGCGTAAACGCATCGTCGACGAAGGCTTTAGGTTTGAGAAAGTATATCCTAGTTCCAAACTCTTCAATCTCAAGTAAGCTGTACTGACGCGATTGAATTCAGAGTTTTCCTTTGGATATCTCCCCGTAAAGGCATAATATCCTTTCACCCATGCTGTTGCCGGATCGTAGGGATCAGCAGAAGGATCCACGGGATGCCAGCGATCAAGATATTGTTCCAGCGTTCCACCACCATTTGATCCCCAGATTGCATAGAGAGGTTCTTTATACTGCATGGAACCGAGAGCAGACCCTTGCAATAATAAGTTCATATCAAAATTTTTGTAGGAAGTCTCAAGGTTCATACTATAGTTAACCCAAGGTGTCTGGTCGAAGGCAAAGGGATGCTCATCTTGACCATTAATTTCACCATCGCCATTCCAATCCAGGTATTTATAATCTCCGGGCAATACATCACGTTCCTTATAAATCGGGTAGCTCCAGATATCTGCCCAATTTTCGTATCTACCGGCCGATTCATAGCCAAACTGAAGCCCCTGATAACGATTGTTCAGATTATCATTGCGCCAGCGATCATAGGAATTGCTATAAGGTCCATTTTCAACAGAAGTCAGGTACTTATTCCTTGTCACTGTGGCGATCGCTCGAATATTATAGGAGAAATCATTGATTCTATTGCGATGTTTCAATTCCAGTTCTAGCCCCATATGACGATCACTATCCGCATTTTGCAATGGCGGAACAGCCCCGATTACTGTAGGGAATTCGCTTTCAGGACGCTTAAATAGTCCTGATCTCGTGCGTTCAAAATAATCCAAGGTAAAACCAAATAAACCGTTCCAACCTTCAAAGTCTATACCGGCATTGAATGTTTTTGCAGTAAACCATGTAATTAACTCGTTTGCAATAGGTTTACGCGTAACTCCAGTGACGTATTTATCACCAAAAATATAACCCGGAGCATACTGATTGTTATAGCCGTTTTCGGCATTTCCGCTAGTTGCTGGATAAATATAGCCCGGTAACCAGCCAAAATCCCAGTCTTTGAACTGATCATCACCCAATGCGCCATAACTTGCTCTCAATTTTAACTGATTGACAAAAGAAAGTGCATCATTAGACTTGAAAAACGGTTCTTCAGAGATACGCCAGCCTACAGAAGCTGATGGAAAAAATCCCCATTGATGCCCTTTTGCGAAACGCGACGATCCATCATACCGAAACTGGAATTCAGCGATGTATCGGCCTGCAAAATCATAATTCACCCGCCCAAATAAAGCGGATTTCGCTTCGTTATAGTAATCTGCAATCCCAGGATACATCGAACTCATCTGACCGTCCTCCACACCAGCTGATAGTCTATCCGAACCAAATGCTAGATTTTTTAAAGCATAGAAATTATCGCCGTCATTTTTTTGTGATTCCCATCCCACAAGTCCGGATAGCTTATGTTGCTCCCCAAACGTTCGATCATAATTCAAGATAAATTGCCCCAATACCTGTTGTTTATCGAAAAACTCCCGTTTCATTTGATTCGGGCTGCTCAGATTATAGAGTTTCTGATCATATTTACCCGTTGTTTTATTCAACGCATATTGATAATATTCCTTTCTGAATAAGGAATTGTTATCCGTACGGTAATCATAACTAATCAATGCTTTTGCGGAAAACCCTTGAAGAGCGGGAGATAAATTACTCAGATCGTAATTCAGTGCGGCGGAGGATTGAAGGGTCTTCTTTTTGAATTTACGATACCCGGAAATATCCGCGTCCATCATTGCTACTGTATTTTGTTCTAAATCCAGTCCCTCATAATTTAACAAGGTATTTTCGGGATCAGCATACGCGGCGAATAACATCCCCTGTTTCCAATAGTTTCGAATAATATCAACAGAGCTGTTATAGGGATTATTTTGCTGATCGGCCATACCACTAATATTCAGATCCAATTTCAATCCCTTGGCCAATTCTGCCGAAATATTGGAACGTAGGTTGTATTTATTATAATTGAGATCACCTGATTTAAAGAATCCTTGTTGATAAGAATAGCCCCCGCCAATATAATACTGAACTTTATTACTACCGCCAGAAAAGCTAATATCGTGCTGAGTCTGCGGTGCATATTTGGAGAAGATTAACGAGGTCCAGTCTGATGAACGTCGTGTCCCATTTCTAAAATCTTCGAAATCTTTTTCCGTATAAATAGGACTACCACCATTGATGTTGTTCATGGACTTCTCATTGTAGATCGTCATTGCGCTGATCGCATCGGCCAATACAGGCAGACCCGAAGGCCTTTGGAAGGTATAAGATCCATTATAATTCACTGTGGTCTTCCCTTCCTTCCCTTTTTTGGTTGTAACCAAAACAACACCATTAGCCGAACGCACCCCATAAATTGCTGCCGATGCATCCTTTAATACCGAAACATCTTCAATATCACTTGGATTCAGGCGTTGAAAGTCTTCGCTCGTACGAGGAACCCCGTCGATCACAACCAGTGGAGCACCAAGTCCACGAATGTCGAAATTAGCACTGTAGGCACCCGGCTCTGCACTTCTCTGCCACACGCGTACGCCGGCCACACGACCCGTCAGCATATTCTGCGGATTTTCATTTTTCGTCTGCCTCATTTCCGTCCCCTTTACGGAGGAAATAGCTCCTGTAAGAGACTGCTTTTTCTGCGTTCCATAACCGACAACAACAACCGTTTCCAACTGTGTATCATCATTTTCCAATACAACATTAATTGTGGATTTTCCCTCAGTAAGCTCTTCCTTAGCGTTGAAACCAAGTGATTTAAATAAAAGCTTTTTCCCTTCCGGAACACTGATAGTATAACTACCATCCGCATCAGTCGTTGTTTCAATGCGAGTACCGGCATTCTGAACCGATATTGTCACTCCGGCAATAGGCTTATTGTTACTATCGAGCACTTTTCCACTGACATTCTTCTGTTGTGCCCATCCGATGGACGGAATGCCCAGCGCCATCAGCACGAGCAGCGTGCTGAGTCGCCGCCTTGATTTCCCTATATCCTTTTTCATCTTAATAAATTGGTTTTTAAATAGTTATTATACTACCTGATGTATTTCATGAGCTCGAAAGCCCGGTTTTTATTGGTATTCGTTTTTCTTATTCACAATTGTTTATGCCGATCTTCTGTTCATCGCACTATCTGCCGGCCTCATATTGCGATAGCATCGCATACTGTGCCGCATAAGCGAACATGAACATCCCTTCCAGGTTATTTTTGTCTTTGTCCGCATGCCATCCTCCAAGAAGGTCCTGTGGTAATAAACCGGAGCGCAAAAAATGGCTATACCCGTAGTCCAAATTCTGCTGAAAGGTGTCCATATAACTTCCCGCTTTTTCAAAGACTGGAGAAATCTGAAGAAACCCCCGAAGTAATACACCATTAAACCAGTTGTTAAACCCGTCCGAAGCATAGGTATAATGCTCCGAAACCTGTGAATCAGGCCTGGCAAAGTACCGGAAACTGGCATTCGCGAGTTCCTTTCCTTCTTCCAAATAGACCTTAGATCGGGTCGCGCGGTACAGATCAGCAGCTCCAGAAATCATTGTTCCGCTGTTGTAGGAAAAAGAGGTTCCGACGGCTTTCCTTAATTGGGTATTTTTGCGGTATTTTACGCCATCAACAATTTCGTAGGCAATGCTACAATCTGGATAACAGTCGCCCATCATATCGTCATAGACACCTTTATTATTCAATAAATTATCTTTTTGCCAAGCATAAATCCTTTTAGCAAAATCCAAATAAAAATCACTTTTTCGGATCATTTTAGAACGGCGGGATTGTTTATCCTTGGCATCAATATAATTGTATGTTATCTGGTCCTTCTTTTTCTTATAGATTTCATGCAGCCAGACCAAAGGGCTAACCATTGGGGCATTGCTACAGGCATGTTTGGTCACATATCCGGGGCCCCACGGGATTCCACCGTTCTCATTCCCTTGATCATTGCGGGTACAGTCCCATCCATCCAAGACGTAAGCTGTTAGATATTCTGCTTCTTTCAAATAGGTATCTTTACCGGTCAGGTGATAGGCTTCTATCAACTCGCGTATCATCCACATTTGATCGTCATAAACATTCAGAATACCTGTTGCGTTAGCTCCGCCTTTTTCGCGCGCACGGTCCACCGCATATACTGTCCAGTCCTTAGTTTGTGTAAAAGAAATCAGGTTGAATTTCCCCAAATAATGAGCAGCATTTTCATGGAGCTGGGCCAACAGGTCGACATAGCGCTTATAATGTTTATCAAATAGGCCATGATTCCCCTTTTCTTTTTGCAGTCTGAGACCACTCAATATCGCATTGACAGCTTCTATTGAAGCGGAATACATCCATACGCTTGCCTTTTCTTCGGGACGCACCTTTGTATCCGGGTTATAAAAACGATACATGGCTTGCCTGTCGGCTGAGAAATAAACTTCCATGGACCGATCAACGAGTTCCATCGCACGGACCAAGTTTTGCTCTTGAACAGACTGAAAGTTATTGATATTGATAACAGAAAAGGAGGTTCGTGTTTCACCGTGCGCGTGCCGAACAATCATCATTGATACGGAAGCAACAACAATTAATTGCAGCTTTTTAAAGACTTTCATAAGTAAGATTTCGATTTATAATTAGTTCGAGTTCCCACTGGAAATACCTGCAGGAATTCTAACGCAAGGTAATGTCGAATGATTAATTTTTGGGTTAAAATCGGGTTAAAACGCAAAAATAAAACAATAACCCAGCGACTATTTTTTTATAGCTTAATAGGAGACACAAATGCCTGTCGTGATTGTAACGTAGCTTTTATTTTATTGCGCGCATTTTTTTGCATACTTTTAATCCTGTAAGATATTGATAAGGGATATCCTAACCGTTACGATTTCATAAAAAGCCGACAAGGAACAATCTTTATATTGAACAGCTCATTGTCGACAACTATTGGTTTAAGTTTTTTTGATTGCGCTATGCGACGCTGTATATTATATATTGTTTTTTTACTTTTGATTCCGATACTTTCCCGATCTCAGGGGCTCAAGTTTAGAGCCGGACATGAACCTATAGATAAGCGAACCTCCTATGAATTATTCGACAAAAAGGATATTTCTTTTGAAAAGCAGTTTACCCTAACATTCCAACTATCCATTTATTCATCAAACTCATTAGGCAATATCTTCCGTGTCAAGAATAAAAACAATAACACGGTTTACAATCTATTTTATGATGAGGAGGCCGGAAATTGTATCTTCCGTCTGAATGAAGAAGGCAAAAGTAGCCTGATCATTGCAAAAATAAGCCAACAGCGACTATTTAGAGAAGAGTGGATTGATATCCAATTGACTTTCAACCTTCAAGATCAACTATTTGAACTCAAAATACAAGATCAGACTTTTCAGTCTCCAAAGGTGAAACTACCGCAGCAATATAGCCCCCAGGTTATTTTTGGAAAAAGTGATTACCTGATCGATGTACCAATGATGTCCATCAAAAATGTACGTATTGGAAATAAAAAAAATAATTATTCCTTCCCGCTAAAGGAAAATTCGGGGCATATTGTCCACGATGAACACGGTACGGCTTATGGGCGTGTCTCCAATCCAACCTGGCTGATTGTAGATTCTTACAAATGGAAAAATATTTTTACTGGCAATTCCCCATCACAGGCCGGTTCTAGTTACAACGAGCGCACAAAAGAGATTTATTATTTTAATCAGGATTCCATTACCATATTCAATGTAAAGAACAATCAGACAAGGAAACTCGCTTTTCCTAACCCCTGCCCTGTCAAACTGGTTTTAGGAAACAATTTTATAGACTCGACGACAAATAAACTATATGTCTATGAGCTTTTTTATACGCAACCTTACTTAGGTCCCACTGTCGCCAGTCTCGATCTTGAAAATTTCGAATGGAAAGTTGAGAGCGACGACCTGATGAAAAAAGAGCTAAACCATCATGGTTCTTTCTATGATGAAAGACATCGGCAGTTCTATATTTTTGGTGGTTACGGAAATATGGCTTATAGTGGCGAATTTAGACGTTATTCCCTAGACTCCAGTAAATGGCAAACCGTAGATGGATGGTCAGGCGATAAAATTTTCCCACGCTATTTTCTGACGGCTGGACAAGGACCTAAGGATCGGACAGCTTATATATTCGGTGGTATGGGAAATGAATCCGGTGAACACATTGTCGGACGAAAATATCTTTATGATTTCTATCAGATTAATCTGGACAGCAAAAAAATCACAAAAAAATGGGATATCGTTTGGAAAGACAAACATATTGTACCTGCCCGTGGTCTGGTCTTCCCTGATAGTGCTCACTTTTATGCCTTATGCTATCCGGAGTATCTGACTAAATCCAATATCCAACTTTACCGCTTTGCTGTTCAAGATGGAAGTTTTGACATATTAGGAGACTCTGTCCCAATCTATTCAGATAAAATAAGTACGCATGCCCAACTTTATTTTGATAAGCAATTGGGACGGCTTTTGATATTGGTTCAAGAATCAAAAGATGACATACAATCTACGCTAAAGGTTTATTCGTTAAATATGACGCCAATAACCCTCGCTGAATTAAATAGCTTCCCCACATACCGTTCAAACCACAAGGTGCTCTTATTGTTGATCTTGTTTGGCACATGTGGGCTTGGCGCTTACTTTATCTGGCGACGAAACCGAAGGAAAAGAAGCATGATCCATAGAACTGAGGAACCAACACTTAGTACGGTTCCAATAACAGTAACAAATCAATTACGACAAAATGATGAATATATTCGCGCTAATTCAATTTTTCTATTTGGCGAGTTTCGTGCTTTTGATCGCAATAAACGCGATATCTCCTATTTATTTAGTACAAAGCTAAAGCAGGCATTTTGCCTCATCTTGTCCCATAGGTCCGGAATCAGCTCGCAATATTTCAGTCAGCTGATGTGGCCTGACAAATCAGAAGATAAGGTAAAAAACTCGCGCGGAGTTACGATCAACCATTTAAGAAAAGTGCTGAGCGAGTTTACAGGAATAGAACTTGTACATAAGCAGGGCCGATTCATTCTTGAAGAAACAGATGAATTCTATTGTGATTATGTCGATTGTATCCAATTGATGGCAAACCCTTCCAATATCAATGAAAGTAGATTAATTCAGATCATTCAAAGAGGTAAGTTTTTACAGGGATTGGATCAACCTATATTTGATGCCCTAAAAACTGAAGTTGAACAAAATTTACTTCCCATTTTACTGGCAGAACTTCAGCAGGCGGATCTTGGACACCAGTATAAAAAAAGTATTGAGCTGGCACATACGATTTTCTTATTGGATCCCTTAAATGAACAGGCTTTATTTTCTGAAATAAGAGCGATGTTTGCTTTAAATCAACAGCATGATGCCCGTATTAAATTTCAGCAATTCTGCCTCAATTATAGACAGCTAATGAATGAGGACTTTCCACACCACTTGGATAAGATTATATAAATAAGGCCAATCATACGGCGAGGTATGATTGGCCTTATTTATATCACCACCGAAAAATTTAGGAGACCAATACCTCGCGATGACGTTTTACGAATTGCTTTTTGAGCAGATATAGTTTATAATGATCATACAAACCTATAATCAGCAACACGAAACAAACGACATAAAATGTTTTATTGGACAGGTAATTAAAGGAAATTCCGCTGAGTAGTCCCCCTATTACATAACTTGTAACAATGGTCAGCAACAAATGAAACTTATCCACCAAATCTTTATTGCTTCTATTGGCTTCTTTGGTGAACATGGATATCAATATCGCCAAATCGGTCGTCAATCCCGTCAAATGGGTTGTTTTCACAACAGAATTGGATATACTCGCCGTCAGTCCATTTTGCAGGCCCATTGCAAACAATAAGGCTCCGACCAATATTTCGGTTTCCTTTAGCGAATCTTCATAAAAAAGATCGAGGTATATCCCGACAAATAATATACTTAATATCTCCAGCACCAATGGTATCGAATGCGTCAGGTATGCGCTGAACTTTCCCTTTCCATGGATGATAATCAAATTGGAAAACATGCTTCCAATTAAAAACAACAAGATCCAAAACAAAACAACAGCGCCCTGATACCAATTTCCTTTCGCTATCTCCTGTGCAAAAACGGCATAATATCCTGTTACATTAGATGTAAAGGAAAAAAATACAATAACAGAAGCAACATTGACCATGCCGGCTGAAAATGCTGTTAGTCCACCCAGCTTAATATTGTCTTGAATCGTCCGATGGTTGCTATATTTCCTTAGCATATTTTTCCTTTCCTCCTTTTTTCAGCACGATACGTGCTATTCCTTTAGTTTGCATATCCAGGTTGAGATGTAAGACGAGCTGGTTTTTATTCAGTTTCTGAATAATAAAGCTTTCTACAAGCTCATTATTTTTACGCAGCTCAAGGATATGTCCCCTTCCTTTTAGAAACCAGTTATATTGTTTATCCTTGTGGTGGGCAACAAAATTCTTCTCACCCATTCTTTCAAAGTGCCAAAGGCCATCCTGTAGTGGCGGCAGATGTGCAATCGCAGCATCTTTAATTTCTTCGTGGATAATCGCCTGTTTTTTGAAAGTTGGTGATTTTTCTACCTTTTCAAAGTACCACCCCTGTTCTTCCCACTCTCCTTCCAAAAGCCTCTCGGGGTTTTCATAAAGCATAACCATTGACGACGCCCCGAAAAGCAACAGTGCCAAAAAGACAAAGTTGAATCTCGCCAGTATTTTTCTTTTAGTAATTAACATCCCATTTTTTATTAAAAAATAAATCCGCCAAGACACTCCTTCCCGTTTTGTTCGTTGCCGGCTTTTCGACAATATTCACATGCTTACGCTTAGTCTTGTTCAAATGCAGCAATGCCTGTCCAACATCAAAGAAATGTCTCGTTCTTTTTTCAAATTGATAATCCGTAGGAATCTTGACCTCGTCAATTCGCGCTCCAGTCAGATAATGATGTAAATAATTGGGATTGTCTGTACCGATAATATCTGCGTAAATATTCAGTTTGCGGTTTTCATATCGATGGCAAATCATCTGACAAGCCTTTAAAAAGTCTTCAGATTGAAGATCATTGAGCCGGTCCTCCAGTGTGATTCCTAATAACTCACTGATTGAAGTGCTGCTCTTATTTCCGTAAACCAAAATAATATCCAGCTGTTCGGCCTGAGACTGCTCGATACTATGGATTACAAAAAAAAGAGAATCAATTGTAAAATCACTTGGAATCAATACACGCGTTGTTTTTGCCATACCCAATTATTTTTTTAACAAAGTTAATTGGCGCGCATGGCAATGGCATGAAGCTAGAATTAGCTTTCCATTAGAATTTTAACAGACTTATTAAAATGAGATTAAAAATACAGCACGAATTAAAATGAGATTAAAACCGAATGTATGTTGGCAGTTCAATCTCTACGGTTGTACCCTCACCAACCACAGAATTAACCTTCAATGTTCCACCGTGTAGTTTGATTATATTTCTCGCCAATGGAAGGCCGATACCGTATCCATCGATTCCACTCGTATTGGAAGCCCTAAAATAGGGATCATAAATATATTCTAATTCTTTTGAAGGAATCCCGATTCCCTTATCTTTTATCAGAATAAACACTTTATTATCCAACGCCCCCAGAGCGATATAAGCTGTCCTATTAGAGGAATATTTACAGGCATTGCTAATGATATTGGATAATGCCAGTTGGAGTAAAATTGCATTTCCATTGACTTTAAGCCGCATACTATCATCAGGTAACAGACTAAAATCAGTCGTAATTTTAAATTTATCGTTGATGGCTTTAACCGTCAACTCGGCATCCATAACAATCTGGTCTATACGAACAGGATTGAACGTTGTTGAATTGCTTACAAAACCTGTGCGGGCTAACAACAAAAGTGCTTTGGTCTTTTTTTCTAAATGTTCAGCTGATTCAATAATTTTACCCAATGTACGTTGATATTCATCAACTGTTCTTTCTTTCGAGAGCGCCAGATCAGCTTGTCCGATTATTGAGGTCAGCGGCGTATTCAACTCATGTGAAGCATTACTGATAAAGTTTTTCTGGGTTTCAAATGAAGTTTCCAAACGCGTCAACATGTTGTTGAATGTAAATGCCAGATCATGAAGCTCACCCTTATATTTCTCTTCGTCAAGCCGTTTATCGAGATTCTCAGAACCAATCTGCTGGACTTCTTTCATCATTGTGAGGATAGGCTTCAAAAATGAACGTTTCATGAATACTGAAACCAACGAGATAAAGAGGATACCCAAAATCAAACTAATAATGAGCAAATTACGCAGGTAAGCCAAGTGATGTGTATAAAAGTAATTTTCAGCCGATGCACCGATAATATAATTTTTATTGTTTTTTGAGAAGTACTTTGTCGAATAGAATTGATGTCCAGCTTTGAAATTTGATGTTCCGGTCTTATTAATTTTATCCCATAACGCTGAATGAAAGCCCTGACTTCTTAAAATCTCCCCGTTCTTATCAAATTCAACAAAAAATTCATGTTGATTATTTAGATTTTCTATAAAATCCAAACTCCACTGATCTGTTTGTGATGCAGATTTACCATTGAGGAATTTTTCCGCCGCAATATTTCTCCGCAGATCCAGGCGTTTATAGAAATCCGTAAAAGCAAAGTTTGTAATCGAATAAAAGATAAAGCCAACGAAACAGCTGACATATATAACTAATATTGCTATTAGATAGATGAGTTTCCTATTGTAATTATTCATTTTAACCTATTCTGCATTCTTAACCAATTTAGTCTTCGATTTTTAACACATAGCCCATTCCGATAACCGTATGGATCGCTTTTTTGTTGGTTACCTTCTCGATTTTCTTTCGTAGGTAATTAACATATACATCAACGACATTTGATCCGATATCAAAATTAATTCCCCATATTTTATCTAGCAACTCACTACGCTCAAATACTTTCTTAGGGCTTTGAATGAATAGTAGAAGTAACCGATATTCGGTACTTGTCAAGTTAAGCTCCTGACCTTCGCAATAGGCAACTTTTTTGTAATCATCAATCGTTAGAAACCCATAATTAAATGTATCTTTCGAAGGTTGTGCTTCGCGTTGTGTTGCCTGAACTATGGATTGCTGTCTACGGATCAACGAACGTATTCTGGCCTTGAGTTCGATGAGTTTAAATGGCTTGGAAAGATAGTCGTCGGCGCCATTATCAAGTCCGAGAACCACATTTTCGGGTGTCCCAAGTGCTGTTAACATCATGACTGGCAAATCGGTATACCCCCATTGCCGAATCTGTTTGCAGATATCAAGTCCATTCGTGCCCGGCAAAAGAATATCCAACAGAACAAGAGCAACATCTTGTTTGGCCAATAATTGTTCGAGTCCTTCTGAGCGTCCAAGATGAAACACCCTATAACCTTCTTCCCCTAAACCCTGAACGATTAAATCTGCAACGTCCTGCTCGTCTTCAACCAAAATAATTTTTTGCTCCTCCATATTCGTCATAATCTATATTTCCTATTATCGCTCCGAATCCAAACCATAAAAATACTGTTTTGATACTATAGACACAAATCCCTTAGCCGTGATAAAGGGCAGCAGGGCTAGATATATCAAAAGAAGTGATTGTTTCCGCAAACAGCGCATCATATACAGGAATAAAAATTGAAAAACTATATTTGTATAACTAGTAATACGGCAGTTTATTTTACGGAATTATCTGATATAGTTCATTTTTTAACCTTAATCAGTGCATCGTTTATTGGTTGTTAGACATAGCCCCCCATTCCTATTTATATGACGGTTAGCGCTATGCTCTGCTAAGCTCACTTGTGAATTGACTTCTTCGCTCTTCTTACGACGTTTGTTAGCGGATTTATCCTCTGCGACACCAATTTTCCAAAAGGAATAAACGTAAAGTTCTTCCCTTTTCCAACCAAGATCCTTACGCAAATAGTTTCGTATTCCTCGAACGGTTGAAAATTCGGCAGCAACATAAGCTAACCGATCCGTATATCCTGTATCCCATCAGAGATCGATTAAAATATCCGCATTAATTTTTCAATTTACTTGGTGGAAATCCAAATTTTCGTCTAAAAGCGTCTGAAAAATGACGCTGATTTTATATTTAAAAAATGCACAAAATACGACATCTGGCATCGATATTTCGAGTTCTGACGTATTTTAGTGAGCTATCTACCGGGAAGTAAAGAAGGGGGAAGCAAAATTTAACCCCATTTGAAAAAATCGAATGGGGTTAGACAAAGCAGTTAAACTTAGGAACTATTCAGGGATTTTTAGCAAAGAACGGTGCTCCGCCAGCCAATTTCTTGCCGCATCAGCTTTATCTCTTTTTCCTTCCATTTGTACCAAGAGATCAGCCATCGTCCCCTCATCAAAGTGGATGTGTGAAAAGAGATTTGCCAATTCCGGTTGATCTTCGCCAAAGTCTTTGCGTGCAAAGATTTTAATCGCTTCTGTACTTCCCAATGTCTTTTTAGGATCGTTTAAAAATTTCAATTTCATCTTACCAAACATCCAATGGGGCTGCCAACCCGCCACGACAATCCACCTATGATCCTTAATAGCATTTTGCAGCTCAGTAATCATCGCCACTGTGGATGAATTTATGTGTCTGTAATTCAATTCATAATCTTTAACAACCTGATCTACTACCGCTGTAATCCCTGCGCCTTTTTCGATCCCAATAATGCTATTATTGAATGCTGCTTCATGCTCTTTCAATTGACCGATATCATCAATGGAAACATAATCGGGCACAACAAGACCATTGCGTGCGGAAGCATAACTGGTACCTATTTCCTTTAGATTTGGGAATTTCGCTACCTTAGCGCCATGTGTCAAAGGTAGCCAGACATCCATATAAAGATCTGTATCACCATTATTCATCGAAGCCAAGATCATATCTGGGGTAGCACGCTGTATAACCACATGATACCCTTTCTCCTCCATGATCGCTTTGGCAATATAGGTCATCGCAACCCCCTCTGCCCAACCGTCAACCATCCCGATATGGATGATATTATTCTTCTTGCCACTATGACAAGCCGAAAACAAAAGCACGATTACACAGCATACTAGTATCCTAATTTTCATCATTATTTATTTTTTATTTACAAAACCTTGTGTTATCCGGTCTAAAATAATTGCTAGAATCACCACGGATAGTCCACTTTCAAACCCAAGGCCTATGTCAAGATTATTGATTCCCTCAAGAACTCTTTCGCCCAAACCGCCAGCAGCAATCATCCCCGCAATTACCACCATCGATAACGATAGCAATATTGTCTGATTGATCCCGGCAAGAATGGTTTTAGTTGCCAAAGGCAATTCGACCTTAAATAAAATCTGCCGATTGGTTGCTCCAAATGAACGGGCAGCCTCAACAATATCCTTCGGTACCCCATCAATACCCAGCGTGGTCAAGCGAACCGCTGGGGGCATGGCAAAAATGATCGTAGCAAAGGCACCGGGTACTTTTCCTATACTAAAAAACAGTACTGCTGGTATCAGATAGACAAAAGCAGGCATCGTCTGCATTAAATCCAATAAAGGCCGGATGATCTTTGCTGCAAATTTATTTTTGGCCGCCCATATCCCCAGCGGTACAGAAATAAGTAATGCTGTCACCGTCGCGACCAGCACCAAAGCCAATGTTTCCATTGTTTCCGTCCAAAATCCCATCAGATAGATCAATGTCAATCCCAGGAATGTGGTCAGCGCAACGCCTTTACCGGATTTCCACCAGGCCAATGCGGTAAAAAGTGCGATCATAACGAAAAAACGGGGTCGCGATCAATAACCATTCAAGACCAAGAATAGACGTATTTCCGGTATTTTTGATCAGGTCAAAAAATGGTTTCAGATTGTCTGTCAACCAATTGACAGCGATGGCTATATATTGTCCTATGTCGATTACTTTATTCATATCTATTGATTATTTGCTTGCTCTTTTAATTCTATGATTTCCTCTTCGTTGTATTTGGTCGCCTCAATAATTAATGAAGTCTGGGTTACGATTCCCAGTAAACGGTTGTGTTCATTGACCACAGCAATGGGCGATCGCACTTCTGATATCAGAGGTAACATTTCCTCCACAGTCACTTCTTTTGATACAGTAGGAACATTTGCGTGAATGATGGTCTCAACAGTCGGTTCTTTGCGTTTGGCCGACTGGATCACTTCGTTGATATGCACAAATCCGAAAAAATGATCATGCACGTCCACGACAGGTAATATATCTATACCTGAAGCACGCATTTTGCGCAGAGCACCTTCGGGACCATCTTTTTTGAACCGTACAACAGTCGGTTTCTCAAACATCAATGAGCCTGCCGTAATAATTGCTTTCCGATCCACTTTTTCAACAAAAGCTTTTACATAATCACTTGCTGGGTTCGTCAGGATATCCTCAGCAGTACCAATCTGCTCAATTACTCCATCCTTCATAATGACGATACGATCGCCTAATTTGATGGCTTCATCGAGATCATGTGTAATAAAGACAATTGTTTTCTGTAACGTATCCTGTAGTTCAAGCAGCTGATCCTGCATTTCGGCTTTTATTAGGGGGTCCAGTGCCGAAAACGCTTCATCCATCAGTAAAACCTCAGGATCATTGGCCAAGGCTCGGGCCAATCCCACGCGTTGCTGCATCCCGCCGGAAAGTTGAGCTGGCAGCTGCTGTTCGAAGCCGTTCAATCCAACGATATCAAGAGCCTTTTGCGCTTTTGCTTCACGTGATTCTTTGTCCTCCCCTCTTATTTCCAGTCCAAATGCAGCATTACTCAGCACCGTATGATGCGGAAGCAAACCGAATTTTTGAAAGACCATACTCATCTCTGTCCTGCGCACCTCCAAAAGCTCTTTATTATTTTTCCCGGTAATATCTTCGTCATTGACAAATACCTTTCCTGAGGTAGGCTCATTCAATCGGTTTAAACAACGAAGTAAGGTCGATTTGCCGCTTCCCGAAAGCCCCATGATCACAAAAAACTCACCTTCATGGATCTCGAAATTCGCTTTGTTGATCCCTATGGTACATGCCGTCTTTTCCAATATTTCTTTCTTCGAAAACCCCTCGTCCAATAATTTCAAAGCTTGTTTTTTTTGTTTACCAAAAACAATGGTTAAATCTTCAACTTTTACTTTTACCTTTCTAGTTTTATCCATTTTTTATTTTTTTTTAAACATAAATAAAACAAAAGAGCATGAGTAAACCACTAAGGCTGCACACCTACGTAGTTTTCATTCACATAAAATATCCCTACAGTTGAATTCGTTTGATCGAAATTTTAAACTTCAGTTCAATCTACTTATTAACTAAGACGCTTTACTCTCGGTTCGATAAGAGCAACGATGAAAAAGAAACTAATCTTTTAAAGATGAGCTATGCTAAACACAGCTCCAAAATATACTTCAACAAGTACAACGAACAACTTCGACTGTGCCTCAAAAAGGATCCAGTCCTAGCGGAATAAACTCACGCCATTCTGTCTTTTGACAGTACAAAGGTACGAAAAATAAATTAAACACCTTTTTAACCACATAGACAACTCACTGTAAGCATGTTATAAAAAACACCAAACAAAGTAAAAATAGGTGCTAGTGACTGCTAAAACAGACTATCCCGTAATCCATATTGTGAACACAACAACTTAGCCTTATTTGCAAAAGCCTGGCGGTAGTAGCCCGGCAATTTTCGATCTGCACCAAATAGTCGCTGATACTTTTGTAATAGCTGAGGATAATGTTTTTCGATAGCGCGCATGACCAGTGCGCTATTGTCCGCAGGATCATTTCCGTATAGGACGAGCGTAGCAGGGAAAACATAACTTGCACCAATAGCCTGAAAAGTCTGAAATAGCGATTCCAGACTCGCTCCAGTATCCGATATATAGGGCAACAGTGGCATCAGACTGACGCCACTATAGAGCCCCTGTTCAAGCGCTTGCCTTAATGCTTCCAATCGTAGTGAGGGCTTAGGAGCCCCCGGTTCGAAAATACCGGCAACGCGATCATCTATAGTCGAAAATGAAAAGGTAACAAACGCCTTATGTGTTAATTTTGACTGAAGATCCTCAGGAAGTATTGCCGCTGCATCACTCTCTCTTAACAAATCAAAATCCCGGGTAACTAAGTTCGACTTCGTAATAATATGTACCGGAAAACGATAGTGCAGGATGACTTCCAGCAACTGTCGGATAAGCAATTCGGACTGTTCCAGCTGCAGATACGGATCTGTCGCAGAAGAAAGAACGATAATTCCATACTGTTTTTTTCGCGCACGCAGAGACAACTGTTTTTCCAAGAGTTCGACAGCATTGCTTTTCATACTCAATTTTTCAGCCATGTTTATCCCGTACTTACTTCCCCTGATATAGCAATACAAACAATTGAAAGAGCAACCACTATAGGGATTCAGCGTATAATCGTCAAGAAACCAAGGGTCTCTTCGTTTGGTCTTATTGAGAATGGATTTCGCAATTAAACGGCGCATAATATCCCATTCACTTTAAAACGTTCTACCCATACCTCTTGATGCAGGCCACACCTCCTTAAAACCATATTGCGCATAGAGCTGGAAAGCAACACCATCTGCGATCAAACTGACATAACAGCTGTCAGGGAGGTTTGAATTCATATATTCATCAAGTTTCTGCATAATCAGTTTTCCAAGCCCTTTTTTCTGATGTTCAGGGAGCACACAGATGTCAACGACCTGGCAATGGCAAGCACCATCGCCAACAATCCTACCCATACCTACAATTTCATTATCATTGTCCTCATCTAAAATAGCCACGCAGCATAGGGAATTTTCCATTCCTAGACGTGCAGCTTCCTCCGTTTTTGGAGATAACCCTGAGTGTTCCCTTAAAAATTGATAGCGCTTATAATCTATCTTCTGATATACGGCTTGATAGTGCATAGTAAAATGATCAGTTTATTCGCTATGAAATTATTCATAATAATACATTTTTCAAAACCGCATTGATTATACAATACTAAAAAACACATAAATAGTTATTCTAAAATACGAATTCCAGTTGGGGATCAGCACGCTATTTTTCCTTAAATTAGCTCAATTATCTGGTTTTCGCTGTATTTTCACGGCCGGAAAATCACTTCGGAGGGGCTAATGCCCCTAAAAAATCTCTATATTCAGTGGATAATCGCAAATATTTAATTTTCAATGCATAATAAATATTTTAATTCATTACCTTTATAGCATTGAAACAAAACTCAACACCAGCCATGTTTATCGGCGCTGTCAAATGGTTCGACAATAACAAAGGATTTGGTACCCTTGCGTTACCTTCCGGAGAAGAACTCTTTGTGCATATACGCAGGTTTAAAATTCCTCCGGAGCATATTATTCAGCCTGCTGAGGTAATAGTCGGAGACAAGAAGTCTGACCCCAAGCGGAGCGGTTACTTAGCCCACAACTGTAAAATCCTCAAGAGACCTGAAGATTGGAAATTTGTCATCTCTCTCTTTGAAAAGGATCATACTGTACTCATCCCCGATAACCACGGCCACGAGCAAAAGCACAACCTCACCTCATTAGCAGCAAGACAATTATTACGAACCCAAGGCAAAGACAACGTAGTTTCCATGTTGACCTCTCATTTTGATGTCCGTTTCAACAGCTCCATTTTCTTAGCTTATGCTGAATTGCTTGACAAAAGTATCTCAGGTATTTTTGAAAAAGAAATAGCATCTGAACTTCTCGCTCAGATTTTCTCATACTTTGGAAACCATGTTTCACATCAGATTTTATTCAGGGTTTGGAAAGAAAGGATGTTCAGGTATATTGGCTATCCGGCCGATGGCGACTATGAGATTCCCGAAGAAGTGCTTAATCTGAACGCAACTGAGATAAATTACGACGATTTAACACGAATCAGGGCTTATAGTTTTGGTAAATCTTTCTGTAACGATTTTGTAGAAGCATTATTTGACGATTTGGAAACAATGGACAAGCAAGATGTCGAGCCCTTGATTCCCTATATTGATTTCCTTGAAAACGAAGATTCTATTGAGAAAATTAATCTAATCATGCAGTAAGGTGAATTGAGAATGGGAATAACAATCGTATTTATTGCTATACTCGTTCTTATACTCATGTTAATTATTCGTTCCAAACTGCCCATAACTCAAAAAATAGCAGTATCAATCGGCACCATTTTACTGCTCTTCTTCCTACTTGCTTATCTATTTATCAGCGGATTCGACAGTGGGAGAACACCGAAAAAAACAGCAGAAGAATTAAATCAAGAAGAAAAAAAATAAAACAACAGTCTTTCAAATATTAAGATAAACGAGTAATTTAGTTAGCGCAAAGCGACCATTAAAACAAGATAAAGCTGTAAGATTAATTAAATTAAAATAATGCCAGAATTATTATTCACATTACTAATCAGACTTTTACCGAGTCATTATCATATAATTGACTCTTTCCGTAACGACGATGACTTTTTAGCGGTACTGCTCCTGATGGGTTCATTCGTGTTTCTGGCACTCACGGTCATAAGCATCCTTCTTGGTTTACTCTTTGTAGCAACAATCATCCTGCTTATTAGCGCTGGCATTATTTCAACATCGGTTATCGTCGGGTTACAACAGCGGTCCGTAACCAAAGGATTCAAAACCCTATTCCTTTCTTCAGCCATTGTGGGCAGCACTATAGTTTCCGTTATATTTTGCATTTTCCTCAATGCAGTTTATGATTGGCACAGCAATAACATGGCTATTCTAATTGGCATCGGCCTGGGCATTGTTTTGGGTATAGGATTAGGTTTACTCGCCTTCAAAGCCATGACTGGACTTGTCAGGTTTTTGACGAATAAATACCGGAAATAACACCCATCTTCGCAAATTATCTCCTTCCTATTCCACATATTTAAACCGAAGAGCCGTTAGACTCGCCTTATCACCATTACCTTCGATCAACGAAACACTAATTTTATACCGCCCTGTCTTGCTGAATTTCATCCAGCCCCAAGGATACCAATTATATACATGCGCCGATCCCTGTTGGTTCTGTACAAGTTCTCCTGCCGAATTTTCTATACGCCACACCATCCGTCCTTGGCCCGCATAATTCATGTCTATCTGATAGTAGCCAGGCTTTTCAATAACTATTTCATAAGATAACCGGCTTTTTTCTGTCCATTTACTGGCCTGAAAGACATGTTTCCATTCACCAAATTTCTCCATCCAGGATTTCCCTTCTTTCGTACAGTTCACCACCTCTCCAAAATCAACAGGAATAACGGTTTCGAGCGCAGGATCAACACCCAGCATTTTTTCGACCTGAGGCGTACCGTTTACCTTAATCTCAATAACGGACACCATCTTATCAGGTACGATTCTTGGAATGTTAATTTTAAGCCAGTCCTTTTCAACCGTATAATTTAATTTTTCCTGATTGTCCGTTCCCATGAGTCTGATGGACTGTACCCCTTTGCTCAATCCCGGAACGTATAAGGCTCCATCGGTAGGCCAATGATAGACCAGTAAGGAAATTCGATCCCCCTGTACGGTGGCGTCGCCCCAGGGTAGCGCATGTTTCCAGGGCGATGCTTGCGCACCGTATACGGTTTCTGGATAACGTTTGATCCAAGCACCCGCATTGCGCAGGGCTAAACCCGCCTGATCCGGAATAGAACCATCCGGTTTCGGACCTACGTTCAACATATAGGTACCTCCGCGTGCAACAGTTGATAGTGTTCGCTGCAATAGCTCCTGACTACTCTTCCAGTTGTTATCATACCAAGCGTAACCCCAGGAATCATTGGTCACATCAACAGTTTCCCAGATACCATCCACATTCTCCCTGGGCACTTCCATATCTCCTAGCGTGGAGTAATCGCCCAGCCCATGCCCTACCCTTCCGGAGACATAAGCGCCAGGTTGATTTTTATGCACGAGTTCTACGAGTTTCTGTGCATATTTTTTGTCCATTCCACCCGGTGTATCAAACCAGACCAGTTCTATAGGGCCATAGCCTGTTGTAATTTGCTGTACCTCAGGGTAACATTTCTCCCAAAAATAATCGTCAAAAGATTTCGCTTTCCCCTGCGCATCCAGCTTGGGTCCTCCGTTTCCACCGGGATAAGTCCAGTCCTGATTTTGAGAATAATAAAATCCAAAACCAATGCCACCTTCCTTACAGGCTTTAGCCAATTCAGTCATCGGATCGCGTTTAAAATCCGTCGCATCAACAATATTGAATGGGTTCACTTTCGAATGAAACATCGAAAATCCATCATGGTGTTTACTGGTAATAACGATATAACGCATTCCAGCATCTTTCGCCAGCTGCACAATAGCCTTGGCATCAAACTGATCCGGATGAAAAGAAGACGCGGCCAACTTATATTCCGCAGGGGGAATATTCGCCATGCTCTTGTTCATAAGCCATTCTCCGATTCCATAATAGGTTTTTCCCTGCCATTTATTTGCTAATTGGGAATAAATACCCCAATGAATAAATAGGGCATATTTGCCTTCTCGAAACAGCTTTCCCCTATTTTGTGAAACAGCACTTTTCCCGCCGGCACCATCCCACATCTCTTCCATTCGTTGCGCAAGGGCATGATGTGTACATAATATACTGACTGCTACCCCGAATACGATCGTTTTAAAACTCATCGCTAAAAACTTTGATACATCCGGATACAACATTATACCTTAGGCATACTATACCCGTTTTGATAACTTTTAGCCAGATAGCGATCTGCA
Source organism: Sphingobacterium sp. UBA7625 (assembly GCF_002484085.1). Classification (NCBI taxonomy): domain Bacteria; kingdom Pseudomonadati; phylum Bacteroidota; class Sphingobacteriia; order Sphingobacteriales; family Sphingobacteriaceae; genus Sphingobacterium; species Sphingobacterium sp. UBA7625. Next base: position 102,995 of record NZ_DLJD01000021.1, read on the forward strand.
TCCTTATCATTGAAAGTGCGCTTATTTTTATCCCAGTACAGCTTCTTTTTGCTTCGATAAGCAATATTCCCCATCTGGGAGAAAATGGCAATATGAGCACCCGCCTCAATCGGCGCATGCAGTCCTTCACTGGATTTATTGCGAACAGCTTCTATAAAATTGACCATATGCTTATCCAGTCCATTATCTTTTGAAGGTTGAAAAGCAACAGCCTCCATACGACCTTTTTCGGGGATAACCTCCCAGCCTTCACGATTGACCACCAATGTGCCATTATTACCGATAAAAGCGACCCCATGTGTTTTTTGATAAGGCCCTAGATCTATTCCTGTTGCCTGTTCCCACTGGACATTGAATCCGTCAAACTCATACACGGTGGTTAAACTATCCGGAGTTTCAGCCGCATCATCAGGATAAGCAAATTTTCCTCCGGCAGCCATAACGGATACCGGATCGGAAACTTTCATTCCGATCAGGGCATAGTCCAGCATATGGACGCCCCAATCCGTCATCAGCCCCCCCGCATAATCCCAGTACCACCTAAAATTAAAATGGAAACGATTGGGATTGAAAGCCCGTTTTGGAGCTGGCCCAAGCCACTTGTCATAATGAACACCGGCAGGAACCGAAGCATCAGGCAGCACCGGAATGCTTTTCATCCAACCTTGATACGCCCAAGCTTTAACCAAACGGATTTTACCCAGTTTTCCACTATGGACAAAAGCCATGGCATCCCTAAAATGCTGCTGGCTCCTTTGCCATTGTCCAACCTGTACCACACGTTTATATTTTTTTGCTGCAGCGACCATGAGCTCGCATTCCCGAATGGAATTCCCAATAGGTTTTTCAACATACACATCTTTTCCCGCTGCAACCGCATCTACCATCTGTAGGCAATGCCAATGATCTGGCGTGGCCACGATCACGACATCCACATCGTTTGCTTTGAGCAGATCTTTATATTCTATATAAGTTTTGACCGTAATATCTCGTTTTTTTAACTCTTCGGCCCTATTCCGAAGTATATTTTCATCTATGTCACAAAGCGCAGTACACTGGACGCCGGGCACCTTCAATATTGCATTTAGATTAGACCAGCCCATTCCATTTACGCCGACCAGCCCGACACGCACAGTTCCAGATTGCCTACCGAAAACAGGTGTATTGGCAAATAGCACTGAGACTGTCAGGATCCCGGTATTACGGAGAAAATCTTTTCTTTTCATTGTTTAATTTGGTTTAGTTTTGTATTATTTTGATTAGATCTACCATCTTTTTGGTAAAGACGATTCATGCAGCACTTTCCCTAGAGATAACTAATATAACATTTAATCATGAAGATCAGGAAAAATAAGGAAATTCTCTTTCCATTGAAATGAGTTTTACATTTTCAGAAAGTGGTCATCGGTCTTCCGGCGATGTGCCTTCCTGCCTTCATGCCCGAAAAAATGCAACCGCCCAAAAATGTCCCTTCCAATGCCCTATAACCGTGCATGCCTCCGCCTCCAAAACCAGCTACCTCACCGGCGGCATACAGTCCTTCGATGATATGGTCGTCTACTGTCAGAACCTGTGCGTCTAGGTTTGTCTTAATCCCGCCCAACGTCTTACGTGTAAGCACATGTAAACGTACAGCAATCAATGGTCCATTCTTCGGATCCAATATCTTATGTAGAGACGAGACCCTTCCAAGCCGATCACCGAGATACTTTCGCGTATTACGGATATAATTGACCTGCGTGTCTTTAGAGAATTTGTTATCCAACTCGCGGTCTCTTGCCATGATCTGTGATTCAATAGATTCGTAATTTAACAGATCATCTCCGGACAGGAGGTTCATTCTTCGGACCAATTCCGATAATGTGTCCGCAACGATAAAATCGACCCCATTCTCCTTAAACGCTTCAACTGGTGCGGGGGCCTTTTTACCGAAAATCCGTTTGAGGAAGAGTTTATAATCCCTATTGGTAATATCTGGATTTTGTTCGGAGCCGGAAAGTGCAAATTCCTTTTTGATGACTTTTTGCGTCAAAATAAACCAGGAATACGAATAGCCACTATCTTGTATATGCTTTAGTGTACCCAACGTGTCAAACCCCGGAAAAAAAGGCGCCGGAAGTCTATTTCCTTTCGCATCGAACCATAGTGAAGAAGGACCGGGTAAAATACGTATACCATGATTGGGCCAAATCGGATTCCAGTTCCGTATGCCTTCGGTATAATGCCACATACGATCTTTATTGATCGTATGGGCGCCGATTTCTTCGGCGACCGCAATCATCTTTCCATCTACATATGCCGGAACTCCAGAGATCATCGCGGATGGAGCTGTACCCAGCCGTTCAGGCCAGTTCTTTCGTACCAGTTCGTGATTGGCGCCAAGCCCGCCCGAAGCAACGACAACGTGCGGAGCATGATATTCGAAGGTGTCAATGACATTTCTATTGGTCGCAGCCCCCCTTTCTTTATCATCATCTTCTAAAATATCACCAAATACTCCTTTTATAGCACCATTTTCTGTAATCAACCTCGTAACACGATGTCTAAATTTAAATTGCAAGAGTCCATTTTTTTCTGCGGTATAGGCCTTTTCTATAAAAGGTTTAACGACTCCCGTTCCAGTTCCCCAACTTACGTGAAATCTGGGAACCGAGTTTCCGTGACCAGAAGCACGGCCATCTCCACGCTCAGCCCAGCCTACCATAAACATGAATTTCACACCTAGCTTCGTTACATATGCATATTTTTCACCGGCGGCGAATTTCAAGTAGGCATCGGCCCATTGACGGGGCCAGTAATCCGCTGCCCTATCAAAACCTGCGGTACCGAACCAGTCTTGCTGTGCCAACTCCAAAGAATCTTTGATCCCCATACGACGCTGTTGTGGTGAATTGATAAAAAATAGACCGCCAAAAGACCAGAATGCCTGTCCCCCGATATTTCTTTCGGTCTCTTGATCCAATAGAAGTACCTTCTTTCCTGCGTTGGTAATTTCCATTGCCGCAGTTAATCCTGCCAGACCAGTCCCGATAATGATGGCATCAGGTTTAAATTGTTCTTCTATCCGCATACTATAAATATCAATGGGTTCTATATTCTTTACGGTTCTTGTGCGTAAGTTCACTTTTGGTTCCCTTAAATTTACTTGTTTCTCTTCTGAAGTACAAAGAGAAATAAAATTCAATCTGTGAACAAGGAGTGCAAACTATCATTAAAATTATATACAAAAGCAATTAAAGCGGCCTGCTTTAAAGACACACCACCCTTAGGTTTAATTTTTGAACTGCCATAGCATCAGAATCGACACCTAAAAGCATTGAAATCTATCGTTGGCCTACTTATGGTCACTTATTTTATTTTAGCAAAACAATCAATAATTTCCATTAACGTCAAAGCCTCCTCCATAGGTGCAGGATTTGGACCATTCCCCTCAAAGAAAGCCACTGTACTAGCGATCATGGGATATTGTATATGCTCAGGATGCTCAAATACAAAGTCATTCTCTTCATCATCAGATTGAACCGTTACCAAATTGCCAAATATGGAGAAGCTAATCTTCCCGCGGCTACCTATGATCTCACAGCGATCTACATGATCTTCTTGCCTGACATTGAAACACCAGCTTCCATTAAAAACAACATGATGCTCAAATAATATAGTTCCAGTTGTGTGATCAGCGACAGCAGAGGCTGCATCCTGGATCTGGCTAAATCCTTCAAAAGAAATCGGCAAGCCAAAAAAATACAACATCAGATCCAATTGATGTGGTGCAAGATCAAAAAAATATCCACCTCCGGATATTGCTGGGTCTGTGCGCCAGTCTGCCGCCCCCTTGGTCACTAATTCCGGCAACCGACTCTGCCATAACCGGAGCTGAACAGTCCGAATTATTCCTATCTGTCCAGCATCTAACAACTCTTTTACTTTGAGAAATAGAGGTAACTGTCTTCGATAATGCGCAACCACCAACTTGCCATTAGTCTTTCTGACAACATCCAAAAGCAGCCTTGCTTCATGTGCATTTAAGGTAACCGGTTTCTCAACATAGACATCTTTTCCGGCTTCTAAGGCCTTCAATGCATAGTCAAAATGTGAAGAGGGCGGAGTAGCAATGTAGATGGCATTCAATGCCGGATTGCCCAACATGTCCTCGACCGTCGAATACCAATGCGGGACTTGATGTCTATGGGCATAATCGGCAGCTTTAGCGGCATCTCTCCGCATTACAGCCAATAATCTACTATCTTTAACTTTATTAAAAGCGGGACCGCTTTTTTTTTCTGTAACATCGCCGCACCCTATGATTCCCCACCTTACCTTTGCATCTTCCATTTTATTTATTTTTTGAACTAATCCTCGAACAAACTTTTTTATTCCGGTTTCAGGCGCCCGATAAACGCGTTTTTACCAAGCAAAAATCCGATTGCCTTTTCAATATTTTTACGTCGGCTTTCATCTGTCTTCAAGAAAGAAATGTAACGGATAATCTCTTTTCTTTTGGATGGTGCCAAACGGTCAAAGACTGCTTTTGCCACTTCATTTTCATTCAATGCCCGCTCAAGTTCGGGATGTGGCGCTAAACCTCGTTCAGTGGGATCAAAAATAACAGACACTTCCAATAGTTCACCGATCCGCTTAGGGGAGTTTGCCAACATCTGGGTATTGATATACAATCGCCACTCGCCCTTATACCGTAATAAGGTCTGTTTATAAGCTTTACCATTTACCTTCCCGCAAATAGGGATATATCCCTTATCCACTCCAGCTTCGACAAAGAGATTACGTAAAATTTCATCGGGCACAAAAACAAAAGGGTTGATTCCTATTATCTCCAATTTGGCTTTAAAGGCAAACATATATATCGACATTTATGGTTTATCCAAAAATTAAGTTGTAGATAGAATCGCTTCTATCAGTTTAAGCTCTTCCTGACTAAAACTTAAATTTTCGAGCGACTTTAACGAATCCGTCAATTGCGCACTGTTTCTCGCTCCGACCAAAACCGAAGTCAGGCGTTGATCCTTCAATAACCAGGCAATTGCCATCTGTGCCAATGATTGTCCACGTTGCGCAGCAAGTCCATTCAAAGCAGACAGTTTTGTAACAAGCTCGGATGTAATGGCGGTACTCTTTAAAAAATGCTCTTTTGAGGCCCGAGAATCTGTTGGAATACTACCCTGTAGGTATTTATTGGTCAGTAGGCCTTGGGCCAAAGGGGAGAAAGCGATAATCCCTATCCCCTCTTCATCCAGCACGTTCAACAGCCCTTCTTCCGGGGTACGCACCAACATGGAATACTTTGGTTGGTGGATCAAACAAGGACAATTCAGATCACGTAATATAGCTGCCGCTTCCGTTACCAAATCCGCGGGATAGTTCGATAAGCCTACATAAAGTGCTTTTCCCTGTCGAACAACATCACTTAACGCGCACATGGTTTCTTCCAACGGTGTATTGGGATCGGGCCTATGATGATAAAAAATATCAATATAGTCTAACTTTAAACGTTTTAAGCTCTGATGTAGACTCGCTATCACATATTTACGGCTCCCCCAATCGCCATAGGGACCTTCCCACATCGTATACCCCGCTTTGGTCGATACCAAGAGTTCATCCCGGTATCCGGCAAAATCCGTGGTCAATATCGCTCCAAAATTTTGCTCCGCACTGCCGGGAGGCGGTCCATAATTATTCGCAAGATCAAAATGTGTGATACCATTATCAAAAGCCGTACGTAGGGTCTGCCTAAACACTTCTTTCTGATCAATATCACCAAAATTCTGCCATAGTCCAAGGGAAATAGCCGGAAGTTGAATACCACTCTTCCCACATCGCCTGTAGGGCATTATATTATATCGGTTTGGATTGAATGTCACGTTGTCAAGTTTATATATGCAAAATACAAAACTATTTTGAAGAGTCTGAGCAATAACTGTCAATGCGCTAGAAATATTTCGACATGCAACAATTGAATTAAAATTTATACCATTCCACACAACAGATCTATGCTGGTATCACAAATATTTTTATATTTTTGATTATCGTCCATTAATAGCACAGCGTTAAGTAACAATGTCCCATGATCAGTAGATTCTTTAGAAAATTCTATTTACATATTGTGATATGGGTTATTCTGCTCTTACTGCCTTTTATTACCTATCTCTATCAGCCTGACAAAATCGCTGATTTTAAAATCTATTCGGCACTATCCCATCTTGCTAATATCATCTTTCTGGCGAGCAATTTTTATCTACATTGTTACCTTGTCGCGCCGAGGTATTTCTTTGGTCGTAGAAAGATTTTTGCCCTATTTATCGCACTGGGCTTTGTAGCCTACGTCATGCTCAATTATGCAATCGTCTATTTCAACCCCAATGGAGAATTAGCTCATTTTAAAAAGGAGAATATACTTTTTGTTCGTCTTGTTGTCGGTCCGGGAATTATCTATTCGCTTTGCATGATCACCTCGTCCATGATCTTTCTTTATAATGAACAAGCGAGACAAAAGGAGCTTAATAAACAAATCGCATTAGAAAAGACTACCGCAGAACTGACTATTTTAAAACTACAGATCAGTCCACATTTTTTATTTAACACCCTCAACAATATTCGTTGGCTGATCCGCAAACAATCCCCCGATTCCGAGGGGACAATAGTCAAACTGTCCGAAATGCTGCGTTATATACTCTATGAAGTCGATGGACCAAAGGTCGAACTTTTCAAAGAAATTGACCATATGCGCAATTTCATTGCTTTACAGACATTAAGGCTTCCCATTCCGGGGGAAGTTGACCTGAAAATAGAAAGTACCCTCAAGAACAGAATGATCCCTCCTTTATTGTTTATTCATTTTGTAGAAAATGCATTCAAATATGGCGTGGATAGTAAAAATATTCCCAACATACAATTTCAATTCATAGATATTCCAGGTGGACTCGTATTTAAATCTACGAACAAAATATTGCAATATACCGAGCATCGGTCAAATGAAGGCATCGGGTTAACAAATGTGAAACGAAGACTACAGTTGCTTTATCCCAATCGCCACGATCTATCCATCAAAAGAACAGCGGATGGATACTTTGAAGTTGCACTCAGACTAATGACAGATGAAGATTAAATGTATACTAATTGATGACGAACCATTCGCGCTTAATTTGCTGGAGGATGACCTATTGAGTTTTGACCAAATTGAAATTCTACAGAAATTCCATGCCCCTGTCGATGTTGCTGAATACCTAAAAAATCAGGCCGTGGACCTCATTTTTCTGGACATCCAGATGCCCGAACAATTAGGAACAGAGTTTGTCCGGAACCTTGAAGATCCACCCCTATTTATATTTACAACAGCTTATCATCAATATGCTGTTGAGGGATTTGAATTAAATGCAGTAGACTACCTTTTGAAGCCTATTTCGAAAGAACGACTTATGACGGCTATCCGCAAAGTCGAGGATATCATGACACTACGCAACAAACAGGTTGTCGAAAAAGACCATATTATCGTGCATGTGGAATATAAAAAAACAAAGATTTATCTCAACGAAATCAGCTACATCGAAGGTTTAAAAGATTACGTAAAAATCTATTTGGTTGACCGGCAGACCCCGCTGCTAACCCGAAGTAATTTACGTGGTATGGAGAAGCTATTACCAGCAAGCGATTTCCTACGCATACACAATTCTTTTATTGTTAACAAAGCTAGAATCGAACATTGCACACCAGCAAAACTTACATTACCTGAAATCGCTTTACCTATTGGCAAAAAATATGTCAAAAATATGGCGCAGTTCCATTGAAAGCTGCATCGAATCAAGATAACATCATCCCATAACGGCCATTCGTCTACACATTTGGTTCGTCGGTCTACAGATGATTGCATAGTATAAAAATCATTTTCAAATTTGCTTGGGGTCAATTTGTCCAACACCGGCTATTGATCCGTATAGCAAAGAAAAAATGAAAAAAATTATAGCAGCACTCCTATTGGCAACCGCTGTTGCCCCATTACATGCCCAAACGGCTCCAAGTGGCCGTCCAAGTAGTTTCTCCGTCGCTGAAGGCAAACTCTCCGGTCAACTGACCGACCTTCAGGGCAAGCCAATCGCACAGGCTTCCGTCAATCTGCTGCGGGTGATCCATGATCAGTCCACGGGCAAAGAGCGGGAGATCTTGTTCAAAAGCACGAGCTCACTCGACAATGGGAAATTTAATTTTACCGCGCTCTCCACTAAAGATAAATGGAAATTAAAAATAAGCTCAGTAGGTTATACCGCTAAAGACATTACTGTCGAATATGGATCCGATGGCAAAGTATTAGATAAAGACCTCGGTACGATCACTTTGGAGAATGATAATCGAAAGCTGGAAGAGGTAACCGTTACCGGCCGTAAAGCTTTATTGGAAATGGATATCGACAAAAAAGTATACAATGTAGAAAAGAATATTGTAGCAGCAGGCGGTACCGCTATTGATGTCATGCGCAATATGCCTTCTGTACAAGTCGATATTGACGGGAATGTCAAACTCCGGAATGCAGCGCCGACTATTTTTGTAGATGGCAAACCGACAACACTAACGCCAGACCAAATACCTGCTGATGTAATCGAAAAGATCGAAATCATCACCAATCCTTCTGCCAAATACGATGCTTCGGGAAGTATGGCCGGAATTTTAAATATTATCCTGAAAAAGAATAAAAAAACGGGTTATAACGGTATGCTTACTCTTGGGGCAGATCGTTTCGGCGGAACCAATTTTATGGGAAGTCTCAATTTGCGTCAGAACAAATTCAACATATCCCTCACAGGAATGAATATGCGTATGCGGACAAATACCGAAGGCGATAGTTATCGGGAAAGCACAATTGATGACGTTAATTCTACCGTTAAACAAGATATCGAGGGTAAAACAAAGGGAATGATCACCTTTGGGAGGCTCGGAGTAGATTATGACCTTAGTCCCCGCACGACGGTATCTGTTGCCGGAATCTTTGTCGAAGGTAAATTTCGCCCCAATGAAAATACAATGATAACAACGGAATCGCAAGGCAATAGCAATAGAATTTCCGAATCTGAACGTAGTTTCAAACCAAGGGGTTTACAGGCAGGCCTAGTTCAGAAATTCAAAACTGAGGGTGAGGAATTGACTGCGGATTTCAATTATTTCGGTGGAACAAACAAATCTAATGGCACTTACACCACCAATTATTTAGCTGATAACGGGGGAATCATTGGTTCACAGATCCAAAAAAACGATGGCTCTGGAGACAACAAATTCATGACCGTACAGGCAGATTATGTCAAACCATTCAAAAATGGGATGAAACTTGAGACGGGGGTTCGCGCGCAGATCAACAAGCTCAAAAATCTGAATAACAACAGTCTCAAAGCCCGCGGTGAAGATGAGTATAAAGACATCAGCGCTGCGTCAGCCAATTACGACAACAAGAATACAGTCTATGCGGCTTATGCTTCACTTGGTGGCAACCTCAAAGATTGGGTATCTTATAAAGTCGGTATGCGTGTAGAAAATTCCACCTATGACGGTGAATTAATCAACACAAACCAAAAATTCCACAACAGTTATCCGGTCAGTCTCTTTCCTTCACTATTCCTGAGCAAGAAACTGACAGAGAAAGATCAGCTACAGATGAGTGTCACCCGTCGTGTCAATCGTCCTAACTTTTTTCAGTTAATTCCATTTGTTGATTATACAGACAGCTTAAATATCACGCGCGGTAATCCGGACCTCGTTCCGGAGTTTACAACTTCTGGTGAATTGTCTTATAGCCGGACACACGGTAAAGGCACCTTCCTGGCTTCGGTTTACTACAAAAAAACCACGAACCTGATCACCCGTTTCCTGACTCAGGAACTCAATCCCATTACCGATAAAATGGATTTCATCAATACCTATATTAATGCAAATTCCAGCAAAAACTATGGGGCGGAGTTTACCTACACCAATAATTTAAAAAAATGGTGGGACCTTACAGCTGACCTCAATTTCTACAATTCAAAAATTGAAATAGATGACAACACACCATCGGAAGGTATGTGGACCGTATTTGGAAAATTAAATAATACATTCAACCTGAAAAAGAATTGGAACCTTCAGCTCGCCTTTGAATATCAAGGGAAAACAAATATGCCGGTCACACAAAATCAAACCTTTGGTCCGCCAATGAATCAGGCTCAAAGTTCCTCTCAGGGATACATAAAGCCTTTTTATGGAATTGATTTTGCCATCAAGAAGAGTTTCTTGAAAAACCAGGCTGCTTCCGTGACATTGGCTGTAAACGATATTTTTAGGACCCGCGGCAATACCATAGTCTCGTCAGGTGATGGTTTCTACCAAAACTATTATCGACTCTCCAATCCGCAGCTTGTCAAATTGAACCTTTCCTATCGTTTTGGCAAAATGGACATGAATATGTTCAAGAAAAATAAAAACCAAAATTCGATGGAAGGGATACAGATGCAATAGATACGCACATTTAGATGGATCTATTACAGCAGAAAGAGACCAAGTGGATGGTCTCTTTCTGCTATAATTCTTTTTATATTATCTTTATTTATTAAACCACCTGACTCGGGATATTGTATTTCTTTATAATCGGTACAATTTCCAATAAATCATCTATGATATAATCCGGATTGGCTGACTTTAGCTGATCAGCGTGGTGAGCTCCTGTCGTAATACCAATACTTAAAGCACAACCAGCATTCTGACCTTCCTGAATATCAATAATTGAATCCCCTATTTTCACAACAGTTGTGGGATCTGAAATTGAAAAATTGGCTCTTGCAAGATCAATCATATCTGGATAAGGTCTATTTTTAGGTACATCGGATGCCGTAATCAATGCATCAATATCCCGTCCGACAACCCAGTTAAGCTTTTTCAGAAGAGATTCTGCTGTTTTTCGGTCATACCCCGTATTCAACACCCTAAGTATATCCATGTCCTTCAAAACCGCAAAAAGTTCATTGGCGTTTGAATTCGGATAAATATCTTCCACCTCATAAGCTTTCTCAAGTGCTTGTAAAAATGATTGGAATATCTTCTCGGCCAGCTCCTCGTCTTCCACGTTCACACATTTTTTTAAGACGGTCTTAATGGCCTGTAATTTTTCTTTCCCCGCTCCATGCTCCAATACCTCCGTCAGTGGAAGTTCATAACCACCGATTTCATTAATCGCATGGCGAAGTGTCTTATAAACTATATTATTCTCATTTACGGTAGTACCTGCCATGTCAAATACCACCATCTTGATCGCTTCTCTCATCTATTTACTATTAAATGTTTAGCAAAAATAAAAAAATGTTAAATAACACTAAACTTTTAAATGTTAACTTATTGCTATATTTAAGTTAAGAAGACGCAAGTTAACACAGTACAAAATAATAAGTCCAGCAAATCAAAAATACCTGAAATGGGATCCGAAACCACAGATATCCGGTACCTTTCCCATCATACGTTGCCGTTTCATAATTTAAGTGCCTTATACTGGCGAATATATTTGTCGGTAGTATAAGGATAAAAAAGACAATCAACAGTATACCCGTGAGACGGCTTAGGGAGGGTACAAATAAACCGAAAGCGGCCATGACTTCCAATAATCCGGTCAAATAGATCATTTCTTTTTTCAATGGAATAAAATCAGGAAGCATCAGCATCATACCTTTTGTGTAGATTAGGTGTCCCAGTGAGGTGAACAATAAAGTTGCAGCTAAAGCGATCTTCCCTGCCAGATGGTAATCCATATAGCCTCTGTATTGTCGTATAACCAAGTTGCCAATGATAAAAACAATAAGTAAAACAAAAAGTGGTTTCATAATCTTTTTTATTCAAAGCTATAGGCCTTCCTGTTCCCTATCAATGAACAATTGTTAAGAAATTTCCTTCCGGATCCTACTCAGTGACTGAGGTCTGATTCCGATATATGATGCAAGATATTTTAAAGGAATATTTTTAATCAGCTCAGGCTGTTCTCGCATCAGATTGAGATACCTTGTCTTGGCTGAATCTTCAAGAAGGGTGAATTCGCGTTTCATTCTCTTCAAAAATATATCTTCGATTGCCTTACGACCGATAAAATTTCCCACCTGTGTCGTTTTATACACGGTATTCAAATCAGCATAAGATATCCGCCACAAGACACAATCTGTAATCGCTTCAAGATTATAGGACGATGGTGTCTGGGTAAGAAATGAATCATAAGCGCTCACAAAAGAGTTTTCAAATGCAAAACCAAATGTAAAATCATAATCTAATTTTGGAATATTGAACCGAATAATACCTCTTTCAATAAAAGACAGGTATCGCTCTGTTTTACCTATTTCCAGAATCAGTGATCTTTTCGGAAAAACTGCTTTGGTAAGCATCGACGAAAAAATATCCCAGTCCTCCGTCTCCATCGTAATAATCGAATCGAAATACGCTTTGATTTTATCCATGCTATCCATACTTCAAAACAAGATAAGAACTTCTGGTCAAACATAAAAAACGTAAACTTATTAATTATTTAAGCACTTAATTTCATGGATAAATATTAAATTAATCACTATAAACTTTCATAATGACTTCTATGCCAGACAGCAGTATCAAAATATGGTCCCCATCAAAGAAATTCATCTTCCGATTTTCATTTATTTTCATTTTTTCATTCCTATTTGTATTCAATAATGGCGCCTTTCCGATTTTCGGGTACATCAGCAAACCGCTAACCGACCTTATGCATTGGCTTACTCCCTGGTTTGCGAAAACCATTTTACGGTATCATTACGATTATACGATTTTTATCAATGGCAGTGGAGACACTTCCTATGGCTGGATATCATTACTTCTCCTCCTCATAATTGCTTCGGCAGGTACAATTATCTGGTCTCTGTTTGATGCAAAGCGACCAAACTATGAAACTTTATATTATTGGCTGACCACAGCAATACGTTACTATATTGCACTCATGTTGATAAACTATGGAGTATTCAAAGTAATGCATTTGCAGATGCAACCGCCCTCGCTGGTACAGCTCATGCAGCCCTTGGGCGAATACACTCCAATGGGATTGGCCTGGACATTTATCGGTTTTTCTAAAGGCTACAATATCCTCATTGGCATAGCAGAAATATTGTCGGGACTGCTTCTATTCAGAAAAATGGTTGTATTGGGAGCTTTGGTCACCATTGTTACCAGCATCAACATCATGTCCATCAATTATTTTTACGATGTCCCTGTCAAGATGGTTTCGACCGCACTATTTTTACTTTCACTGTTTTTGTTGCTTCCTTTCGTTCAGACACTGTTTTCCATCTTTATAAAAGGACGACCAGCACAGTTGACCACGATTCAACAACCAAGATTCAATAAAGCCTGGAAGAGAAAAGGACTTGTCATCGTCAAAATACTATTACTTACCGTCTTTGGCGTACAACAGGTAATTGGAATTTTTAAAACCCTGGAGCAGATGAATGCCTACTATAAAAAATCACCGCTCTACGGAATCTACCATTTTGAAAAAAATGATGAGAATATCAAAACCATCCCAAAAGAATGGCGACAGATTATTTTTCAGCATGACAACGATCATGCTTTTGTCCGTGATATAGACTACAATCCACAGACCTTACCGATCTCAATTGATTCCCAAAAACATAAACTCACATTGAACAGTTATCAATACGATTATGCAATCGATCAAAATGGAAATATCTTATTAACGAAGACTGTTGAAAACAGTATGGAAAAAATTAAGCTTATCAAACAGGATCCCAAACAATTGGAATTAAAAAAACATTCTTTTCATTGGATACAGGAATATCCAAACAGCCGATAGACAGCTCTTCAATCGGAAGGCTTTTGTACGAAAATTATCAATATTGTCAACTTTGATCAAAACGCAAACGTTTGTTCAAATTGGCAGTCCGGGCAATAGGGAGGCTCAACGCGAATGCCCCATCCGCCCCGGTAATAAAAACAGTTAAATTATGTATATTGCTTTAACAATTTAATAAACTAGTCAAATACAATTCGTATACATTTTTTTTAATACAGCATGGATACAGCAAGTGATTTTTATCAGCCAATAGCTCTTGCCCAAGATTGGGTCGACGCCTGGAACCAACACCTTTATCTGACCAGAAGAGCTGGTTATGTCACAATTCGTAAGGCAATTTAAACAAATTCAGTTTAAGATTGCAAGAAAAAAGCGACAAACCATCCCTAGTGCATTCAATTACTCTTTTCCTCGCGAACAAGAAAATCATAGGAATACCAAAACTTCAAAAGTGAAAAATCATCAAGACTCCGAAGTGAATAGCTTATGGGAAAATCAAATGAATTACTTTGCTTTTCAAACTCTTTTTTAAATTCCTTTACCAATTTTACTATTCCTTCTAGACCGTTTCCACGTTTGATAAAGCTTTCTTTTTTGCCCCCGCGTAAATAAATCAACAGATCCGAAGCGTTTAGGATCGTTTCCTCCTTTTCAGTCAATGGTTGACCGCTCAGCAATTTATCGAGTGCGTTTTTAAAATCAATTCGCGGAAAATCACTCTCCCCCATCATAATCACATGAGTACCGTAATTCACAACATTCATATAATAGGGATTAAACCCATCCTGCATTAGCTGAACGACATCCTTACTTCGAAAGGCAGACGAAAATTCATTGAGTTGTGCCATTAATGAAAACGAGATATTTTCACTACGCATCAAACAGCTATATGCTCTTTTAATTGTGGTTGAATCATGGTGTTCCACAAGCTTTAAGACACTGTCTACGTCAGGACTATTATTGAGATGATAGCGAATCGACTCATAATCAAAGAAATCTGTCACAGAAAACCCCGACATAGCGGGTTCTGAACTTTTATTTTTTCGGGCATAAGAACGAATACCTTCGAACGTAGGTACGATCTTCACACTTGGAATAACAGGAGTTGTGGGCACTAATGTGATTTTAAACGGCTTATAATGACTGCGCAAGGGAGTTAATCCAACGGTAGGCATGGTATCTTTCAGTCCCCACACCGTTCCCAAATAAAAATTTTTGTCTACGGTTTGGTCCACATAGAGCTGGTTTACCGAAAAACCAACAGAACGACTAATAAATTGATTTTTGTTTGCAAATGTACTACCATCGATCTCCATGGAATCATGATCAACTTCCTCCTTGTCACAACTTGACAATAAAAACAAACCGAGCAACAGTACAAAAAAATATTTCATGATTCAAAAATTACCCGTTCTCCAAAAGTCAAAATATTTCCGTACTAACAGCGGCAAGGCTAAAGGCTTTTGGTTCTCTATCAAAGATATAGAAAAATACTGTTCTAACCTATATAAAAATCAGAATAACAAATGAATAAAAAAAACATCTCCACAAGCACGGGGACAGCATCTTGTGCCACCATCAGAAGATAGAAGTAATCATCAAAGTCGAAAATTCTTAAAAAGCGAAAGCCGCTGAAACGGGGAATTCCGAACGGCTTTCTTCTAACCTAATGAAAAACAGCTATACCGTTGCCAGTAACGTGTTGATCTCCTATTTCAAATATATCAAGTCTATTTCGCCTGTATACCATCTATTTACAATCCGTCTTTGTGATTTACGATTCGTAAATACCCTATGTCTGCAGATGATCGCTGACCTTTGAAAACCATTAAGGGATAGTTGACCAACAACTGGCTTATCAGCTACTTAGATAACTTTTTCTGAATTCAAACAATAGAACTTTATGCTTCATTTTTATTTCTTTTTAAAAGATTGGTTGACAATAAAGCAGTAATGGATGTCGCAGTCAACGCAGAAATTCCAATGTTTAGCGTAATGACCAAAAAGTGATCGGAAAGTAAATATATAATACCATAATAAGTAATGGCATAAATAACCAAATAAGTGATAAATGCTTTAATAATTTCCATAATATTGACACATGGGATACAGCTACAACAATTTTTGATGCAAAAAAAAGAGTTTCTTTCCCCCAATTTCCGTCCGTTTACGATTCGTCTTAGATGATTTATGATTCGTCATTTTTAACGATAATAAAGACTTGTAAATTATAACCAATTGATTAAATAAAGCAAACATATTACTTATTTTCAAATCAATTTAGCATTAAAACCATGAAGTCATTCAACAAGAAGTAGCCAATTTTATTTCTGATGCTGTCATTAAATCTGACAGTAGAGGTATCAGTGTTAAAATCTGTAAGAAACAAGAAATCAAATTTAACGGTATCTTTTCCCGTTGATTTGAACACACTAAAAAGCACTAAAAACAACTAAAAAGAAAGGGTAATTATGCTAGTTCAGATGCCGAAAGAGACTTTATCAGTATCCGCAATACCGTCAGATCGCGTAAAGGTTTATCCGTGGATAAGATTAATACCGTGATTTGGCTTTCCGTAAAATTTCAAATACACATTCTCTCTGCAAAAGCCACATTCCCAGCTTATCTTCAGCCACACCGTCTGAAAGTTCATAGGTAAAGATAAGCCCTTTATGTTTGTCCAGTTTCACTCCCAAATGTTTCATTACTGCGCCTTTTCCCTTCAGAGAAGAAGAAATTTCGGTTATATGAGACGATAGCAAGAATATGCTATTGTCAAATCCGCGAAGGCAGCTGATGAGTTCTAACGTCGCCTCACTGGCATCATTATGATTTGTCCCCTTAAATAGCTCATCCATCAGCACAAACATTTTTTTGCCCTCTGCCAATAATTCAGCTAAGTGTTTTACGCGAAGTACCTCATTAAAAAAATGGCTGGCACCGGCACTGTTATTATCCCCTAGATTTATTGTGGCCGATATGCCATCAAAGAGTACAGTTTCCATCGCGTCTGCGGGAACTGGAAACCCTAGATGTGCCAGATACACGCAGGTACCTATTGTTTTTAATAATGTCGATTTGCCCGTCATATTCGCGCCAGTAAGGTACCATAAGTTACCACTGCTTTTTATTTCAATATCATTCTTGACCGGATTTTCCAAAAAGAGATTATATCCACCCCTGATCCGAATCATATCCGAACCTGGGTCATGATCCTCTATTCCGGGAAATACAAGATGCTTTCCTTTGGTACATTGTGCCACACCATTCAAAGCATCCAGCTGATACAAAACAGTAAAGACTTCACGTATCGCATTCCGTTTGATATTCCTAAAAAGATAATCGTATTTAATCATCAGTTCCAGTGTAAGTTTATTTTGAAGCAATTTTTCAAACTCTCCCAGATCAATGTCTTCCAATACGCGATCAATTTTATTACAATAATCGACAATAACACCTCTGGTAGAATACTGGGAGTTAACAGTGCCAAAAAATACGTTGAGATAGTCTATTATTTTAGCTATTTCATGAATAGAGCGTCTAATTAATAAATCACGTTTCTTAAAATCCGCCGAAAGAAAATTTGCGGAGACAAGCTCTAAATAATAGGAGGTTTTGGTTGGCGAATACGGTTCCAGTGGTAAAGATAAATATTGTTCCAGGTCCTGCATCATATACTTGTCCAAAATATCCGTGATATCTACTTCTTGCATAAAACCGATAATCCACTGCCTATCCAGTATTTCAGATTTAGCTGAAAGAGGCTCGAGAAAATAGGAATACAGCGTATCCCGCCCGCCCAATGTAATCGTACAATCGAATAGATCAAACAAATCTTTACATTGACTGTTCGTAACATTTAGGTCTGCCAGGGTTTGCTTGTCAATAATCAACATATTTCTTAAGGAAGTGCTCCATAGTAGCTTTTTTTACCATATTCCTAAACTTACTTAAAATCAATACCATTCACAATACTGTATCAGAATAGTTATGTTATACTTCTTTAATCGTCCATGAATTACAGCTCAATGACGAAAGTCATCTTTTAAAATTATTTAAAAAATAAAAAGGACTTACACGGAATGGATACAGAAAATAAAAATAAAAATCTTAACAAAAAAAACACCCGATAGCATGGGGTACTCCGGGTGTTTTAGCCATATTATTAACCTATTTTATGAAAAGTGCCCGTGATGGGCAACACTAAAGTAGAAAAAAACTTTGTATAAACAAAATAAAAAGTAAAAAAATAGATTTTCAACTTCAGCTAAACCGGTTAAACATTGATTTAGACAAACAACATAATCTTCTTTATCCGGTACACAAGCTCGGGCCTAATTAATCCCAAATCCGATAGTAACATCGTAATTACAGGGATATAACAGGGGGTTAACAGGGGTTTAGCAGGGGTAATTCCCTGCTAACTCCCTATTAATACAGTATAAAAGTAGTGTTATTTCACTTTTAATTTCGAAAATGGTATTAACTTGGTAATAAGACGTATACTACGACGCTATTCCATCCTTCCTATCCAGTGAATAATCAAAAATATATAGGCGCTCCCAAAAGAAGATACACGGCTCTGAGATTAGGAGATTTTGCTTAATTTTAGTCCATTAAATAACTGTAAGCTATGACCGGTCGCGAAATTCTCAGGCAACATATCAATAAAACCGTCCATTTAAATGATGAACAATTTGATTATTTCTTTTCTTTTTTCAAACCGGTATCCTTTAAAAAGAAACAATCGATTATCAATATTGGCGATACGGTGGAATGCGAATATTTTGTCCTCAATGGCTGCCTAAAAACTTTTGTTGTCAATGCTGAACAAAAAATGCATATTCTACAGTTTGCCACACAAACTTGGTGGGCATCCGATTATAATGCCTTACACAACTATATGAAAGCAACTGTCAACCTAGATTGTGTAAGCGATGCAGATACGCTTTGTCTACTTGCTGAGGACCGTGAACGTGTATGCAAGGAAATTCATGAAGTGGAGACATTTTTACGATGGCGTTCGAATAAGGGGTATATCGGTTTACAAAAGCGAATTCTATCCCTACTCAACAATGATGCCCGTAGCCGTTATGAGGAATTGATGCTGCAATATCCGGAATTGTACAATCTTGTTCCAAAACATTTGATTGCAGCCTATCTTGGGGTTTCCCGTGAGACGCTCAGCCGGCTCTATCACAGTAAATAATGTGATCTATATCACCAAAACAAACCATTCTTTAAAATGTGATGTACATCACATAGGGGTCTAATGAATTATGCCCTACTTTGTGTTATCATTTAAACAATTAAATTTTTAAAAGATGAAAAAAGAGAACTTAAAGGTATTGGTCGTTTTGACTTCACATGACCAACTGGGAGATACAGGAGCTAAAACAGGTTTTTGGGTGGAAGAGTTTGCAGCTCCCTACTATGTTATGGCCGACGCAGGAGTTACTATCACAATTGCTTCACCCAAGGGTGGACAACCACCTATTGATCCCAAAAGCGCGATGCCTGATTTTCAGACAGCAGCAACAAAACGTTTTGATGCAGATATGGAACTTCAGAACAAATTGGCAAACAGCATTGTCCTAACAGCGGTGAATGAGCAAGATTACGACGCAATTTTCTATCCGGGGGGCCATGGCCCGCTCTGGGACCTTGCAAATGACAAGACTTCTATTGCATTGATTGAATCATTCTGGAAACACAATAAACCTGTAGCCGCTGTATGCCACGCGCCAGGTGTTTTTCGATTTGTTAAGAATACCGATGGTAGTCCACTGGTACAGGGTAAGAGGGTGACAGGCTTTTCCAATTCCGAAGAAGAAGCTGTACAATTGACAAACGTCGTCCCTTTCCTGGTTGAGGATGAACTGGTCAAGCTTGGCGGAAAATACAGTAAAGGTGCAGATTGGAGCAGTCATGTGATCAAAGACGGCAAGCTGATCACCGGTCAAAATCCCGGCTCGTCGGAAGAGACTGCAAGGGAACTATTGGCTCTGCTGGAACAATAAGGCGCTATCAATTAAAATAGCGTTTTCCGTTCTGAAATAGACAACGATACGCTAGGTAATAAACGATACCAATAACACCAGAATAAAATCCCATTTTTATATATTGAGAACGATAAAAATGGGATTTTTGCTAACTTTCTCCGAATGACTTATATCATTATTTAATTAGTTTCGTTTCCAGTTCCTGAAGGTTATTTGCGCTTGTATTATTCCCGAGGTCGGCGGCCTGTTTCCAATACACCTTTGCTTTTTCGATCTGATATACTTTAATGAAAATATGGTTATTTCGCAGAATAGGCACCGATGATCTTCTTGAGATCGATTCCCTTGCCTAATACGGGTTTAAAAATATCACCCATACTAGTTATCCGTTCCATTGCATTAAAAATAGTAAAATCGGTCATTTTTAAGCCCTTCTTCACCTCATCCCAGTGAAGCGGCATGGATATGGTAGCGCCGGGTTTGGGTCTGACCGAATAGACAGACGCAATGGTCGCATGAGGTCTATTTTGAAGAAAATCCAGGTACATTTTCCCTTTTCGGTCACGTACCGTGCGTTCGAGACTAGTATAGGCTGGAATTTCAGCATGTACCAACGTAACGATGATGCGGGCAAATTCTTTAGCCTGATCATACGTGTATTTGTTTCCCAAAGGGATATAAATGTGGAGCCCCGTCGAGCCACTAGTCTTGCAATAACTGGGAACGCCCATACTGTCCAGAATCTGCTTGGTTACCTGAGCTGCTTCGATCACCTGATCGAAAGAGTTTTTATTTGGATCAAGATCAATGATACAGTAGGTTGGATGATCCGGTTTTTTTATCGTGCTATTCCATGGATTCATTTCGATACAACCTAAATTGGCCATATACAATAACGTTGCCTCATCCTTTCCGACTAAATAATGTCGATCTCGATTATCCGCCTCACTTTGATACAAATAAAGTTCGGCCCAATCCGGTGCGGTATCGGTAACATCTTTGAAATAGAACCCCTCTCCATTGATACCATTTGGGAATCGGTTCATGCTTTGCGGCCTACCTTTTAGGTATGGTAAGATAAAGGGGGCAACCTGGTAATAATAATTGATAAGGTCGCCTTTGGTGATCTTTTCCTTTGGCCAAAAAATCTTGTCAAGATTGGTAAACTTGAGCTCCTGCTTATTGATTTTTTTTACTTGGGTTTTCTCTGTTGGATTTAACAAAGTCTTGCGTCCTCCAGCCATACGCGATTTAACCATATGATTCGTTTTATCTTCAACAATCTGTTGTACTGGCTCTTCCTTTTCGAGCATTATTTTCTTTGGATTTTTATCTTCCCGCATACCAACAAACGAAGGATGTCGCATAACGCCATCGTTCGTTATTTCCGTAAAACTAACCTCACATACGAGTTCCGGTCGCAACCAAGTCACCGATGCGTGTGGTGGATTGGGACGGAAGCGCGAAGGTTTATTGACATTAGGCTCTTCTGCAAAAGGTGTCTTTTCTATGATCAATGGCTTAAATAATGTCATCATTTCTTTTTGCATCTTAGCATTGAAACCGGTACCAACCTTTCCGGTATAAATGAGTTTTTTCTCTTCGTATATGCCTACAAGCAGGCTACTAAATAACTTACCTGAATCATCGTTTAGGGTATAACCACCAATAACAACTTCCTGACGCTTATTGGCTTTAATTTTTAACCAGTCATGTGAGCGATTATTCACGTGATAGCTACTATATTTTCGCTTAGCCATAATCCCTTCCAAGCCTAACTTTTTCGCCTCCTTAAGAAAGTCGGCTCCGGAAGTATCAAAATGCTCACTGAAAAGAATTTGTTCGCTTTGCGGAAGTACTGTTTTTAAAATGGCTTTTCTTTCGAGAAGAGATAGGTTCTTTAAATCTTTACCCTCATACCATAAGATATCAAATACATAATAGACAAGATCACCATCGGCTTCACTGCGCCAATTCTGCAGACCTCCGAAATTTGCAACACCATTTTTGTCCAATACAACCACTTCCCCATCCATAATCGCATTGAGTTTTATTTCCTTGAGCTGATCGTAAATAGGGTAAAACTTTTCATTGAAACTCTTGTCATTTCTAGACTTCAATTCCACGTCCCCTTTATGCATAAAAGCAACTGCCCGATAACCGTCCCATTTCACTTCATAAACCCAGTCACCATTGTCAAAAGGTTTATCAACCAAGGTTGCAAGCATAGGTTCAATATGACTATAAAAGGCTTGCCTGGGAGATTTTTCCAACAGTTTATCTGGCACCGCCTGAGTTTCTAATTGTGCTCCAGGCTTTGCTTCAAGCTGTTCGCTAATCATTTCAGCAGCTTTTTTTGTTGTACTGTGTTTATCTTTTAGTGTGCTATCTTTTTTAACAATGCTTTTCCCATATACCTTATCTGGTGATTTTTCCATCTGTGCGATGGTCTTACCGGAGATAACGGATTTATCTTTTTTTGTGATATCCTGATCGCTGGAATATTTATCCTCAAGTTTCATCAGCAACCAGCCGTTATCCCCCCTTCCATGAGCCTTGACCAGCGCAAACTCTCCTTTCAGCTTTTTTCCATGAAGCCTGAATTTTAGTTTTCCGGAATAGAGCTGGTGTCTGAGACTTTTGTCCATAGTGGCGATATCATCCTTTGCACCTTCTACGGACTCATATGTTCCTTGATCCCAAACGATCACAGTTCCGCCACCGTATTGACCTTTAGGTATAATTCCCTCGAAATTTCGGTAATCATAGGGATGATCTTCAACCATCATAGCAAGTCGCTTGATCGTTGGATCCAGCGAAGGCCCTTTTGGCACTGCCCAGCTTTTCAGCACTCCATCCATCTCCAAACGGAAATCATAATGCAAATGAGAGGCATCATGTTTCTGTACGACAAATCTCAGTTCCTTGCCGTTTGGCTTTCCGCCAAAGGGTTCCGGTGTTTTTTCGGCAGTGCGTTTGTTTCTATATTTCGTTAATCCCATAGCACTATTCGTTAATGATAAATAATGTTAATCATAACACAATGCTGCAACTAAAAAGGTTTAAATAAACAAAATATATTTCTCCTGAATGCTGTTATAATTTTCATTACACACCCCATATCAATGTAATATTTTAAATACATTGGCATAGCATTTGTATCGGGTGTTACAAAAATACTAACTATGAAAATAAATTTAATTTTCACTGCATTAGCAGCCGCAGTGCTGTTAGGCAGTTGTAGTGAGGATGATAACCAAGCTACACAAACAACTCCCGTTACCATTAAAATCACGGACGCTCCTGGTTATTATGATGCCATTCATCTAAACATTGATGAAATTGAAATACGTACAAGTTCAGGCAGTGAAAGTTTAGATGTTGACGGAAACCCATTTAACATTCTCAATTATACAATGGGTAAAGATACCGTAATTGCTGGTGATGACGTTCCTTCAGGTATGATTCAGGAAATCAGACTAAAACTTGAAGATGAAGGGAATGAAATTTGGGTTGATGGAACCCGTCATCCGCTCACAACTCCCAGCGGTCAGTCTTCGGGTGTTAAGATAAAAGTGCAAGACGAACTGATTCCCAATGTCGCCTATACACTTTTACTTGATTTTGATGCATCGAAGTCAATCGTACAAACTGGCAATGGTAAATACCTGCTTAAACCGGTCATCCGCGCAATTCCAGTAGCGACTTCAGGTGCAATTACCGGCACTGTTAACCCTGCAGCTTCATTGGCACATGTGTTCGCCATCAATGGAGTCGATACCGTTGGAACTTTAGCTAATTCCGTCGGGAAATTCTATTTTCCGGGGATGTCAGAAGGTACATACAAAATCGTTATTCAACCTACAGTAACAGGTTACATGGACAAAACTATTGAAGACGTTCAAGTTGTGAAGGGAAGCGTTAAAGATATAGGTACTATTTCAGTCCAATAACAAGCGTTAGCTAACAAGAAGCCTATTACGATTATTTTCAAAAGCACGTAGCTTTCTCGAACATAATCGTAATGGGCTTCTTCGCATTCCATATTGTTCGCTCCCTTTTGAACCCCCTCAACTACCAATGGATAACATATTGGCAAAGAGGCGATAAGCTCCGACCACACCAGCGGGAAGTTGCCTAAATAAAGAAAGACTGCTATTGATATAGTAACCTTTGCCTTTTTTACTTACAAGCAACAAGCCGTCTTCGTTTCCCTTATCCGAATTTTGAGTACGCACAATCGGTTCAAACTCTTTACCCCAATCTTTTGGAAAAAACAGCCCCCGATCCTGTATCCAGTTGTCAAAATCTTGCTGACCTATTTTATTCGGATAATTCAGAATCCGATGAGTGGGATTCAAAAAGTGAATAGCCGATTTAGCATCGCTAATCCGTTCGCCTGAAACAGACAAAGGATACGGACCGACCTCCGCGACAGAAAGGTCATAGGGGGTATTGTATTGATTGATTAAAACCCCTCCTGCCTGGATATATTCCTGCAACTGTCCATGAAAATCCACCAGGTACGGATCCGTATTATAAATTCGGAAACCCAAAATTACTGCATCAAAAGCCGATAGATCTGTATCTTTCAATGCTGTAGGAGGTATCAATTCTAAATGATTCACCAGCTGTTTTAAGCTTGCTATAAGTTCGTCATTTTTGCCCTATATGTAAGCAATTCGACTAGCCAGACTTGCAACCGAACTATTTAAAACCCGTAACTCTGCTTTAGGATAATACACCACCTCTTCAATATGGGGATAACTGACCGATTTTATATTATTTTGATGGACACCATAGACAGTTTCGATTTCGAAACCAAGCTTTTGTATTCTTTCAGTATGTCCCAATGACGTTAACTGAAAATTGACTTTTTCAGAAGCATTGCCGCAAATGACCACAGTCTGTTCTTTGGGAAAAAGTTCCAGTCCTTCCCCTCCGGTTAACCTCACGTTGACAGTCTCCACCGTGGCTACATTGGATTGTATCTCCAGTGAAATAGAACGACTTGTAAAATCTGCCAAAACAACTATCTCTGTTTCAAAAGCTCCGGTAAATGCAGGGGAAATAGTGACGGGCTTATTGTTGGTCAACACAGGTACAGTAACCGCGATGGATAAAGCTGCAAACTGTAACTGCAATTTCACTACGGTCGGATTGTCCTGTTGGGGCAGTACAATATCTCCGGAAGACTGGGGAGAATAACTGCCCCTATCTCCCTCCTCCTTTAACCAAATGGGGAATGAGGGATTGATCGTATGACTGAGACGTCCAGTAATTTCAATCCGTTCAGTCTGTGATAATTGATAGGATTCATGATACACTGTTTCAAAAAAGGGAACTGTCACACTGTTCAAGATCAAATCAGACTCCTTTGGTATGTTGACTTGCAAAGATAAGTTAACGTTTGCCCCTCGTACCCACCTGTCATCTGTCGAATTTACTTCGAAAGATGCGCCCAGTGAGCGAAGCAAAAGCAACTCCAAATCACCGCGCTTTTCTTGGATGGCACTATTTGCGGGCACCGTATTCATCCAGAGCAAAATTGTCGCGATGGTCAATGAGAATTCACGATTGTTTTCATAAACATGCTTCATCAGCAAACCATCAACAAGTTTCTTAAAAACAGGAATATACCGATCCGAAATTTCTGGTGATGCAAAAAGAGAATCAAGCGCTATTGTATCCACAGGCTCACCCTTCAATAGTTCAAAATATTCAACGGAGGGGCTATGCTGTGTTAAACTAGCCATTGCTTGGGAGCGATGTTTATTGCGGCTTTCGGCAGCTATCTCACCATAATGCACCCCAGAATACCGATTATACACAGGCATGTAAAGCGCAAGATACTCAGGTAAAGGCGTTACATTACCGCCAATATCTTTGACACCACTTTCCCGATAGACGTTCCAAAGAAGATGTTGTGCTTTCCAGACAGACAGCTCCTCTAATTGTTCAGGAAATGCCTCCAGATCTGCAGCAAGGTCATAAGCCCGCTCAGTCAAAATTGCCGAACTCTGATGATGGCCATGCAGATCCGGAATATTCGGTGAAAATCGGGTAATAATGACCTGCGGGCGAAAATATCGGATAGTCCATACCATATCGGCGAGTACCGTTTGCTCATTCCATATAAACATGGTTTCATCCGCAGATTCTACAAAGCCAAAGTCCTTTGCACGCGTAAAAAATTGCCTCGTACCTTCCGTCTCTCTCGCAGATAGCGATTCTTGTACACGGAGTACACCTAACTCACTTCCTTTTTCAGCACCTATAAAATTCTGTCCCCCCTCGCCTCGTGTGAGTGACAAATATGCCGCATCAGCAAGCTGGTCCTGAGCAAAAAATGTTAATAGTTTATTATTCTCATCATCGGGATGGGCACCTACATATAAAATTCGATTGAAAACCTTCAACTTGCTTAACTCACGCATGGTGCTATCGTATTTTTTTTGCGTAGAAATTCCGTTTAAAGACTGTTGTCTGGTTTTTTCTGCGAGAAATTTTAATGCCATATCCATCTATTCTTTTAAGTGCGATGGATCAAATATAGGAATAATTTCACAAAGACTACTAATTCGATAGATATTATTATATTTTCTAAAATAAGTGCAATCAAGTGCTAATTGAGGTATTGTATCGGCTATTATGCATGTTAAAAATCCCCTTAGCTATCGGCAAAACGGGAGCTTATTTTGTATACTTGGCCAATAAAATTACGCAACCTCATAACGGCTGTCCCTGGTATTTAATTTGCCAAACTTCGTTTAATTCCTGTTCCAAAAATTTCTGACACTTTTACATCCCGATAAAGATAGTAGGCCGATGACAAAAAATGGTTTTTTTAACTCAAAATCCGACGATAGCATTAAAAAGTATTGTCTTATTATGTTAAACTTTTTGAATTAACACTTTTTAACCGATATATACCGTAGCTTAGCACTTTATCAACAATTAGAATCAACCAACAGAATGCCCTTTTTAGATCATGTACTCCAAACCCCCAGCTACGGATGGAAAGACGACAATGGAGACCTTATTAAACCGAGCCCAAAACAAATATTCAGCGAATTTTTCAAAAGATTGAATGTTTTTAAGGACCAACGCAATTGGCTGCCCTTTTTTAGCTGGCTGAAAGTAGCTTGTCTTATTCCATTTTTCTTTGTTTTTCTCTTTGCCCACCTCAGCTGGTGGACGGTTCTGGCAGCTTTTATTTACAGTATGATCATTATGGGTACGCATGGTACCATCTGGCATCACCGGTTTTCCACACATGGTGCCTTTAAATTTAGAAACTCCTTCTGGCGTTTCTTTACGCAAAATCTCACTATAAATGTAATACCCGAAGAAATTTATGTAATTTCTCATCATGTCCACCATGCAAAATCAGATCAACCCGGAGATCCATACAATGCACAGGCAGGATTTCTCTATTGCTTCTTGGCAGATGTAAACCATCAACCCATTGCCAAAGATCTGAACGAAAACTCTTACAACCGTGTTAAACTGCTTATGAAGCACACTGGCGTTACAGCCAATAGCTATGCACAATATCAAAAATGGGGTTCTTATGTTAATCCGACCCATGCGATTCTATCTTGGGTGTTGAACTGGTCATTTTGGTATATTGTATTCTTTTTGATCGGTGGACACGCTCTGGCCTGTTGCTTATTTGGCGCGGCTGGATTCTGGGCGATTGGCGTACGTACTTTTAATTATGAAGGCCATGCCAAAGGTGAAGATAAACAACGGGAAGGAATAGATTTTAATGAAAAGGACAAATCCATCAATCAACTTTGGCCCGGTATCGTAGCCGGTGAGTGGCACAACAACCATCACCTCTATCCCAAAAGCGCACGGAGTGGTTTTAGGCCTTACCAGATCGATCTGGCCTGGTGTTATATCAAGTTGATGCACAAGTTAGGTGCCGTCAGTAGCTATCGCGACGACAAAAAACGGTTCAATGAGCAGTACCACAAGCCTTATATTGATGCCAAAAAATAACATTTAATAAAGAGTAACATTGCTATAAACTATTTCACTGGCATTTAACCCTCACGAATCGACAAACAAAGTAGCTAAATATTAGCTACTTTGTTTGTCGATCCCAACTCTTTATTTAATAATTCATCCGCACGACATACTATAATTCATGCTATCTTGGTTCTGACAGGTAACGAGCCTTATCTATCATTCTAAGGATTTTCCAATCGCCCAATACCTTCTCTGATATATATTCCTTTTCGTTTACTCAGGCTCATTTACTGAGACCATACGCCCCTTTTTGTAAGATCAAATGTTCCGCCCCCTTTGGATCCAAGTTGGTCATAAAAGACAGTTTTCTTTCTCTGGATAAAATTTATCTCCTTTCCAGTTGTCAGAACAAATCCAAACGATGACATCATGCATTGTTTTTATAAAAAACGTTACTGATAAATGGTTATTTCTTAGGTTGCCATACTTCAATTCATATCATTCAGGTATAAACGCAGCAAGTTGCGTATTACTTCGGTCAACTTTAAACATCTTCGATCGGTTCTATATAAAAAAGACATTTATATGAAACCATTCAATAACAAAAAAGTTGGACATCGGGGTATGTTCATCTTTCTTATGACAATTATTCCCAACCCGGACCCAAGGGAACCAAGCCCAGATGTAAGTAAGCTAAATAACGACATCTTCACAGACGAAGACGATAGCACCGCAGATCCGGACGAACATAATAACAATCCAAATACAGATTTATCAGGCATTAAAGATGATCGCACACATGATCCTGATGAGGCTCAGGATGAGCAGGAAGACAAAGCAGATGATAAACCTGATTTATCCGGCGACATTAACGTCTAAAAAATACCCATGCATTGAAATTGTAATTATCGAAACTCACTGTTATTATGCCATTTTTAAAGTTTCGATAATCAGTTCGTAAAAATACTTAGCAATAGATTAAATACCTGAATCGCATATAGGGCAAACGAAGCAAGCCCTTGGCAGGTCTATTAAGTGTAAATAAATCAAATTTAATATGGAAAATAACATCAATAATCCCGAAATTATCAATGACATTATCAAGATCAATAACGATAGAATCGAAGGCTACAACAAAGCGATCGAACTTGCACACAACCACGGACTGCATGAACTGGAACCAGACTTTAGAAAATACGTCGATCAATCCCAATCATTTATTGCAGATTTGACACCTTACATGGAACTTGAAGGAAAAGAGCCTACAGACGGTACCATGCTCAGTGGTAAACTTTTTAGAGCTTGGATGGGTATAAAAGTGAATGTCACTGGCAACGATAAAAAAAGCCTGCTGGAAAGCTGTGAAAAAGGTGAGGACGCTTTTAAAGCCACTTATAAAAAGGTACTGGAGGAAAACACTGATGAGCTAACGCCCAATGTCAAAAATGTACTGACAATGCAATTAAACAAACAGCTGGAAGCGCATGACAACATAAAAATGTTGCGCGATAATGCTTCGCTATAAATAACTACTGACTAGGTTAAATTGACATCTGGATTTCTTCACAATCCGAATACCGAAGCCTTGAAGGCTTCGGTATTATTGTTTTACATATACAGGTTACTCCTTATTCAGGTTTCTGGATTTTAGTTCATCATCAAGCGCTTCGTCATTTTTTTTCCAACGCATAAATGCCCAAGCACCCATGACGAGGAGCAGAAATGTGAAAATAGTAATTCCCTTATTCACGATACCATAAATCAATACACCGGCACAAAATCCAACTAGCACGGCATTGATCAATTTGTTGCTTTTTTGCTGCTTTTTTCTTCCCAATAATTCCTGGTCAGTCAATTCGTTTAATTCTCGGTCTTTCATAGTGTCAATGTTTTGGTCAGTCTATATGAATCAAATATACACACAAAAAATTATCCGCATATGTCACTACAGGGATATATACTCTTTTTTTTATCAGAAAATGGGATACCCTAAATTCTATTATGTACTTTAAAAACTTTCTTGGCTTAAGCAAGCCTGGGATCTCATGCATTAATAACGGGAAAATCTTTTATTAAACCATATTAAAAACCAAACTTGCCAACAAAAAAAGTCTACATAAAAAATAATATGTAGACTTTTAGATCTATTCTTTGCCTGCGATTCAGCTGTATGTATATTCCTATAAACGCTGTTCTTAACGCTTTAAAAGGTTATCTTTTTTATTTTAGGCGGACACAAATGATATCTTAGCTTCCGGCTCCGAGATTTAAATCACCTTCCCTGCCAATATCTTCGGAATTACCAGTTACCGTCGCCTTCAGCATGTTAAAAAAATTGACAATCTTATTGGAATTCGAGTCCCAATAATGCGCATCCTGAGGAGTTACACGCACTAGCCTAATATTGGGATCTTCCTTCCCCTTTTTAAACCAGCCTTCCATCATTTTGTTCCAGTAACGATCAATTCTTGCCTGATCCCTGTATAAACTAGCCGTACCATTGACGCTCAAAAAGGTATAATTTTTTGGATCTGCATAAAAGAGCGATACTCTAGGATCATTTTCGATATTTCGATGAGTTTCGCTTTCTGCGGAACAAATATACCATATGTCGCCCGCAGGGTCGACTTCCTGTCTACTCATAGGAACACCATGTGGATATACAGACTCCTTGCCAAAAGAACAAATAGTGCCTACGTCGATCTGATCGATGATTGTTTTCAGTTTATCCAATGCTTCCTGATTGTTCATATTTTTCTCTGCCATAATATGTCGTTTACTATTGAACAACCGCTCCCACCAAATAGTTCGATTAAGTTTGAAACTTGGTACAGGTACTTACCCGGCAAAAGATTATATTTCCCGAACAATATTATCGACATCATACATCAACTTTTTTTGCTATCGGAAACAACATATATAACAGCGAAATCCACCGCATATAGTTCATTTCCCTAAATGGATACTTTCGAAGAACTTATTCTGATATAACTTCTATTTTCATCGCGTAGGTATAGTTATGTTCTTCCTGACATAACTACAGAATTATTTTTGCCATTACTGTATCTGAATTGCTAATAAAAATAGTAATTTTACACAAATCACTAAAATATTGATCATGATTGGATTTGACGATAAGTTGAGGCTCTTAGCTGATGCGGCAAAATATGATGTCAGCTGCAGCTCCAGTGGGGGAAAACGCAAAAATACCAATGGCATCGGTGATGCATCAGCGAGCGGTATCTGCCATACCTATACCGAGGACGGCCGATGTGTCTCCTTGCTGAAGATTTTAATGACCAACTATTGTATCTACGATTGTTCATTTTGTGTGAGCAGACGTAGCAATGATGTCCAACGAGCTGCATTTTCAGTTAAGGAAGTCGTCGACCTGACGATGAATTTCTATCGCCGTAATTATATCGAAGGCCTGTTTTTAAGTTCCGGCATTTTTAAATCCGCAGACTATACGATGGAAAGATTGATGCTCGTGGTAAAAAAACTTCGCACCGAAGAGAGATTTAATGGCTATATTCACTTAAAAGCTATTCCCGGAGCCAGCGAGTCCTTATTGAAGCAGGCAGGCCTATATGTTGACAGGATGAGTGTCAATCTGGAAATCCCCACGGAGGAGGGCTTAAAGCTTGTTGCTCCGGAAAAAGACCATCAATCCGTCCGTGAGCCTTTGGCGATTGTCAAAAATGAAATCCTTAACATTCAACAGCATAAAAAGATTGTTAAAAAACTTCCGTTGTTTGTTCCCGCGGGCCAAAGTACACAGATGGTCATTGGAGCTACCCCAGAGACAGACCTACAAATTATGCGGACCGCTGATGAATTTTACAAAGATTATAAACTTAAGCGCGTTTATTATTCAGGTTACATACCCATAAACTCCACGGATAGTATGCTTCCACAAATCGGCACCACACCACCTCTTGTGCGTGAAAATAGACTTTATCAAACAGACTGGTTATTGCGGTTTTACGGATTCTCCCTTCATGAAATCCTAAATACCAAACATCAACAGCTTGAACTGGATATAGATCCCAAGCTCGCTTGGGCCCTACGTAATCCCCAGTTCTTTCCGATCGATATCAATACGGCCGATTACAGCTCAATTATTCGAATTCCCGGAATTGGCAGACAGTCCGCAAACAAAATCGTGCAGGCGCGTCAATACGGAAAATTAAAGGAATACCAGTTGCGTAAGCTAGGAATTGCGTTCAACAGAGCCAAATACTTTATGATTTGTGTAGATACCGTAATAAGTGCCGGATTTCATTACCCGGAACAGATTCGAAAAACTCTTATTGGACACCAGACCAGTACCAAATCCAATAGCAGTCAAACGCAGTTAACATTATTTTGATGAACTATATTTTCGATGGAAGTTATTATGGCTATCTATGTTGTGTTTTCGAAGCTTTTGAACGAAAAGAATTTGACGCTATTCCAACCACTTCACAGCAGCTGGAAATCAATATCTTTTCACAGAAACGACAAATCCATTCAGATGAACTTAAAGCCTTACGCATCCTGACCGCAATGAATAAGATAATTGGACCGCAAAATGCCAAGATCTTTTATCACAATTTTCTAAGCGATAGTCCCTCCGAATGGATCAACGGCTTTCGGCTGATGGTAGAACTTTTCAAATCCGGAAAAATAGATATACAGAATTACGGACGGCCAGATCTGCTGCGTCTACATCAGATGGTCAAGAAAGTGAGCCGGGAGAGACACCGGATGCAGGCCTTTATACGATTTGTCAAATCCGACAATGGCTTGTATACAGCTATTGTGGAACCTGATTTTAATGTCATCCCATTGGTAATTGACTTTTTTAAGAATCGCTTTACTGACCAACAGTGGCTGATCTATGATATACGGCGAAATTACGGGTTTTATTATGATTGCCGACGTGTAGAGGAAGTATCTGGCTGTGGTGAAAATGAAGTTCATCCCCCCCACAGTTTGGAAATAGAGCTGGACCCCAAGGAAAAAGAATTCCAGCATCTTTGGAAAACCTATTTTAAAAGCACTACGATCGAATCCCGAAAAAATTTAAAACTTCACCTGAGACATGTTCCCAAGCGATATTGGAAATACTTGACCGAAAAACAATAGGTAATCATCGGCGCAGGGCCATTAAATAAAACGTTCATTCGAGGTCCTGCTCCGATCCCCCTTTTTTCGATTATTTAGAACCGCCGAATAATTTGCTAATGATCCATATAATAATTGCTACGACGACTACAACCAGCAATATACCCGACCAGACACCTGCCTTAAATATACCTTCAATGGCAGCGCAGCCGGAAACAAGGACCAATAAACTCGACATTAAAGCAAAAGGAATTATTTTTTTCATAAGATTATATATTTTACTCATTTAACTAATCATAAGACAATATATAATCTGAAATTGTTTCAAAAAACGAACTGCTCTTATATTATTTTATAAAAGCCCTGATTTCTATTATTACAATTCTAGTTAGTACCAATGAGCAAGATAGCATCAAAGGAAAAGGTCCGATTGATAACAATCTAGCCTTTAACTATACAATAATCAACTTTTATTTTTTTATCCAGCTTAAATATCTTGCAGACTACATTCCAATTCAGCCAAATATTTCTATTATCCAATAAATTGCCGATATTAAATAGCACATTATCGACATTTACTTACAATATCTTGCAGCAATTTCTGAACTAATTATTTATTATTGTACGGAATAACTCACCTAGTTCATTATGATAAACAGGGAAAAGAATAGACTAGATTTTACATTGTTAAACATCGGATATGCCGTGCACGATGCGGACTGGAATTTTAAAAATATCAAAAGTCCTTTTGCCAGGATACACTATGTTTGCGAAGGAGAGGCACAGATTATTCTACAGAACGAAGTGATTAAAATGCTCCCCGGGCATCTATACCTGACACCGGCCCATGTCCATCATAGCTATGAATGCATTGGTAAATTCTCGTTATACTATATCCATATTTATGAAAACCCTAACATTACCTCAAGTATTTTTGACCATTATATTTTCCCTAAGGTTATCAAGGCCGATCAACTGTTGCAGGAGCTCATCATCCGTCTTCATCAGATCAATCCTGGAAGTGCTTTGTCTATTTATGACCCTCAGCGTTATGAAAACTCAACCGAATTAATGAGAAGCATTGCCTTACAGGTAGCATCCCCATTTGCTCGTGAAGCCGAAAGCCACGCAATTATACAGTTACTGATGAGCCGGTTCTTAGCCGCCGCAAGCGATAAAATACCTCAGGTCGAAAAGCGCCTCAATCGAGTATTGAACTATATCGACGAGCATATCCACCAGTCCATTTCCATTGACCAACTTGCCGATCTGATCTTTCTTTCCAAAGATCATCTTATCCGGCTTTTTAAAAAACACATGAATGACACCCCTGTGAGCTATATGAACCGAAAAAAAATAGAAAAAGCCCAGTTAATGATGCTGGTTGATGATAGCAGCATTCAGGAACTGAGCTTTAGGTTGGGGTTTGAAAATATATCTTACTTCAATAGACTATTCAAAAAAGTGACCGGAGAGACACCGACAAGTTACAAACGCAGCGTGGCAACATTAACAAATGAGCAATCTACCCCTGATTAGATTATGCCGGAAACGGCCAATTCATCCCAAAATTCCATTGGAATCACCCGATTCACCATCGCCACATTGTCTTTCACTTTTTCCGCTTTACTCGTGTTCAATGCGACTGCTTTGACACCATCAATTCCGAAACCATAAGCAAAACAAGCTTCAGCGGGTTTAACCGCAAATTTTTCACAAATTTCCCAAAATTGCTCTCTCCATTTATATAATGTTTCACCTTCCACACTTTCCCTATTCACCAACTGATAATTGTAGTAATCACTACCGACTAAAAATCCGCCATTAAATACCGCCGAATTGATCACAGCAATATTTGCGGCCGCTAATTTGGCAATAAACTCCAATAATTCTGCCGGATGATCGTGTAATGTTAAACTATTGGCGATCATCACCCAATCCAATTCAACATCCTGAACAATGCGCTGAATAACTTTCCAACTTTTGGACCCGACTCCAACAGCGAGAACCTTGCCTTGATCTTTCAATTCATTCAGCGCACGGTAAGCTTCCAAAATATCCTGATAGCGCTGGTCCTCATCGGCTTGATCCGACGCCTTTGCCAGATATTCATCAGGATCATGTACCGAGACTAATTGTGCTGGATAATCTCCCAACAATTGATTTCCCTGATAAAAACACGATAAGATCCCAGCATAACTAATGCGCTGTTCAGCATCATAACGAAGTCCTTTCCATACCCCGGGCTCAAAGGTAGGTTCTTCCGTTTCCAAAGGAATACGATACCAGCCGAGTTTGTTGCTGATCAACACCGTTGACGGATCAACATTCAATTGCTTGAGTCCTGCACCTATGGATTCCAACGATAGGCCCGCGCCATATTTACCTGCCGTATCGAAAACAGCCATGCCTTCGGCATGCTGAACACAAGCTCGGATAATTGCTAATTTGTCTGCAAAAGACATTTCTTTATACAAATTGCCTAAACTACTTGTACCATAAATAACTTTTGGAAGCCATGCAAAAGTCGTTTTCCCGATCGCTTTAGACATCATTAATTCTCTTTTTAAGAGACAATTTTACGGAGAATAGTACAATATATTTTATGCTATATCGACTTAAAGTATGCACATATCGACATCATGAAAATACAGCCTCCGATGACGTCATCGTCATTTTTGCTTTCGTCAACACTAAGACACCATTCGTCAAAGATTTTTCCATACTGGTCCGAACATTTGTTTTTTTGCGCATATCAAAACAATAAAAATGAACAGAAAAACAATTTTATCATGCGTTGTACTCTTCGCGATGATGTTAAGCAAAATGGTATTCGCACAGGAACAACCCCGCATTCAGATTGGTATCAAAGGTGGAAGTAGCCTGAACAAACTCAATACGGAACTGGCGGATCTGGACGACAAATACGCCTTGGGCCTTCATTTAGGTGGTATGGCACGTGTCAACTTCGGTAGTGCCTATATTCAAGGGGAGGCCCTCTTCAGCAAACGGAAAGCCGCTCTTAAACCACAAGGACAGACCGAAACCAAACTCAAATGGAATGCGACCGATATTCCCGTGATGGTCGGCTATAAATTCATTCAACAGCAGGATATGAACTTACGAGTATTTGCGGGTGCGGTATACAATTACACCTTGAATGATAACCTATCTCCGCTTAAAGCTATTAAAGAAGGTGTCAAACATTTCGATAAGTCCAATATCCAATTTACAGGCGGCCTTGGTATCGATATCCAAAAGTTCAGCATCGATTTTCGTTACGAACGCGGATTTTCTGACCTTAGCAATTCATTTAAATCCAAGCCACAGGCATTTTCCATTGGGGTAGGTTATTTCTTATTCTAACGTAACCTTTAAACATGAGAACCTTTGGAGGCAATTGTATTCGCCTTCAAAGGTTTTTGTTATATATTTGACTATTTTTGTCCCATGTTTCTCAAAAAAAACTATCTCCATCGGCACCTGTTTCTCACACTCTTCTGGCTTGTCCTCTGGTTTGCCCTTTGGATACAGGTGAAGCAGGATATGGATACAGCCAGCGCACTGATCCATAGTTCATTAATCATGATCTGTTCCATTAGTATCTCACAGTTCCTGAGTGACAATATTTTGCCTAAAGCTATTAAGACACAAAAAATGAAGCCTTTTGTTTTCAAAGCTATCTTTTTCGTCCTTATTTTAGCGCTACTGATCAGTGTGGTGGATGTCTATTTTATTATGCATAGCCAAGTACTACCGGAAGATGAACGGGCCTCACTATTACTTGTTCAATGCTATAAATCTATTCCATCCTCTTTGCTGATCAATGGCACAGCCTGTGGCATCCGATTCTATCAGGAACATGCCAATATTCAGCAGGACCATAGCCAGTTGCAGCAGAACTTTCTGGAAAGCCAGCTAAAATTGTTGCAAGATCAGGTCAATCCCCATTTTATGTTCAACGTATTGAATCATATTCATATCCTGATGAAAAAAAATGTAGATATGGCCGATTATTTACTATTAAAATTTTCTGACATCCTACGCTACCAGCTCTATGAATGCAACCAGTCTTTCGTGCTGTTAAGCCGTGAACTACAATATTTACAGAATTTCATCAGCATTGAACAGATGCGTTGGGGAGATGAACTGGAAGTCAAATGTAATTGGTCACAGTCAACAGAAGATCTCCATATCGTACCGCTGATGTTGATTTGTTTTGTCGAAAATGCCTTCAAACATGTGGACCGGCTTCCAAATCAAAAAGGCAAAATCAGCCTCAACTGTACTGAAAAAAATGGCCATTTCCGATTTCAAATCAGCAACAGCTATCAGGCCTACCCACAACAGGCTTCGACCAGACATTCCGGAATTGGATTGGAAAATGTCAAAAAGAGATTGGAACTGCAATACGAAAAAAACTATTCCCTGACGATCAAAAAGCATGATAACAGCTTTTGTGTCGAATTGACAATTGATCTTAATTGCTAAAAAATGGAACAAACAAAGATGAGATGTATCATCGTAGACGATGAGCCATTGTTACGGCAGCATATTGCCGAAATGACCGAGCAAGTTGATTTTTTGGAGCTTGTGGATACTTTTCCCTCGGCCCTTGCGGCGGCATCCAGGTTACAACAGGGTGATATCGACCTCATATTTTTGGATATTAATATGCCGTACCTCAATGGGATTGATTTTTTGGAGTCTCTCGAGAATCCACCCCTATGCATTTTTATTACAGCCTATTCGGAGTATGCTTTGGAAGGTTTCCGCTTACAGGCCATAGATTATCTCCTAAAACCAATTGTTTTTCAGCGTTTTTTTCAGGCGGCAACCAAAGCCTATCAACAATTTGTGCAACGTAGCAAAACGTTACAGGATCCCAGTCCCAACGACACCATGCTCTTTGTCCGACAAGGCGACGCCTTTGTAAAAATCTCATGGACCGACATCCTTTATGCCGAAAGCATGCAAAATTATACCAAATTACATTTTAAAGAGCGGACACTTACGATCCATCAGACCATGTTGGCACTGGAAGAGGCTTTGCCCGCTAATCATTTCTTTCGTATTCATAAATCTTACCTTGTCAATGTCAACCATATTGATATCATCTCCGGTGGGCGGGTATACATTGCTGAGCAAGAATTGCCCATTTCGCGTACAAAAAGAGAGGAGCTTCTCCAAAACGTCGTTTTTAAGAAGCTCCTCAGCCGTTAATAGGGCATGTTCCATTTAAATCCAGCAGAGGCATAGAACGTTGGCGAGAAACGGGGATCAGCCTGTTTCTTGTCTTTGAAAATACTCTTTATGGATCTATCGTTTTCGACATACATCCGTGCGAGTGTGCTTCCCCCCGTCAGTTGTAACTTGAGGTGTTTGCCGAGGTTAAACTGGGGCTGAAGACCAGCTGTCAAAAGCATAAATCCTCCGAGTGTGGACTTTCCGTCCTTTTCGCGTTCGGCCGTCATCCCGTCTAGATTGACCACCGCTCTTAAATCCATAAATTTGTTAACTTGATAAGCAGCGGAAAGACCTTGGGGAAAATTCACATTGAATTTTACTTTTCCATTTGTTTTCCAGTCAAAATACAATCCAGGTAGGACCATCGGTACGCCGAAGCTATTGCTCAGTATCGGCCCAAAACCAAAAGCTAAATTGGGTTTAAACCGTTTGATAAAAAGTGCCCCTCCCTGCCCCAGCACATCTTTACCATCTACTTTGACCAGATCAGAATAAACACCAACAGAAGCAAAGGTCAGTAGAGACCAATTTTTCTTTAGCGAGGTCAAATATTGCAGTCCGATCTCAGCATTCAGCATTTCTGTCGGAAAGAGCGATTGCTCATAGTTACGATTTTCCATTTTCGCATAGGCAGCCCCCACTTTCCATGACCAACGTTTGATGTTGCCCATTGAATCCACCTTGGTCGACAAGGGGATCTCAAGATTAAACCGTATCCTTTTGAAATCACTTTTTGAACCAGTCTTTACACTATCTTCCGGTCGGATATAGTTTGATAGCGGTACGTAATCAACAACAACCTGTCCAGATACCGCATTTTGGGCATGTGCCGTCATTGTCGCTAAGCCACTGAACAAGATGGCACATAAAATTTGTTTCTTCATGTTTTTTCAGCAAAGGAAGGTTTTGCCGCCCGGAAGCAGGAAACATTTTGACGTATTGCTGCTCTCCGTTGACCAAATGCAGCACTGACACGATCTCGAAAAAACAATGAGCTAGAAGCCCCACTTTATATCTCATCAAACGGTGTATGTAAAAAGGGTGACATCAAAATAAAAAATTAATGCAAGTGAATATATGTAGCATAAAGATTTGCCTTATCGTTATAAATGTTAATGAAATAATTTTATAAACCATTTTATTAAGCCATGAAGCACATTTTATTATTATTGACAGTATTTATTTTTTCCGCATGCTCAAAAGAGAAAGGATACGGCCGGTTTAACTTGAAAGAAGGGCAAGAGGTCGAACTTTTAGTCAGCCACCGTTATGGCTCTATCCATGACCAACCATTACTTTTACCACAAAGTGAATCCCCAGAGCTACCATTGTCTGGCTTTGAGGATCGAGAACCGGGGTATAATTATAAAGTTAAAGCAAAGATGGTTCCTTATAAAGGTCCCGAACTAATGGACGGAGGCCCTTCAGACGTGCTTCAGTTTATTAAAATTATTAGCAAGGAAAAATATACGGATAACGAGACTTTTGAAATATCACTGATACGGGGAATAATCCCCAGCCCCGATGTAGTTATACTTCGAAAGGAAGGAAATAAGTATTTCATCAATATAGGAACCACCATCCATCTCAGCTATAGCGATGAAATCGTCGGCGAAAAATTAGAAGAAATCTGGCAAGCTATAAAACAAAATGTCAATACCGGAAATCGACCAGTATCTAAATGGAAATCCATCCGGGCGACCGTCAGTCATGATCAGAAAAATTTCGGAAAGACATACCTGGTCTCAAAAATCGAACTGGCGGAATAGCGCAACAACTTTCAAAAACGATTCGAGCAACAGGCGAATGAGCTAAATTCTGGCCTGCTGCCGAATCTTGAGGTTATGTAAAAGATCTTAATAGAGTCCTTTAATAAACTGATAGTTTTTTTCTAGACGATCATCACTATGCCACAGCGTATTGTCCTTTAGCATAAATAAGTACAGACTAGAAATATGTATGCCTTGAAAAACCACAATCAATGCTGAAAATATTGCTGTCAACACCGTCAGCCATACAAGAGGCACTTTGTGTTGATACCATGTCCAGGCCGAGGCTATCAATAAAGTGGCCTCTAAGAGATACAAAAAAGACAGATAGCCTCTTGAAACTTTAAATTTTCTCATGCTGTTTATTTTACTATTTCCAAAATCATATAAATGACCTGTCCTAACGCCACGCTTATCAGTATCATATCCAGCAACAGATCCTTATCACGGTTTAGTTTATTCAAATTCATCGCCTTTTTATTTTATCGACAACACATACTTCGTTATTTCGGTCAGTTCTACCTCCGACAATTGTGGAAAGCCAGGCATTTGCGGGTAATCTACTCTTTTCTTACCCGGCGCTTTGATCCAGTCTTTCAATCCTTTTTCATTGTCGCGATAGATCGTCATCATTTCCTGAATCGGAGGACCTACCAAGCGCTGTTTTTCCTTATGGCAGCTGGAACAATTTTGTTTAAATAACGCCGAACCTTTCGCTAGACTCCCCAACGCGGGATCAATATCCAAGTTTTCAGCATCGCTGACCGGACTTTCCCGGGCCTTTTTACTCATCTGTTCAAACGCCTTAGTTTTTGCTGCCATCAGCTCGCGATGCTGATGCAACGCTTGTTCGCGGTAAAGTTGACGACTTCCTCCATAAACCAGAATAAAAAACAGGATACTGATCAAGACCTTCCAAAATTGTTTATCCCGTTTGAGTTCGTTATCCGCAGACAGTGCTTTCCAAGAAGACCACATCGCTACAAGGAGCATTATCCCACCGACTACCATCAACTCAATGACTTCAAAATTTATCCCCTTTGCAGGTAAACTGATCATAACAATGAGGCCAAAGATTACCTGTAAACCAAGTCCAACTGTGGTGATATAATAGCCCAGTCTTTTCAATCTGTCCCGGCTGAATGTCTCATACAACAGATGTACCTGGTATGACTTTCTACCGTTATACCAAACGATAAATATACCTGTGACCGTCAGACAAGCACCAATAAACTCCAGATACCGCGGCAGCACATTAGGCAGTGTCAATGCACTTAAAAAACCTTTAATATATCCCCACCGTTCGGGAAACAGCATCAGGTTAACATTTGTCAAGAATATCGTTGGAACAATTAAAAAAATCATCACAGCCAATGCAATGATACTGATGTGCAAATACTTGTAGCTGGCCATTGCTCTCCAAGTATATTTGTGTAAATAGGTCAGCAAAAAAGCAGCGGTTACCAACGGGATAATCATAAACCAGGCCAGCCCCGTTAGCGCATTGGCCGAATAAAAATAGATGGTATAAAGTGTATTGATACTCAGTAAAGGGGCAACCCCAAGTACGACTGCCATACTCTTATTGACCGTCACCGTCTTGGCTATTTCATAAGCAAACAAATCGTAGTCACGATTTTTCAATCCTTTAATTTCTGCCCAAAGAGTAATGATGCTCCCTCCAACCATTAATTTGACGAATATGATATGAAGCAAAAATGAGCCGATCAATAAAGTGACCAATAGCCATTCGGGTAAAGGAAGGTCTAAAGGTAGATCCCTGGGAACGGGTGTAGTAGACACCTGTAGTAAATTCACTTGCATTTTTAAAAGTTCTTTTTTTATTTTTTTGAAACTAATACTGAATCTCCGTACGCTTTTACTGCTTGCTCCATATTCTGTAACGGATTGACCTTAATACCTTCGACCTGCGCACCCTGCAGGGATTCTCTAGTCCCTTGCAATTGTTTGATGTAAGCAACAATTGCTTCAAGTTCTTTTTTATTTCCGGGAAATGGGGGCATAAACGTACGTCCCTGGTGCATATTGGGGATATAGGCCGACATGGATTCCTCATCCAGCGGCTTGCCCCGTCCATACATTTTTTCAAAAACATCAACGATGGAATTGATGCCATTACTGGTGTGACAACGGCTACAGGTAAGCATGAAAACATTTTTACCAGCCTCGATTTTGTTTTCCGGCGTTATTTCCTGGACTGAAGTATAGGTGGCATGTTTTAAAATTCCTTCCTTTTTATACAGCGCATAGTCTTCTTCCCGCAACAAATTCGAATACATATACCCACCGATGACATAAGGTTTTCGGACAAACTCGCGTACCCGTTCGAAAATCCCCAGAAAACCAAAGATCAATAGACAGGGGCCGGTCACCAACATGACGTTTACTTTTTGAGGTTTCCAAATTGCCCAGATCGCAAGCAGAACAGAAAGTATCGTGGCTCCCACAATAAAATACTTGAGTATATCATAATATTCAGCAAAGTCCATCGATCCCACTGCTGTGCTCATATTAGCTTTCATGGCCTCAGGCATTGCATTCCAGTAATAGAGTGCTCCTGCAAGTGCAATCGGTGTCCAGCTCAAGATCCATTTGCCGCCCAGTCTGACCACCTGAATGCGGAGCGTTGATCTTTTTTTTGTAAATAATGTCGTCAGCAACATACCGAATACACCGCCCATCAGCATGGCGACCGGAGTTCTAAAAAATAGCTGTGGAATATAAATTGGATTCGTAAAACCGTTGACAAGACTCTTATGCGTATTCCAATTTCCCGGATCCATCATAAAACTCAGTATGGAAACGATAATAACCATGGTAATCCAGGAAGCAATACTCAAAAATGCGCCAAATCGGATATGTTTCAACTTGGAGCGGAGCGATTTATTGGCGCTTTCCCAGCTCAGGTAGTAAATAGAAATCAGAACTACTTCGGTGACGAAAACGATCCATTCGGTAAACCAAGCCCAATAAAATACCCGAATTAAACTTCCTATCGAGCTAGGGCTGACGAGTGCAACCGTAAACCATATCCCCACACCGGTCATAGCGCCAATGGTCGTCGTAATGATAAAACCGACTTTCATTTTATTATGGATAAGCCTATCCCACTCCCAATCTGCGATCTGGTCCCTGCCAGCACGCTGTACCCCTTTAAACTCAAGCCAAGTAATGTAAGGGATAAAACCTACCGCAAGGCCATGATTGATCATTACATGTATAATCGCCACCGCAGCGATTAAAAATCGGTCATTCAACCAATCTAAATGAAACATTGGAAAATCCATCGCTATTCTTTTTTTCAAAGATCCAGCTATATCCTTTCAAAAAGCAGAAATAACAGTTCCGATACCTTCTATTTCTATCCGATCTCATTCGATAAAGGGTCAACATACTTCCATTTTCGTAACTCTCGCCCATTAGACAGTCAAAGCGTCTTTTTCANNTGAAAAAGACGCTTTGACTGTCGTTTATGTCTCCTGGTTTTTTCTAAACTCCTCTGGGCTGCGCCCCTTCTTAGCTTTAAAAAATGTGATGAAATAAGGCACATTTTCAAACCCCAGTTCAAAGGCAATTTCCTTTACCGTTTTGAAGGTATGGTACAATAGGCGCTCCGCCTCCAATACGATCCTATCCCTGATCAGTGCACCACAGCTAATAGCTCTCTTTTCACGACAAATTCGGTTCAGATAATTCACTGAAATATTCAGTCGTTCAGCATAGAAAGACGGAAATCGTTTATGCTTATAATTTTCATCAACCAAGGTCTCAAATGCAACTATTCTTTCCTCCTTTTCATCCATCTGCACAAAGCCGAAATTTTTAGTGATTTGCCGACCCAGCATCTGAAGTAAAATATTCAGATAATTGCGTAGCACTTCTCTTGAACCCAATTTTGCTATATCATATTCCACCTGCATCAATTCCATCAAATGAATACAACGTTCAATTTCATCACTTGTCAATACAAAGCCATGCATCTGGTTACATTTTAAAAAGTTAAAATAATGTATCACTTCCGTATTGTACCGCTGCATAAAAAATGCTTCTGTAAATAGAATAATACATCCTTCAACAGGTACATGATGCTGGAAACTACAGACGCAATTGCAACTTATGCTGACGATATCATGTCTGCCCATGGCATACATTCTTTTATCTGCTACCATCATCAGGTTGCCGCTCTTTATCAACAGCAAGCTGTAGAACGAGCGTGCATGCAATGTGTTCTGGTTTCCCTTGACTTGTAAATACTCGGCTATGGGCATAATAACAATCCCGTTGGAAGCCGAATCAATATCTTCTAGTCTTAAAAAATCTAGTTTTTCTTTTCGTATTACCATTGTCTTAGTCTTTTCATTAATAAAAAATTCAAGGGGAATGGTTATACGATAGGAGGTTTAAAAATCCGCATAAAAATACCTTGAGACAATTGATGATCTCTGGATTGCGGATAACATATTTTTAAAATAAAGCTAAACGGACACTCCGAGCTTACGGCATCGTCAAGTCGTGCGAATAACAGTATCTCGGCACTTTTCACCTTGACGAGCACATCGCTGACATCCTTCTGTTCGAGTGTTTTTTCGCTAATGTAGCAGAAACCTTTACAGGTCGCGACAGGACCATAGCGATTGATACATAGGTTTTGTTCGATATAATCACGATTGCATTCAAAGCCAATAAATACCCACAACAGATTTGTTGCCTGCAGGCAAATTGCCCAGGCCATCAGTACACTGAATAGTGCTTTCAATTTGTAGGATTTCATTCGCTTCAATCTATCACTTTGTCAC
This sequence comes from Sphingobacterium sp. UBA7625, assembly GCF_002484085.1. Lineage (NCBI taxonomy): Bacteria > Pseudomonadati > Bacteroidota > Sphingobacteriia > Sphingobacteriales > Sphingobacteriaceae > Sphingobacterium > Sphingobacterium sp. UBA7625. Next base: position 147,756 of record NZ_DLJD01000021.1, read on the forward strand.
ACTATTCCGCTCACGGAGGTATTCCAAAATTGCCCGCGCTTCTTCCTGCTGCAAGCCCAGACTTATCATTGGAGACGCAAACTCCTTACTCAGTGCCTTAGCATCCGGATCTTTGTCAAGCATGGTCCCGGGATCGAGCATCATATTCATGATCCATTCCGGTGTACGGCGCTTGACCACTCCGTCAAGCGATGGACCTACCAGTGTCCGGTCAAAACCATGGCACATCGCACATTTTGAGACGAACAGTTCTACCCCCTTGTTGGCAAGCTGCGCGTCGAAGGGTTTGTGTGTAAAAGATGTAACGGCACCTACCCCTTTGGATCCCGTCGTTATATAATCCAACATTTCATTAGTTGATTTAGTCTCTGCTGGTGCTGCAGCAGGACCTGTTGAGTCCGTTTTTCTGCCGCCATTGCCTCCACAGGCGATGAGGACAATAAACACAAGACAAGTAAGGACAATATTTATTCTAGCTTTCATTTCGCTCTCTTTTTTATTTTTGTTTAAAACAGTAAATCAGTTTTCCAAGCCATATTTTTACCGTTGATCAGACGATTCGATATTCTCATCAAGCTTGCTGATCTGACCTAGACAACTGGTGTCCCAATCGGCCCCCGAAACATACGCTGGGGAGTAATAAATGGCACGGAAAACTATGCAAAAGTCATCCCTAAAGGGAAAAAGACACAGGGATTGCCTCATTGGTATAAAAAGGCAATCGATTATCAGGCAAATTCCTTAAAAAGACATTAAACGAGCGGTGGGTGAAAAATAGAAAAGATGGGGCTGTAAGCATAATCTTCGTTTACTTCCGGAAAAGTGCGTGTTGCAGCATCTTCGTCGTACACCGAAGTTTCGAAGATAAAGTTCAGGGGATTGTTGATAAAGACAACATCAATAATGCGTGTTTCAAGGTTTTTTTGTTCCTTTTCTTCGTGCTCACGCATCTTTTTCATCAGTATGCATTGCCCTCTACAGGAAAGGGCTTGTTCGTTGAAGCGGTTGACACATTCATACTTGGCTATATAATCCCTATTGATCTGAAAAACGGTCCATATCCATACTGTTGAGAAGCTTTGTAGGAGCATCAAAGGCAGTAAGATCCATATGAATTGTTTCGCTTTCATGAGTTGGCAATGTAGCAAATATAATAATTGTTGCCATTTGAGCTAGAATTATTTTAGCATTCGCCCTAAAGGATTGATTTAGGGCTGTCCATCTATTCACAAGCGACGATCAGGTATGTAATATACCTGATCGTTTTACTGCCTAAGGTTTCAAGAAATCCAGCTCAGTTATGGCCAATGAGCTGCCATTTCCGGCAATCACTGTAGATTCAATTTTTACGAACCGTGCTTTTTTAGTATTTTTTAATCTAAATGTACGGGCCGTAGGGTCATTGATCAGAATTCGACCAATATCCGGAACACACTTCCGGGATCTTTCACCCAGGCGCTAAGAGCAGCATGTGCTCCGTCAGGAGTGCAGACAGCGGTAATCAGTTGTTCCACTGGGCAGGTGCCTGATTTTAAATAATCCATCACCGCTTCAAAGTCTTTTGGCAATGCGTTCCTTGATCCCATGATATCCAGTTCCTTTTTCACAAAAAACTGTGTATCAAAAGGAATAAGCTCCTTTGCATAACCAATGAAGACCACTCTTCCAGTAAACGTCACCGCATCAATTGCCGCCAGATAGGTTTCCTGTCTACCGACCGCCTCAATGACGACATCGGCGCCCATGAAGTTGGTCAGCTCATCCAGTCGCTGCTTTAAATCCTCCGTCGCTGTATTGATGCTGAATTTTGCGCCAAGACGTTTGGCCAGAGCAAGCTTGCTTTCGCTTACGTCTGCAGCGATAACCGAAGCTCCACGTCTGACGGCCCTAATTATTGCCCCTATACCGATCATGCCACATCCCAAGACCAATACGACATCATTATCGGTTACCGATGCCCTATCTACGGCATGAAAGCCCACACTCATCGGTTCGACAAGCGCCAGCTCCTTTGCAGACAGGCCATCTCCCGGGATTACCTTTTCATAGGGTACCGCTATATAATCCGCCATAGCACCATGACGTTGTACACCCATAGTTTCATTGAATTGACAGGCATTGGGCTTATTATTTTTACATGCGGCACAACGTCCGCAATTGGAATATGGATTTACGGTGACCCGCATACCCATTTGAATTTCAGGTGATACATCCGCTCCTATTTCGACCACCGTCCCCGCAATTTCGTGGCCGGGAATAATGGGCAATCTGACAAGCGGATTCAGTCCCCGAAAGGTGTTGAGGTCAGATCCACAAAACCCTACATAATCTATTTTGAGCAACACATGTCCCACCCGCAAATCAGGTCGTGGCAATTCCACGGTTTGTACAAGACCTTCTTTTATAATTTTTATCGCTTTCATTCCCTTGATGGATATTTTTGTTTTTTAAATCAGATATTATTGATTCATGGCTTTTTAGGTTTCTCCCCACTTTGCGACGACACAGGCGTGGCAACCAAAAAGTACATAAAATACCTTCTTTTTCTATTGGTTCGTTTTATCTAACTAACAAAATTAGAAGTAATCTCTTTGAATAAAAACCACTTTATCGACCAAAACTTTCACAAAATCGACAATATCTCAATAAAACTGTATCAGCTTAAAAGTCGACTCAACTTCCTCAATAGCGACTCAGTTTTATCATGAAGAATAATTTTTTACATGATTTTAAGCATTTATTACATGGTCTGCTGGATTTATATCCCGTCTTTTGATTAAGGTGTCAAATCATTAATCAGTTCATAAGTTTGGAGTCTACATCGCCAGACGTTCCATTAAAATATCTTAGAATCCATGAGGCCAGTTTATGCTAAAGCGCTTGAAAATTATAAACACCGTATTTTTGAAATCCGAAAAGAGAATCAATTTTCCGGAGCATATCATTTTCATAATGAATGCCAATTGACCCACATTATTCAAGGGAATGGCAGCAGATACATAGGAAATCAATTCGATGATTTTGAAGCTGACGAGCTAACATTTATTGGACCGGGCCTTCCTCACGTTTGGTACCATGAAAAAAACGTAGGTATAAACAGCCCAGTCCCCGAATCCTTATCTTTATTTTTTCACCCCGATGCAATCAGCTCAATGTGTTCGTCGTTATTCGACATTACAGTTCTCAAGGCATTCTTAGCCAGATCTAAGCAAGGGATGTTATTTTATGGGGCCACAAAAAGTAAACTAACAAAGTTGCTCCGAAAAATGCTCGGTGCGTCCGACATTCAAAAAACGGCCTGTTTATTTGAGTCCTTAGCAATTCTTCTTGATACGGATGAGTATACTTTGCTAAACAGTGAGCCCTATCTTATTAGTCCTTCAAAGAATTATGGTGAGGCCATTGATAATGTTTACAATTATGTTTTTAAAAACTTCGAAAAGAACATTTCGTTAGAAGAAGCGGCCAGGTTAGCTAACTTGACAAAACCCGCATTCTGTCGGTTTTTTAAAGCGCGTACAAAAAAAACCTTTTCGCAGTTCGTAAATGAAGTCCGGATTCAGGAAGCCTGCAGACTGTTAGGCCAAGACGAAAACCAGATCACCCATATTGCTTATGCCTGTGGATTCAATTCTTTACCCAACTTCAACAAATTTTTTAAATCCATCAAAGGCACTACGCCATCCGACTATAAAAGTAGATTATTCATATAACAAAGGGATTTCGCTAGATTCAGATCGTGAGCTTCTTCTACTGACATAGCCCGGTAGCTCCATATCGACTATAATTCAAGCTTCCAGACCGAAACCCCTGTCTTCTAATCCTCCAGCATTAAACCCGTCAAATAAACTAAACAATAAAGTTGTCATTTATAGCAAGAGAAACCCTACTTATTTTAGATAGTTTTTAGTATTTTGTATTCCAAATTGGTTAAACCTATCTAATATATGAAGAACACTTTAGGCATCAAGGATATCGCCCGGATGCTCCAGATTTCGGTATCAACGGTTTCACGGGCTTTTCGGGATACACATGATGTCAACCCCGAAACCCGGGAAAAGGTGCTGGCACTTGCCAAGAAACTGAATTTCAAACCCAACAAAAATGCATCGGCCCTTGCTTCCGGTTCAACAAAAAATATTGGCGTGATCATCCCCTTTATCACGAATTATTATTTTTCCATGGTAATTTCAGGTATCCAGGAGGAAGCCTATGAACGTGACTATAATGTCATATTATATGTGACCAATGATAATGTGGCACGTGAGAAAACGCTTTTGGAAAACCTTTCAACAAGCAGTCTGGATGGGCTTCTGATTTCGATCTCTTCAGACTCATCGACCAATGCGCATTTCGAGCAGCTCATGGCCAGAGGAATGCCCATCGTATTCTTTGACCGGGTGCCCCGCGACATCCGCGCTTCAAAAGTTGTTCAGGATGATTTTGCCGGTGCCATGCAGGCCACCGAATACCTGATCCAGCAGGGCTACCGTCGCATTGCCCACATCGCCGGTCCCGAAAACCTGCAGTTTACCCAACAGCGCCTAAACGGCTACCTTCAAGCATTGGAGCAACATGACATCTCCGTAGATAAGCAGCTTATTGTGTTCTCCGGTTTCTCCCAGGGACAGGGTGTCACAGATACACAGCAACTGCTTGCTCTCCCCGATCCTCCTGACGCCATCTTCGCTGCCAATGACCGCAAAGCCGTAGGTGCTATCCTGACCATTAAACAGCATGGGCTACGGGTAGGCCGCGACGTTGGCGTCATTGGATTCACAAATGATCCCATCGCTGTTGTAGTCGAGCCCAATTTAAGCACCATCGAAGAACCTGCCATGGAGATCGGTAGAAAAAGCTGTGCGTTGCTGATCCGCCATATCAAAAATCGGGATTTTGAAGTTCAGGACATCATATTGCCCGGAAAGCTGATCCAACGGGATTCGACCAATCGGCCGCGTGGCTAGTCTTTATTTGCTATACCGCAGTTCACCTGCAATCAGGCTGTGCTGGATATTAATATGATCATCAAAAAGCACGAGATCCGCATCCATGCCTACTGCTATCGATCCGATCTGATGATCTAGTCCAAGCAAGCGCGCCGGATTGACTGTCATCATTTGTATTGCCTCTGGCAGGCTCACGCCCCCCTGATTAATCATAGTCCGGAGCAGGCGGTCTGCCGTAGCCACACTGCCCGCAAAGGAAGAGCGATCAGGCAATTTGGCGACACCTTCCTCTACAATCACTTCAGTCCCCCTACGCAGGCTTCCAAGCACACTTTTCCCTTCGGGCATGCCTGCGGCACGCATTGCATCGGTAATCAATATCATTTTGTCCGTGCCCTTCACTTTATGGATCAGCCGCAGGAAAGGTTCGGGCAAATGCACCCCATCGGCAATAATCTCCACATCGACCTGGTCGAGAAGAAAACAACTTTCAATGGCTCCGGCATAGCGGTAGGCATTGCGCCGCGTCATACCGGACATTCCCGAATAAAAGTGCGTGGCCAGGCGGTAGCCCACCTCCACTGCAGGCAGGATCTCCTCATATACCGCATCAGTATGTGCCAGAGCCAGCAGGATGCCGTAACTGCGTACCGCACGCCCAAAGTCCAGTGCCCCCGGTAATTCAGGTGCGGCACTCCAACGGCTGATGATAGGATGATAACGCTCGAGGATGGGGATATATTCCTTCGGGTCAGGATTTCGGATGTATTTCGGATCCTGTGCCCCCCGTTGGTTCATCGCAAAATACGGACCTTCCAGATGCAGGCCCAGAAAACGGCTCCCCACTGTGTTTTGTTCCCGCGCCAATTCATAAACCGAAAAAAGTTCCAGTAGTTCTTCGGGTTCACTGGTCAGGGTCGTGGGCAGCATGGCGGTGGTACCATGGCACAGATGCGTTTCGGCAACCGTCAGAAATGCAGCCACGGTATTGTCCATAAAATCCGCTCCACCACCACCATGCACATGAATATCAATAAATCCCGGTGCCAGATAAAGCCCTTGCCCATCCATCCATTCGGCTGCCGACCAGGCTGCATCGACGGCCTCCCTGGCTACATACCCTTCCTTGATGGCTACAATTTTACCATCGGCAATCCATAGTGTTCCGTTTGCAATCATGCGGTCAGGCATGATGATATTGGCATTCGTAATAATCCGCATATTAAGTTGTTGTCTTCGTTTTTCCGATCCATCGCTGAATCCGGTGCCCTTTAAAGGCATAAAATACCAGGTATAAAAAACAGGGCGTCAGTATCCAATAAGCTGTTTTAGGATCCATGGCATCTGCCAGTATCCCATAGAGCAAAGGTAGGAGTGCATTACCACAGAGCCCCATGATCAACAGGGCCGACCCCTGCTTGGCCAGCGGACCAAGCCCTTCCAGCGCCAATGGCCAGATACCTGCCCAGATCAGCGCATTCGGAAACCCGATCAGCACGATAAACCAAATGGAGATATCCAGATCCATCTGAAAGAGGACAACATGTCCGTGTGTCGTCACCACCAAGATAGACAAAATCAGCCCAAAAACCGTGCAGAAACGCAGCATTGTTTGCTGGCTAAATACCTTAGGAATCAGTATAATTCCGGACAAATACCCCAGTATCGTTGCCGTCAGTGTATACGAGGGCAGCGCCTTAGCTTCCAGCAGTGATAAGCCCATCGCGCCCGCATAGTTTATAATCGTATCAATCGCAATAACCTGTGTGCCGACATGCAGAAATATGGCCACAGCGCCCAGGATCAGGTGCGGATATTGAGAAATACTTCTGTTGCCACCATAGCTATTTTCCGCTGCCCCCTGCTGTTGGTCGAGTTCAGGGAGGATGGAAAATTTGACCAGCACCCCAATTAGAAACAAGATGATACCGACCACGGTATAAGGGCCGACAACACGTAATATCAATTCATCCAATGCCAATGCACGTACGGCATCCGCCATATGGGGCAACTGCTTAAAGAGTTCATTGTCCTGTGGTCTCAAAATGACATAGGAAAAGAGTAAAGGAGCCAGTATTCCGGCGCCCTTATTGCAGATCCCCATGATACTGATGCGTTGTGCCGCCCGCTCCTTTTCGCCGATCAGCGTAATATAAAGATTGGCCACCGTCTGTAGTAGCGCCAGTCCACTCCCCAAGGTGAATAGCCCCAGCAAAAAGATCGGATAAGCCCGGTTATAAGCCGCGGGAACAAATAAAAATGCCCCCAGGGCCATAATCCAGAAGCCTATCATAATTCCATTTTTGTAACCTATTTTTTTAAGCAGGTAAGAAGACGGCATTGACATCAGCAGATAGGAAATATAAAATGCAAAAGCAACGAGGTATGACTGGAAATTACTGAGTTCACAGGCTATTTTAAAATACGGAATAAGGATGGCATTGATCCAGGATACGAATCCAAAGATAAAAAACATCGTACCGATGATGCCTATGGATATCCAGGTGGTTTTCCGATCGGGTGCTAGTGCTGTCATAAGATCCCAATTAGTCTAAAAGTGATGCCGATTCCGCGTCCAGGTAGCAGGTGCAGTCGGGGTGCTGCTGCAATATACTGGCCGGATACAAGTTGGAAACCGGTTTTGTCAGGCAGTTTTTCACCGCCTGAGCCTTGCGCCCGTCCGGTACGGCACAGATAATTTTCCGGGCCGATAGAATCTGCTGGATAGACATACTGATGGCTTGCAGGGGCACTTCCGCCAGTGAACCAAACCAACCTTCCCCCAGTTGCTGACGTCGGCACTGTTCATCCAGGTTGACCAGCAAATAGGCCTCTTTGACGTCAAAATCGGCGGGTGGATCATTGAAAGCCAGATGGCCGTTCTCCCCGATTCCCACAAAGGCGACATCGATCGGATGCGCTTTGATCTTGTTATGCAGACGTATGCATTCCGCGGCCGGATCCTCCTCACCATTGATCAATATCACTTCTTTTAACGGTTCTACCTGATTCACAAAGCGCTCGGTCAGGTATTTTCGGAAACTGGCCTTATGACTGATCGGCATACCGATATATTCGTCCAGGTGAAACATGCGTACCTTGCTCCAGTCGATGGAATCACTGGATACCAAGGTTTCAAGGGTTTCAAACTGGCTCTGTCCCGTCGCCAGGATAATGTTGGCTTCGCCTTTTTCCGCAATGGCGGCATTGATAGCTTCAATTCCTGCAGTTCCTGCATGTTGTCCGAGTTCTTCCCGGGTTTTAAATGTTCTAATGTTCACGTTTCTTGATTTTATAGCTTTATTCTTGTTCAATTTTCATTTATGATGTGGCGGCGACCGTCTCTGTTACCAGGTCTATATCATGTACTTTATTATTTTTCCAGTTGCCACAGGTAAAATCCGGCACTTCAATCGGTTGGGATCCATTGGCGACAGACCATTCGCTCAAGGGACCAATGACGCTCCAGCTGGCCGCATCATAGACATCCATATCCATCGGCAGGCCATTGCGCAGGCAATCGATCAGGCGCCAGTCCATCATAAAATCCATACCGCCATGGCCTCCGATCTGCTTGGCTAGTTCCCCGATCCTTTTGACTATCCCCGGCGTATATTGCTGCTCCAGCTTGGCCATCTCTTCGGCAGGCAGAAAGTCAGCATGGCCGATGGCGATCTTACCCGGCAGCGGATATTTCTGTGCAAAAGCTTTGGTGCCACTGATCAGATGAAGGCGCGAATAGGGTCTGGGCGAACTTACATCGTGCTGCAGCATGATTGTACTGCCGCTATGGGTCAGGATATTGGATATATTCATATTTCCGCGGAGCGGCTTTTCCGCATAGCCCTCAAACTGTTTATCTTTCGCTGCCATTTCCTTCGCTTTCTGCTGGAGCATAAAATCTTTGGAAGACATGGAACTCATATATTCCATCTTATTTCCGCGGTTTACTTTCAGCAGCTGACATACTGGTCCCAGACCATGTGTGGGATATAGATTGCCGTTGCGCGCTGCATTCTCCTTAAGCCGCCAAAAATCAAAGCGCTTTTCGGCATCGAAAAAGCTTTCCAGGATATCATGGATATAAGCGCCCTCACAGTGAACGATATCGCCAAAAAATCCATTCCGGGCCAGATTTAAGGTCAGGAGTTCAAAGTAATCGTAACAGCAGTTTTCGAGCATAACGCAGTGCTTTTTAGTTTTCTCCGAAGTCTGTACCAGTCGCCAGCAGTCCTCCACGCTCGTCGCCGCTGGGATCTCCAGGGCTACATGTTTTCCCTGTTCCATCGCATAAATGGCCATCTCAGCGTGCAGTTGCCAGTGTGTCGCAATATAGATCAGATCATACTCTGCCTGTTCACACATTTTTTTCCAGTGTTCCGCATTTTCAGTAAAAAGTTGGGCAGGATGGCCGGCAGTTTTGATCCTGCCTTTGGCTTCAGCAGCTTTCTCGGGCCGTACATCACATATACCGTTGATTGCTACACCTTCGATCTGGCTCAGGCGCTCTACCGCGGCTGAGCCCCTATTGCCGACGCCAATAAAGCCGACCCGTACCATGGGTATTTTTGGAGCTGCATAGCCTGACATATTAAAGGTAGAACTGTATTTTTTTGTTGCCTCCAACCTGATATGATCCAGTTTGGCCGTTGTCGCAGCCTTATTTTCCTGTGTACAGCCAGTCATCAATCCAATTCCGGCCAGTCCTGACAGTTTTAAAAATGATCTTCGATTTGTTCCCATAATATTTAGTTGATAAGGAGTACTCCTTCGTTATTCAATTGCTTTTTATAGCCCCGTACTTTGTCCTGTAACTGCTGTTTTTCGGACTGATCACACAATTTACCGTTCAGATGATAGAGCTCCTCGAGGCTGGCTTGTTGTTTGTTGAGGGCCAGTAGCATCGGGATATCACCCCAGCGGAGTATACCCTGCATATGAATCGCCATATTGTAGCTATCCAGTACACCGCTCTCGTCCGGCAGGTAACTGACAGGCAACTGCCGCAGCAACAAGGGCTGCCCGGTGTCAACCAGCACATTGCTGATCAATGCAGCGATGGCGGTCTCACGGTCAGCAACAAGCAACCGTTTGTAGCTGCTATATTCTTGTTGCAGATAGTCGTTGATAAGCCCGATTTCAGCTGCCCAGATCCCCATCATGTTGCTGCCCGTCCAGAGCAGGGAGCGAGATAATGTATGAAAGCGTGGCAGGGCACCATCGATCTGATCAGCATTCATGGAGGCGCGTTCGCCGAGCCCATATAGATCTACCAGCACAACCCCCTCACCTTTACTCCGTAGAGCGTCAATCTCCGACAATGGCGCCTCTTGTTTACCTTTTGAGGGAAAGTAGACATGCATGGCATTCGCCGCTGCATGGGGCGGGCTAATCAACAACGGAATCAATTGCCCAGTGGTATTCTCCAGCACAACCCGATTCCAGCCCTGCTGCGGCTCCAGCGACTGCACATGGAGTAAGTGGTCAGCAGTATCCATCAGGATCATTTTTTGCAGTTGTTTTTTATATGCATCTCCGTCCAGCGGCGAGGTGGCTATCTGCGATTCAACACGGCTGAATTCTCGGCTGACAAATGCAGGGATACTGAGGATACCAGCTTTCTTGCGTCCTTGTTTCAATACAGCCAGCGCATTGGTATCCAAAGGATGGAAATCGGAAATCCGGTGATGATCTCCCCGGCGCCGCACGGTAAACTCCCTGTCAAACCAGCTGATCATACTTCTGTTCATTTCTTCGGTATAGCTGTGTGGCTCATCAAAGAGTTCATAATCGAGTCGTTCGGTTATACCCTGCTCCACATAAGCGCGCTTCGCAATGCGAAAAGATTTGAGCATCTGTTGTGCATTGAAGGCCGCATTACCATCGCGGAGTGCCGTAATAATTTTGATTGCTTTGGGTGCCATTGCCTGCAAAAGTTGCCCTTCTTCAAAATGCAGCAACCCATTCGGATGGAGTTCACAGACACAGTTGCTGTTCATGATATAGGCGCGGAAGGTACCGACGCTAACGACGGGGACAGCTGCTTTGACCCGAGCGTCCATAGCTGCCAGCCACATGGTCTGATTGCCACCACCGCTGGCTCCGGTAGCTCCTATCCTTTCGGGATCCACCTCAGGCAGATCGCAGAGCAGGTCAATCGCACGGCTATTTTCGAGCAGCTGCATTCCCATCAGGGGCGTGCCCAGATCGAGCAGCGCCGACCCTAGGTTGGCCCCATGATATTCATGCTGATGCCCGCGGCCACGCTCGCCCGAGCCCATGGCATCAATGCATAAACATACATAGCCGTTGGATGCCAGCATGTGCGCCGTGCGCTGGACAATTTCACTGCGCCGTCCTGGAGGCCAATGCCCATGGCTGTTCAGTATTGCCGGGAAGGGGCCTTTGCCTTTGGGTACATATAAGCTTGCCGGGACATATACTCCAGGCAAACTCTGGAAGACCAAGGTATGGATGGTATAGCTCTCCTGCTCGATCGAAGAAATAAGCTGCATATCCAATGGCGGCACTTCGAATCCGTCCACCCTCAGGTTATTTCTTATTGTCTGGACAATTTCCTGCGGATCTGCCGCAGCGTCATAATTCAGTGCCGCCATAAGCTGTTCCACCCGGTCGTCCATCCCAGCCTTTAACGGATCTATTTGTGCCGGCATTGCCAGTACATTAGGTAATACTGGATGTTGTTGTGCTTGTATGTTCGAATTTAATCCCATAAATATACCTAAAGATATCAGCCCTATTTTGAAGTCTATCATTGTAATTTACCCAAATTAGTCCACATCCCACCAGAGTTTTGTTGCCGCATTGTCGGTACCGCCAAGCAGCGCGCGCCCCTTGTTAAGTTCGGTCAGATTGTCCGTCGCTTCAGTCAATGGATAGGGTAACCTCTTGATAAATGTCCCTACAGGCAGATCCGCGTTATCCGACTGGATCAGCGGATACATTTTAGGGAATCCTGTACGCCGGTATTCCGCCCAGGCTTCCATGCCATTGGGGTATATGGCCAGCCACTTCTGTATGCCGATCTGTTCGCGCTGTTCAGCAGGACTCGCCGCCCATCTGACAGGGGTACTGGCTACTGCAGCTGAATTGTAGTAATCACCCGGTGCTGCAGGTACACGATCTGAAATTATGTAGCTGTTGATCTGAGCCGATTCCGTTACCCCCCATTGTTCCATACTGGTTTTTATGCCATCTTCATACAGCTGTTTGGCCTCACCCCCCATATTCCAACCATTTAGCGCCCCTTCTGCCCGAAGGAAAAAAGATTCAGCGGCACACATCACATGAAAGTTTTGCGTAAAGTTTCCTTCGATGGCTGCACCATTGTAGCGTACCCAGTATGTACCCACATTGGAATTGGACCCCGACTGGTTGCGTACATTGCCGAGGTCGGTTGCCGTAGCACCATTGCGGACACTATTAAATACTTTTCCAGTGTAACTGGGCTGAAAATAAATACCTAGCCTCGGATCGGCATAGCCTTTTAAATAAGAGGCTATGGTAGAGCTCATGGAAAACTCATTCCATACGGCGACTTGGGCCAGTCCGTTGGTATCATTGCCCGATAAAGACTTGAGCATGCTGGCATTGTGGGAATTGCTAGACATTAATCCTGCCGCCACAGCGGCCTCCGCTTCGGTTTTTGCTTTACTGGCATCCACTTTAGCGATGCGCAGGGCCAGTCGCAAACGGAGTGAGTTGGCAAAACGGATCCAACGATCGGTATCCCCGTCAAAAATCAGGTCGTAGCCCTGAAAGATCTTCGTCTCTGCAGGGAGCCCCTTTAAATTAGCCACGGCAACCGTCAGTTTTTCAAAGAAATCCGCATAGATCTTATCCATGGGATCATAGGGAATGACATCATTGGCTTCGGCAGCACCGAAATACGGGATCGGTCCAAAATGGTCTGTCAGGCGATGGAAGGCATAGACCCACATAATATTGGCCAATGCAGCCTCCCCCGATTTGGGATCGGTATTTTCAAGAATACTTTTGAGCTGAGGTGCCGTATCCACATAGACAACGGTCCAGAACCGGCGCTGCCAGTCCGGCGTCAGCAGATAGCGGTCCGTGCTGAAGGAATTCGTGGTCAGTGCAAAATACTGGGCATATAAATCTGCGCCCAGGTTTTGTACTGTCTGGTAAAAAGATCTGTTCATCGCAGCCGAAGACTGGGCCTTGGCAAACATAAAAGGCAATTCACGCTGTGTGATCACCGTGATATTATTGGGATCAGTATTGACATCCTGAAAGTCTTTTGTACAGGACAGCAAGCTTAATGCTAATAGCGAGGTATATATCGTGCTCTTTCTCATTTTTTCAAGGATTTAAAAAGTTAACTTCACATTCAGCCCAAAGGAGCGGACTGTAGGCGGCAGGCCCACTTCGACTCCCTGAAAATTACCTGCGCCAAGCGCTGCTTCCGGATCAATAGGATTATCCGTTTTGCCTATGCCCGGAATATCCAGCTTGGATTTTCCGCGGTAAAAGAAAAATAGGTTGCGGCCCGTCAGCATCAGCTGCGCACTTTTGATCGCTGCTGTGCTCTTGAGGTTAAACTTATAACTGACAGACAGTTCACGCAAGCGTACATTGGTCATATCATAGGTAAAGAACTCACCCCAGGCATCACGGCCATTCTGCGACACGCGAGTCCAGAGCTGCTGTGCCGTGATGGCCTTGGTATTGGTGGCACCACTGGCATCCACGGCATCCAGCACCAGACCTCCATCGCGATAATCAGCAGTATAATCCGCCACACCGAAAGCCGCCAGGTAAGCCGAAGTTCCCGATACGATCTCACCGCCGATACGAGTATCAATCAAGGCATTGACCGTGAAATTTTTGTAACGCACCGAATTGGACCAGCCCAATAAAGCCTTTGGGTTAAAATTACCCAGTTTCTGATTGGCCTCGACCACAGGAAGACCACCATTGTCCACCACATATTTACCGGTCTGCTCATCTCTTTTCCACTTATAGCCATATAGATCACCATACCGCTCTCCTTCATTGACTACGACTGAAGCATATTTGGTATTTTCGCTGATCGTCGCACGTTTTGTTTTTTCGTGCAGTTCTATCACCTTGTTGGTATTGGCGGCAAAGTTGAGGGTGGTCTGCCATTCCAGATTTTCTTTTTTCAGGGGTGATGCGGTCAGCTGCACCTCGATTCCCCTGTTTTCAATATTTCCGGCATTGATATACTGCCGGCTATAACCACTTGCCATGGGCAGACCGAGAGACAGCAGCTGGTTGATCGTATTGCTTTTGTATACGGTCAGGTCAAACCCCAGTCTGTTGGCAAAGAACTTCATATCCAGCCCGGCTTCATAGGATTTTGTCAGCTCCGGCTTCAGCTCGGGAATCATTTTCATTGGTGAGCGTGAAATAAAGCCCTTTCCGGCACCGAGACCAAAAGAATACAGTTGCTGGAGCAGATAAGGATCCGGGTCGTTACCCACCTGCGTATAGGAGGCACGCAGCTTGCCATAGCTGACCCAAGCCGGTAGTTTGAGCCATTCGTTAAAGATAGCAGATACACCGACCGAAGGATAAAAGTAACTGTGCGGTGACTTCAAGGTCGAGGTCCAGTCATTTCGTGCCGTCATATCCAGAAAAATATTGTCAAAAAAAGCCAGCTGCGCACTTCCGTAAACTGAATTCATACGTCGCTGATAGCCATTGATCAGGAGAAATTCAGGTGTTGTAGCCATTTTTAGGCTAAATTCATTGGGAATGGATAGCCCATTGGCCATATTCTGAAAGCTGGTATACTGCCGGTTTAAAAAACTTGCACCGACATTGTAACTGATTTTAACGGCTTCACTGATTGAATTCTTTCCGTTAAATAAGAGATCAAAATTGCGTTCCTGATAGCGCGCATGTGTTTCAAAATACTTACCGCCGGGACGGACATCCCCAAGGGAAACTGTACCCGCATAGAAAGAACCGTCTGTCTTATCGATGTATTTATCATAACTGAACCGTCCCATGACATTTAACCAATCCGTCAGTTGATAGGTTGCCGAGCCCATGGCGGTAATACGGTCCCGGACCTCATTGACCGAGGTACGATTGGTGCTCCAATAAGGGTTGTCGTAGACGGCAGAACCGGACCAATATTTCCGTTGTGGCTCGCCGGTGACGGGATCGATGGTTTCATAATCCTGTAGTTCAGCCTTATCCATATCCCTTGGCATCACATAAGCTTCTACGGGGATCCCCATATCACCCAGTCGGGGCCGGTTGTCGATCTGCTGGTTGACATAGTTGAGCTTAACATCGGTTTTCAACTTAGGGATCAGCTCCGTATTGACCCGCAAGTTGAGGCTATTCCGTTTGAGGTCGTTGCCCGGAATGATGCCGCCGATCTTATTATTGGTGTAGGAAACGTAGCCCTGCACCTTTTCGGTACCACCATAGGTACTGACACTGTTGTTGAAGGTAGCCGCATTTTCAAAGAAATCACGGACATTATTTTTGTAGGTCGTGCCCAGAGGGCCCCAGCTTTCGCCAACATTGGTACCCGTGACACCTCCATTTCCACGGCCATAGCTATTCTGGAATTTACTGAGCAGGTTGACCTGGTCCAGGGATGCGCTGCCGTTGTAATCAATTTGGTACCGGCCCGCTTTGCCCTGTTTCGTTGTAATAAGGATAGCACCGTTTGCTGCCCTGCTTCCATAAAGCGCTGCAGCCGAAGGCCCTTTGAGCACATTGATGGATTCGATATCATCAGGATTGATATTCGCTGCCCCGTCACTTGTACCATAATTGTAGGTGGTGCCGCTGGCCTGCTGCCCACTGGAATTATCGTAGGGCACACCATCCACGACAATGAGCGCATTGTTGTTGCCCGTAATAGATTTGTTACCGCGGAGAACCACCCTGGCAGATGCCCCAGGCCCTGTTGCTGCGGTGGTGACCACAGCACCGGCGACTTTCCCCGTCAGGCTGCTCAGCACATTGCCACTATTGTCACGGGCATTGTTGACCGCAGCACCATCCAATTGTTGCGTCGCATAAGTCAGTCCCCGGACCTGGCGCTTGATCCCCAGTGCGGTGACGACCACCTCTTCCATCTGCTGGCTTTCCGTTTCGAGTGTGATCTGAAGGTCGCCCGTGGCGGGAACAGCGATTTCAACGGTTTTGAAACCGAGCAGCGAAATCTTGAGCCTATCTCCTCCATTGGCCGTAATACTAAAATTGCCCTGTTTGTCAGTCTTTGTGGCTAGCTTGTTCATCAGGTTGCTAACCGTAGCCCCTACCAGGGCATTTTGGTCAGTAGCGCTGCTGACCCTTCCTTTGACGGTTGTCGTCTGCGCCGCAGCGATGCCTGTCCAAAGGAAGAGACAGCCCAGCATCGTGCCAACGGCAACTGTGCGATTACTGTGGATATGAACTATCATAATTTATCCATTTTTAGGTAAGATTT
The DNA here is from genome assembly GCF_002484085.1 of Sphingobacterium sp. UBA7625. Taxonomy (NCBI): domain Bacteria; kingdom Pseudomonadati; phylum Bacteroidota; class Sphingobacteriia; order Sphingobacteriales; family Sphingobacteriaceae; genus Sphingobacterium; species Sphingobacterium sp. UBA7625. The sequence continues at coordinate 164,166 of NZ_DLJD01000021.1, forward strand.
TGAGTTTATTCAATTGCGTTATATCCCAAAGAAAGATCTTAACGAACAGAAATCCAACAGATTTACCGGATAAAGTAGCGGTAGCGTTATCGTAAATTGAGCAATCATAGCTACATCAAGCCCTTCAAAAAAAGGTAAAAATACCAGTCCGCTTCTGTTAATTCTAGATCATACAATATCATTTTGGGGTAATAATAATCCTCAAAAAAGAATCTTTTACTATCCAAAACTTACTTTTGAATTCAAAAAGTCAATAAAGGTATTCAAATGAAAAAAAAAAGCACATACATCGCACTGTTCGCCGTTCTCTTTCTTATCCATGGCTGTAATATGTTTGATGTCCATCCCTATTCCGGAAAAATCGATGGAAGGCAACATATTAATGCTGAAAATATTGCAAAAATAGAGCATGAATACGCCCAACGAGATACCATTAGATACGCTTTTATCAGTGATTCGCAGCGATGGTACGACGAACTTGACGATTTTGTAAAAATAGTCAATAAACGTAACGACATTGATTTTATTATTCATGGTGGCGATCTCAGTGACTTTGGCCTTACCAAAGAATTTCTATGGCAGCGTGATATTCTGGACAAATTAAAACAGCCTTATGTCGCCTTGCTTGGAAATCACGACTGCCTCGCCAATGGTGAAGAGATTTTTCAGCAGATGTTTGGCAGTCCCAATTATAGCTTTATAGCTGGGAAAACAAAATTTCTATGCTTAAATACAAATGCATTGGAATCTGATTATTCCACGCCGGTACCCGATTTTTCATTTATTGAGCAGGAGCGTCAGACGGATAAAGGGCGCTTTGAGCAGAGCGTAGTGGTCATGCATGCCAGGCCGACATCCGATCAGTTTAACAACAATGTGGCATCTGTCTTCCAATACAGCATTAAACAATACCCCAACTTGCTCTACTGCAATAATGGCCATGACCATACTTACCAGAAAGATGATATTTTCAAGGACGGCATCGTCTACTACGGCACCCCCAACATCGGCAAACGTCAATTTCTAATTTTTACAATCACCAAGGATCACTATACTCATGAACTTGTCTCCTATTAAAGCACGCAGATCATTCCTCTTGTTTGTTTCCCTTTTCTTTTCCACAATCAGTGCGGCCCAGATACTCGTCCAAGAGCACGGCACGATTCCCGGTACCGACAGCAGCAGCACGCATATCGACAGCAACAGCAGCAGGGAACTAAAAAAAGCGGCCTTCAGGCTTGTACCATCGAGTTACCTCGTTCAGTACGCTGGGTCCATCGGTTTATTTTCGGCGGGTGCAGGTTGGGATTATGGTCGGCAGAAACAGTGGTCGACCGACTTTTTGCTAGGCTATGTACCCAAGTATGATACTGACCGTGCCAAGCTTACCTTAACCCTTCGTCAGACTTATACCCCTTTTACGGTAAAGCTCCATGAACAAGTCAGCTATCATCCACTGCGCACCGGGGTGTATCTCAATACCACGCTGGGCAAACAGTTCTGGTACAAGGAGCCCGACAAATATCCGAACAGCTATTATAGCTTCTCCACTAGACTACGCATCAATATTTTTGTTGGCCAGGACTTCAGCTATAAATTAAAGTCCAATTCCTCCTACTTTGAAGGAATAAAATTTTATTATGATCTACATACAAGTGATCTGTACCTGGTCAGTGGTGTTCAGAATAAATACTTAAAATTTGATGACTACATAGGGCTTGCGCTCGGTATCAAATTGCAGATCAGACGGAAATAGGCGAGTCAAATTAAAATAGAAGGTAAAAGACAAAGATATGCGAAAAAGCGGCGCCGACAGACCGCCATCTCAGTCCAATGTACTGAGGGTCTGCATAAGGCTCCGCATATCCTGTTGTATGGAGCGGATAGTCGCCTGAAGCTCATTGTGCATATTGGCCAGATTATGTAATTCTTCCGCGATGAAGACGCCACCCTCCCTAAAATAAAGTTTCTCCTGGGGACTATTCAATTGATCGTCCAAACCATATTTTAACCAGCGTTGCCGGGTTGTCTCCAGCAGTGAAAGATTTTCAGAGTTACTAAATCTCTTCTCCGACAAAATCCCCCAGACCGACGCCGGATAGATCTGCGCAGTATTATTTTGAAACCAGATGCTCTGCAGCATATTGCGTTCCATATGCATTCTGACACGCTTTCCTTTGGGATTTAGGGTCATAAATCCCAATACTGCTGTTCCTACCCCACCTGCTATGCTCAGCCCATTATTAAGCTTATCATTTTTGATTGTTGTTGCTGTCACAGCAGTGACAGCTCCCAAAAGTATGGAAGCCACAGTCAGACGCGTTTGCCTATTCGAATTCAATTCATCTATATAGGCGGCTAACTTATCGATACGCTCACCATTACAGTCCAATTCCGCTGCGATGGCATTCAATTCCGTTTCAAACAGCATACATTGGTCAGTTATCTTTTGTTTCGCAACCAGCTTCAGCGGCGTGTTGTCCGGATTGTTCAAATAGGCGATGATAGTCGGCGAAAGGTTGAGGTATTTGACCAATACAAAATCATGAGCAGAGAAAATAGTACTCAGCCTAATGCTGTCAGCAGATGGAATTACTTGTACAGGAATTGATTTATAAGTGACATTTGGCGCACAATAGTTCTTTGTCAGCGTCTGCACCTGCACATTATTGATCCATGTCGAGCAACCGGTCAAAACCAGGTTAGACAATACAAGAAAGGGCCTTAGTTTTAAAAGCAGTAATTTCATCATGGGAGTCATACCTTGCATTCAAAAACAATAGACCAAAAAAAATGTTTTGAAAAAACCAACTTCATCCCGCCATACATTTACATACCTATTGGGGAAACATCAATTTTACTGAAGCTTCCGTTGCATTTTTATTTTCTAAATGCAACATTTTAACTGCCCAGATTTCAGCAGATGTTTTTAGACGATCATCTTTTTATTTGTAATAAGTCTAAATAGAACGTATATTTGTTCGCTTTGAAAAACGCAGTACATAAAATAACACTCAACAAAAGGCAATTTGAGGAGTTTTTCCAATTGTATTGGAAGAGAATGTATTCTTTCGCACTCAAAAGCATTGGCGATGAAGATGATGCCAAAGAGATTGTCCAAGATGTTTTTAAATCCCTATGGGAAAGAAGAGCTGATCTTCGGTTGCAGGATGCAGAACGCTATCTTTTGCGCTCGGTGAAATTAAAATCACTGGAATTTCTAAGGAATAGGGGCAACAAACAGCGACACCATGAATTGATCTCAATCAGCAAAACTGAATTTTACGAAGATAATAACCTCTATTACAAAGAGCTTAAAAATCATTTGGATGATGCTGTTGACTCATTACCCAAGCAATGTAAAAATGTATATAAATTGAGCCGTGACGAGGGATTAACCAATAAAGAAATAGCCACAAGCTTACTAATTTCAGAAAGAGCAGTCGAATACCATATTAGTAAGGCATTAACAGTAATTAAAATCAGACTTAAAAAGTATTGTAATATCCATATTGCCCGGTTTCTATTAATTACTTTTTTGTACTTTTGAATGTATACGGATTATCAAAAAATGGAAATCAACCAGGATATACTAAAAAAATATGCTTCCGGTCAATGCGGTGAGGCTGACAAACATTTAGTCGAAAAATGGTTGAACAATGATTCCTGGGATAGTATCGCGGAGAGCAATCCTATAAACGAAGAAATTGGATCCGCCATGTGGGACAAAATTAATTCGGACGCACGGCAAAACAAGCGAATAAACTGGGGCAGGATTATCGCAGCAGCTTCTGTAATTTTTGTGCTCGGTTTTTCTATGTTCTATTTTTCTCATCCTACCTTGGACAATCAGACCTTTACCAATTCATCTGCTGAAAATAGCAAGTTCTTCACCGAAGAATATTACGATGTGCAGTTAAGTAAAAATAGTACGGCCAACATTGATTTGGTCAATAAAAAACTGGCCTTCTCCGGTGATTTTATCATAAAACCTAAACGGGATTTCGAGCTTCTGGATAGTAATCAGAACAAATTTGTATTTAAAGCCGGAAGAGAGTATTTTGTGTCGAATTCTCCGGATTTTGGTAAAATTGTAGCGTTTCAAAAAAGTGATCTGGCTTTTTTACCATCTACTATGCAAATTAAAATCAGGGAACAATTTCAAAGCATTTAATTGACAAGTATGAAGCGATTACTAGTGTTGTTTTTCCTTATAACTTCCATTTTTTCGTGTACGCAAATTTCAGAAAAAAATATAGATCCCACCTTTGTCTTTTGTCTGTTCAATAAAGAAGAAAACCCCACCAGCTTATTGTTTACCGAAAATTTAGATGACGACGGAAGCCCTACCCTCCAGATTCCATTGTCCAGTTCGCGTATTCAGGAGAGAGAATATATCTACAAAAATGGTTTCTTTTATCGATTATCGAGTCAGACGTGTGTCTTTACAAAATACCAATTACAGGGTTCATCCTTTGTCCTTGTAGACAGTATACAATTAAAAAACCGTGATTTTGAAACCATTACCTGGAAAGATGACGACAACCTAATTGCTGTCTGTCGGGAAGACGCCGGAAATAGAACACCGCAAGCTAGACTATATCAGATCAATGTTGCAGGGATGAAAATCGTGAAACAAGATACGATTGTTCTCCCCTTTGCCAACAAGGAATATAGCGCGCTGCACCTAGGGCTTGTGAATATTGAAAACAACGATCTTTGGCTGGCCTACTCCTTCTTTAAATCAACGGGGAAGTATGGCCATACAACATCCGACACGACCTACTACGCCAGCATAAAATACGATAGTTTTAAACTTAAAAATATTCAGAAAGAAACACGTTCAACTTATCCGGGCGGCTTCAATATCATACAATCCTATAGTTTTAAAGACGAAAAAGGCGATTATTACTTTATGACCAATCCTGGCATAGCACTGGGAAATAACCCGAAATTACCAACAGCTATCTTTAGAAAAAAGAAAGGCCAGCAATCCGTTGATCAAGACTATATGATCAATATTTCCAAGTCAATCGGAAATCACGCCTATGGGATCTGGTATGTTGGCAAAGGCAAGGCAATTATCCGCAACGAACAAAAGAAGCTCTATACCGATTTCTCTAATTTTCATGCTGTCTATCAGTTTGAATACAGGTTAGTTGATCTGCAATCCGGTTCTATAGAAAAAATCCAGGTTCCTTTGGATAAAGGGACCCAAAAAGAAAACGTATGGACGGATGGAAAGTACGCGTATTTTGCCATAGATGATTCAAACGACCAGCACCGTGTCTGGAAATATGATTTACAGACCAAAGAAATTTCGAAAGGACTTAAGCTTCCCAAGATTACCAATTTTACCGTACGAATGGATTATTTAAAATAATAGACCTATCCTCGACAAAAAAAACAAACTCACAATCAACCATTTGTATATTTTTTAAAAAAATAATCCCTATCAACATTCGGTAAAAGATAAGTATAAGCAACCTTCCTATATATACTTAATCTAAATAAAATGTTGAAGTCAACATCTACCTTTGTTCTAATATTAATTTTTACTGTGTTTACCCAAGCACAGACCAAAAAAAAGCATGCCCTTTCCGGCTTTGTCAAAGATAACTTTGGGAAACCCATTCCGGGGGCAACCATACGCTTAAAAGATCAGCACACAGGCACATCTTCCGATATAGACGGCTATTATAAATTACAGATAAACAGTTCAACGGACGCCATCTTACGTGTCACTGCTGTTGGTTACCACAGCGAAGAAAGAGCCCTAAACGAAAAGCTCATTCAGGATTTTCAGCTTATAGAAGATCGCAATTATATAGAGGAAGTGACCGTATCGGCACACGGGAAAACTGAAAATGAGAAGAAAGTGGCCGAGATCAAGCGATCGGGATTCAATGTAAGTGTCATTGACATGAACAAACATGCCAACGAAGCAGCCAATCTGACCCAGGTTTTGAAACGCGCTACGGGAGTCACCATACGTGAAGATGGTGGACTCGGTTCTAACTTTGTGTTTCGCATCAATGGACTCGATGCAAAGATCTACATTGACGGTGTTCCCATGGAGAATTTTGGTTCCTCGATGTCTTTAAATAATATTCCTGTCAATCTGATTGATCGTGTTGAAGTATATAAGGGTGTGGTACCCGCTTTTTTGGGTTCCGATGCGCTAGGTGGTGCTGTCAATATCATTACGAAACGTCGCGCGCGACCTTACTTGGACCTGAGTTATTCCTATGGCTCCTTCAATACACATCAGGCTGCGATCGTGGGTACCTTTACCAATCCAAAAAACAAATTATCATTTCGAATGAATGCATATTATAATCATTCAGACAATGATTATAATATGTATACCAACGAAAAGTACAATGTTCTTATCGAGGAAACGGTCGACAACAAGTATTATGTCATCCCAAAAGCCAAGCGATTTAACGATGCTTACACCTCCGCCATGGGACAACTGGAGGTTGGTTTTCGCGATGTATCCTGGGCAGATCAATTTTATGCAGGCCTGACCTATTCCCAAAATCACAAAGAAAATCAGATCGGTGCTTCCCTCAGCAAGGTATTTGGTGGCGCATGGTCAGAAAGCAACTATCTGATGCCAACCTTAAGCTACAAAAAAAGCAATTTTCTGGTCAATCGCTTATATACGGATATTTTCACAAGTTATAGTTACGACACCCGCTATGTGAGAGATACCGCCATGTATAATTACAACTGGAATGGTGCCTGGGTCTCAAATTACGAAGGCACAACGCCAAATCCCCAAAAAGACATGAAATATAATCTGTCGAACTATTTAGCGCGGGTGAATTTAAACTATGACTTTGACGAAGCCCGTAACCAAAGTATCAATTTCAACTACAACTTTAACAGCAATGATCAGAAAGAGTACGATCTGATCGGCAATTATAACCGCTCAGGTCTGCCATCCTATTTGGGAAGACATATTTTTGGGCTATCCTGGCAGAACCAGTGGTTCGACAAGCGCTTATCCAATGTACTGGCGGTAAAATACTATCGCATGGATGCTTCGAAAGATATTGATGAGCGCAAATTCGATGGAAACAACAATTTGATCAGCGGTGAAATAATTCATCAAAAAAAACAAGGTAATTATTATGGCATGAGCCTTGCTTCCCGGTATCGAATAACCAAGGATGGCGGATGGAAACTATCCTACGAAAGGGCATACAACTTACCCTCTATGACCGCGCTTTTTGGCGATGGTGTCAATACGACGGGCAACTGGGCAGTAAAACCCGAGCATAGTGACAACATCAATACTGGATTTTATTATAATACCTACATCAACCAAAATCATTTTCTGAACGTCGATGTGACAGGCTTCTATCGCCTGGCAAATAACTATATAAACAGCCGGGCGGTCATTCAGAATGGAGTTTCCTATTTTCAAAGTTACAACGAAGAAGGTGTGAAGCTCTATGGCTTCGAGGCCGAAGTCAAATACGGTTTTAAAGATCTGCTGGCTGTTACCCTCAATGGATCTTACGATAAAGCCTTATACAACAAAAAATATACAGACGAGTCCCACCAGCAAATCAGTTTAAATTATAACAAACAACTCATAAACCGACCTTGGGTCTATGGAAATGCTGATATCAGCCTCATCCAGAATAACTGGTTTCAGCAAGGAAGCAGAGTTCAACTATCGTACTTATATCAATATACGCACTGGTTTTACCTCACCGAATCAGATCAAGGATCGCTTGAATCCAAAGATCTCATTCCGTCGCAAAATATCCACTCCGCTGTGCTGAGCTATGCCTGGGATCGCAATAAGTACAACGTATCCTTTGAAGCAAGAAACCTCACAGACGAAAGAGCATACGACAATTTCCGTCTCCAACGGCCTGGACGTGCATTTTACGTCAAGCTGAGATTATCAATCATGTAAAACAAATAAATACATATTTTTATGAAAATCAACAAATTCGCCTTCGCAATATTCGCTGCGACTGTATTATTCTCTTCCTGCAAGAAATCATCACCTGAAACTACTTCACCGGAAGAGCCAACACCAACTTCAAATAGTCTGTACAGTGTTTGGGTGACAACCGCGGCTGGTTCATCCTACCTACTGACAGCTGATAATCTGATGAAAGATACCCTTTTGACCGCCGCAAACAATCAAGGTATCGATATCACATCGCATTTACCAGCAGCATTTTATGCTATTTACGCCTATGCCTACGAAGGAAAGTATTACCTTTCAAACGATGGAACACGATTCAGTCAATTTGAAGTTGTCAACAGTAAATCCTGGAAAGAAACGAACAACTATGCATTCCCTGGAAATTTTTACCTAGGCAAAGTCCTAAAAGATATTAGCACCAAAGATGAGATGGTCATGACCAAAACAGCGGGGACCACCAATAAGACCAAAAATGTATTGGAACAACCAATCTATTTCATGAACGTTAACAATCTGACAATCAACAAGACCATCGGTATCGAAATCCCGATGATCACATTTAATCCCAAAACACCGGAGGGCAAAGATCACAACCCTTATATCGTACCTACAAGCTTCACGCAACGAGGCGACAAACTATTTGTAGGTCACAAATATAGAAGTAATGAAACGCGTAAGGATATTATCGACACCGCCTATATGTACGTATGTGATTACCCAAGTTTGGCCAACGGAAAAATTATAAAAGATGCTAGAGGCGGTTTTGCAGCTGGCCATTGGGAAGTGCAGACACTTACTTTTACCGATGACAATAAGGATCTCTATGTTGTAACCAAAAAGACAGACGCGGCGACCTATGGCCTGTTACGTATTAAATCGGGACAGACAACCTTTGATCCAGATTATTTCTTCGATTTAAAAGATTACAACGTGTTCAGCAATAATATATCGCAGGTACAGAAACTAGGTGATGGTAAAGTTTACATCAGTCCTTTCGTCATCGACCCGGCAAATAAAAAGATTGTTGCCGACCTCAGAATATTAGTAGGTGGTGGAGAATCAAAAACGACGATGAATTTTATGGAGAATGGCAAACTATACGATGTCTTTAAAACAGACGAGTCCAAATGGTATGTATATGAATATGATCCAGCAAAAAATTCGGTAAAACGCGGAGCTGAGATCGATCCTGGAATCAGCCAAGTTTATCACCTGAATAAGCTCAGATAAGTTCCAGCAAAATGTAAGAAGTGCCCCGCCGATGTCCCTTTTAAAGGGATGGAAAAAATTTCAGCATACGCGAAATCGAGGCGGGGCAATTCTCTATCCAACACCCCAAAATTTAAACATATGAAAAAATTATTGTTCAGCATCCTTAGCTTTTTTATCATCCTGTCGGCATCGGCGCATGCCGTATTTATTGAAACCTCACTGCAAGGTACCAAAGGGAAATCCCATACCGTAAAAGTGGTTTATGGCGAACCGGATGAACACGAGCTCATCTCCAAATGGTGGTGGTACAAAGAAGATATGCAGGTTACATTGACATTGATCAAACCGGACGGGAGTACATCATCGCTAACGACTACCGCGCAGGGAAATCATCTATTGGCCACATTCATTCCTGATCAGGATGGTGCTTATCATGTATCTTTAAAAAGAGATACAGAGCGCAAAGCAGGCGCCAAGACACAATATCAGATCAATGCAATCGCCACAATTCAAGTTGGAAACACTACCCTTGGTCATACTTCTGCACATCTTGCCAATGAGCTGTTTGTTTTTGCCGACCAAACTGTTTTTAAAAATAAAAAAGAGGTCTCGCTGACCTTATTTCAAAAGGGAAAACCCGCACCAAACGCTGCTGTTCAGATCATTGCCCCAAGTGGCTGGATCAAATGGTTGGAAACCGATGCACAAGGTGTCATCAAATTCATCCCGGAATGGAAAGGCAAATACTACGCCGAGGTATCCCGAAAAGAAAAGATCGAAGGACAGGCTTTTGAAGAATATAGCCGTGCCAGCTCCATGAGCTTTGCGGTAAACTAAATTCGAGATGGCGGTAAGAAAAAAGAAAAATAATTCGGTATTTCGACTGGTCAATAACTGGCTACACCTCTGGATGGGATTAATCTCTGGCATTATTGTCTTTGTCATCTGCCTGATGGCTTGCCTTTGGGTGTTTAATCATGAAATTATAGATCTTGTTATCCCGAAAAAAGAAAGGCAATATATCCTGGCTTCCAGTCAGTCATTAATTTCTCCTTCGCGGATTGTCGGGATTGCTGACTCGCTTTATCCAAATGCCGTGATAGGTGGCATCACGTATACCCGGGATCACCCTGTTTCTTTTACAGTCAAAGAAAACGATGGTAAGGGAAAGGACGGTGGTCCAAAAGCGAAACCACAGGTGCATCTATTACACCCCTATACAGGTCGTTATTTAGGTGTGCAGGTGGAGGACAATTCGGAAGAAGCCCAGTTAAGAGAGAAATTGAATGGCTTTTTTGCATGGACATTGAACGGGCATCGCTTCCTTTGGCTACCAAGGGATATCGGCCGCCCCATTGTTAATTATGCGACCTTGGTATTCAGTGTTACCCTAATCACGGGATTGATCTGGTGGTACCCAAAAAAATGGACGAAATCAACGCGTGAAAAAAGCTTTCGGATAAAATGGAAAGCCGGCTGGAAACGCGTCAATCTGGATCTTCATAACGTGGTGGGCTTTTATTCATTTCTTTTGGTTTTATTACTGGCAGTGACGGGTATGTATTACGGTATCGAATGGTTCAATCGCGCATTATATTGGTCAACCAACTGGGGAACTCCCCTCGCCGAACGAACATCAGTCCATTCTGATTCAACAAAAATCGATCAACTGGTACATTTTCCGAAAGCTTTTGATCGAGAGATCCGTCGCATACTTACACAATATAAAGATCCACATTACCTGACGATCACTTATCCGGATGCTGAAAAAAAAGATGCTACGATTTCGGTATATATTCGAAACGACATGGATCGGCAGTATAACAACCGCTATTATTCGTTCGACCGGTATACAGGTGCCTTTCTGCCCAATAATATAACACTCTTTAATAAGGATTTTTATGAGCTCCGGACAGGCGAACAATTCAGGCGGCTCAATTACGATATTCATGTAGGGTCTCTCTGGGGCTTTCCGACGAAAGTGCTGGCCTTTGTTCTCACCTTGATCGCGGGTTCTTTACCTATTACAGGATTTATTATTTGGTACAACCGCAAATGGGGAAAGAAAAAAGGACGCCATACATTGTTAAAGGGCACTACCATCCCCGAAGGTAAGGGCGATTCCGGTACGGTCGCACCTACAACGATAAGAAAACCGCCGATCCGTTTTCGACCGAAGCCTACGGACTTATAAAATTTTATAGGCACAGAATCACATTGTAAACAGGAAGGTTAAATTTTGAATTCATTGACAATTAAACTTGTTTAATTTATGCTTAAGAAGGTTCTTTCTCACGAAAGAACAGGGGATATTATTTATGACGAAATCTACATTATTTACGATCCTGCTAACAAGTTCAGCCATGGGCATCATGGCACAGACAAAATTATCAGGGAAAATATTTGACAAGGATGGACAGCCATTTAAAGGAGCTACCGCCAGTCTTTTACGCTTACCAGATTCGGCATTAGTCGCACAATCCGATGCCGACAAAGATGGTTTATTTCTGTTACAGGCAGCTAAAAATGGTAATTATATAATTCGCTACAGTTCCGTTGGTTACACGACGGTATTCAGCAAAACCTACCAGTTATCCGGTGCAGAGCAAATTGCCACACCCCTATTTTTACAACCTCTCGCACATACGATGGAAACCGTCAATGTGATCGGAAAGCAAGCGAGTGTACGCCAGTATGCAGATAAAATGGTTGTTGATGTCGAAGGAAGCGTATTGGCAGAAGGGAACAATGTGCTCGAGCTCTTAGAAAAAACACCCGGTTTAGTCTCCGATGGCAAGGGAAATTTTTCTATTCAGGGCCGCGCCGGAGCCAATGTACGGATCAATGGGCGCGATATGTATGTATCGGGCGAACAGCTCGCAAGCATCCTTCGCGGCCTCCAGGCCTCCGAAGTTTCAAAACTTGAACTGATCAGCAATCCTTCAGCCCGCGAAGATGCCTCAGGGACAGCGGGGATCATCAATATCGTAACCAAGCGAAATGGGAAAGTAGGCTTTGGTGGCGATGCTTTTGTCCGTGCCGGCCAAGGCAGAAAATTCCATGGTGGTTATGGCGGAGGCCTCCACTATAAAGTAAACGGCCTGGATATGTACCTGCAGGGCAATACAAGTTACGACCGCAGCAATAGCCATAATCTGACCGAAAGAAGCTTCTATAACCAAGGCAGCTTAACCTCCTTTCAACGGCAGCATGAAAGCAAGAAACTTGATGACGCCTCTTTCCATAGCCTACGGGCGGGAGCAAAATATGAATTTTCCGACGGGGGAATCCTCGATGGAAGTGTACATTGGATGAAAGGCAACTATCAACCTTATGCCTCCATTGAGATGGATACCTGGAGCTATCCTGCGAACATCCACACGGAAAAGGCGCGGAGTAAAAACCGCTTTGACGAGACTTTTAAAAACTGGACATTTAATGTGAACTATAGTAAGAAATACGAAGGTGAAGATCATTTTTTAAAATTCAATTTTGATTTCGCGCCCCACGGCAACGATTACAACAATCGTTTTGAAACGGATAAGTTCAATTTACAAACGGATATGAAAATGAGTACAGGACGAACCAATGTACAGGATTTAAGTAATACGACCTATTCCGGCAGACTCGATTATAGCAAACCCTTAACTGATTCAAGCAAAATAGAGCTTGGCTGGAAAGGAACCTACTTTTTCATTAATAATGATGTGGTCAATACCCTATTGGATAAAGGTACATGGATCCGTGATAATGCCACTTCCAACCGTTTTCAATACACCCAGCATATTGAAGCACTCTATGCCATCTACTCTGGCAAATTCAAACGACTCGAATATCAGGCTGGTCTGCGTGGTGAGTATACCTTTATAAATGCCAATCAGGTGACCTTAAACAAGGAAAATCACCAACGCTATTTCGACCTTTTCCCGAGTGGCTCATTGCTTTATCACCTCAATGATAAAAATACCATAAGGACATCCTTCAGCAGTCGAATTGAGAGACCGGGCGATCACGACATCAATGTATTTCGGATCTATGAGGATGCCTATAGTTACAACGAAGGGAATCCGGATTTAAAACCAGAGAAGAGTTACATTACGGAGATAGGTCATGGTTATAAAAATAAGTTGTTCACTACATTGGGTATTTCTTATGGCCGTGATATGATCAATTGGATTGTTCGCCAAGGGGATCAAGTCGGCGAAAATCTGTCGCGGCCAGAGAATATAGGACGATATCTGAATTACAGCGCCAGCGTGATGTACAATCAGACATTGCGTTCCTGGTGGACCGCAAGCCATTATATCAATGCATTCTACAACAACTATTCCGGTGAAATCGGCGATGTAAAACTAGATTCAAAAGGTTCCAGCTGGACGGCCAATAGCCGCCATACGCTGCAATTCAAGTATGGCTTGCGCGCTGAAATAGCACTTTATTATCGTTCGGGAATTACTACCGGTCCTTCTCGGACCGACAAAAGGTACGGACTGGATCTAGCTGCAGAAAAGAAAATGTTTGGTGAACGTGGCATGATCAAGCTTACAGCCAATGGTTTACTCCGAAATGCTAATCCACAATTAATCAGCGAATACGGAGACCTGAAGGTATTTTACTCCGATTTTCCGGACAACAGAAAAGTACTATTGTCATTGAGTTATCGGTTTGGCAACTAAATGGTATGGCGTAACAGCTGCGCGTCAACCACCACGTCCATCGCGTTCATCAGCGCTTCTAACTGTACTGTCAACGGACTGTTATCGCGAACGGCAACCTCCTTTGCCTGATTCATTCTGATCCCTATTGAAATGATACGTAGTTTTACCGTCCCGGGTTTTATTGATGGAAAATTCGGGACCGTACCGTCATCAAACAAGATCTGTGCAGTTTGCTTGTCTGGTAGAACCAGCAAATTGTTATCCGATAATCTCACCGGATCGCTCGGATCAGCTTTTGGCTGTAAAAGAAAATACAAGAGGGTAGCAAAGGCATAGAAAGCGATACAAGCAGCGATCCTGGTCCAAGTTGAGCCCCAGAGGCTTGTCCTGGTTTTTGTAATAGCGGTATGCGTCTTTTTTGCGCTAGATATACTGGACAGGATCCGTTGGAACTGGCGTTGTCTATCGACCTTCGTCGGCTTAAAAGGCTGTTCTATCACCCCTTCCCATTGCTGTTCCAGCACGGCCATAAACTCCGGCGTATGAATTAGTTCCAGATGCGTTTGATTCCATCGCGGAACATCAACTTTACCACAATATTCTTTGATTGATTACGAATAATTGGTCTAATCTGCGATCTAAATTAGAAAATAATTCTAGATTCTTTAAATCAAATTATCGAAGCAGAAAAATTCTGCTGCCCGGAATTTATGATACAATTGACCGCACATGCACCCTGCATAGCACAATTTCAGCAAGCAGGACCGGCACAAAAATCAGCAACACAAACACCATTAGCACCTAAAATACAGCCACATAATAAACAAACAAGTTACTATACAATTGTATTATCCAGAGCCATAGTTAGGATAAATCATCGCAATTTCATACATTTGTGTCTTATGGTTAAAACCACTCAATCGGATATAGCATAGTAAACACCTTGTACGTCCAGTATATCGTGTCCCTTCAACTTCTCTTGGATCATTCTATCCAGGAGTAACACTTTATTATTTTTTATTTACACTGCGCAAAAAACAAAAGTGTTTCCTTGCGCCAAAATTTGCTATATCATGAATAATGAGCATATCATCAACAGAGACGAATTCAGTTTTAACCTTCATCAATATGGTTGGAATGATAAATTAAATCAACTGAAACAAAATTCTCTATTTAAATCGCTCCCACACGGTCGTATTGCGACTGTCCATCGGACCTGCTACGAAGTTGTATCCGAAAGCGGACTGCTGCAATGTGAACTGACCGGAAATATGCTTTTCGGAAAATCAGCTTATGAGCTTCCCTGCACGGGAGACTGGATCATTTTCCAGCAATTTGAGGAAGATAAGGGTATTATTGTAGACATACTCCCAAGGGAGCGTGTATTAGACCGTAAAAAAAACGGCACTATTTCAGATAAACAGGCAATAGCCGCTTACATAGACAAAGCATTTATTGTACAGAGCCTCGACTCAAATTTTAACATGCGCCGCGCGGAACGTTTTGCCGTCCAGATTTTTGAGGCAAATATCCAGCCGATACTGGTACTCAACAAGGCCGACCTGGATTTCGACCACGGACCGATAGCAGAGGCGACAAAGCACTTTCAGCTACAGATGCCTGTTTATCTGACAAGTATACACCAGCCGGAGACAATTACGGCTTTACGCAACTGTATCGGAACAGGCGAAACTGTTGTCATGGTAGGCTCATCCGGTGTAGGAAAAAGTTCACTTGTCAATGCCTTATGCGAAAAACCGGCTGTTCACACTTCCGCGATCAGCGAGTCCACAGGCAAAGGGCGACATACTTCCACACGACGGCAGATGGTTGAGATGACTGATGCCGGGATACTGATCGATACCCCCGGAGTCCGTGAATTCGGACTGACCACTGACGGCATCGAAACATTGACCGATACACTGGATATGAAGGACTATGTTGGATTTTGCCGCTTTAAAGACTGCACGCACCACAATGAACCCGGCTGTGCCGTATTGGAAGCAGTCAAGAATGGTAACCTGGATCAGAAAATTTATCAAAGTTATCTTAAACTCGAACGCGAAATCGACCATTTTAGTACGTCATCACATCAAAAGCGGAAAAAGGAAAGGTCTCAATCAAAATTGCTGAATGAATATAAGAAACGGCAAGGCCTAAGACGTTAATACCGCGTATAAGGTCCGGGTATCCAGCTGTACCCGGATCTTTCTACCAATAGTTGGTATAAGCTTTGGATAAATCTCATCGCAGCGATAAATATCTTATTTTTAAAGCAGTTTCATAAAATCCCATGCACCTGCCTCCCGACCAGTATTAATCGGGCAAAAAAACTAGTCTCACGACTAGTTTTTTTCATGAAGTTCTTTCGATACCTTCTATTGCAAAAATCAATCTTTATTAAAGACCAAGCCAGCCGAAAAGCTATACCCGGGAATTATCTGTTCAGCTATTTGTCATGGTAAAACAATACACATTACCTGCAAAATCCGCAACATAGACCTCATTTCCCTGAATAGTGACTTCAGCCAAAATCGGCGTACCCAGGTTAATTTTTTGCACTAAAGTTCCATCCGGATTTAAGACATACAAATAGCCATCCGACCCTCCAAAAAACAATTTTCCAGCCGCATAGCGAATACTCGACTCAACAGTACTCACTTTTTTATGCTGATCCGGACTGGAATATGCTGAGGTATAGATCAGCGCTTCACCGGTCTGGAAATTCCATTTTTCGGTTAAATTTCCGCGATCGAAAGCCTTTATCCCATTGGTCGCTGTTGGCATGATCAGCAAACCTTCGGTCAGGAGCGGCGAAGCCATCACTTTAAAATCGTCTTGGCTCTGTGTCCTGTTGATTACTGCACCGGTCTTTTGATCCAACTGAAAAAGGTTGTTCAGGCCAGCGACATACAAAGAAGTGGCATCAGCAGTAGCCCCACCCGTTCTAAACCGCAAACCATCATCATTTTTCTTCCACAGGAGCTTGCCGGTCCTGCAATCATGAACAAATAAGCTATTCCAGTTCGCTCCGGTAATTAGATAGTCGTTTGTGATGAGCAGTTCTCCCGGCATACCTTCGCCGCCATTCCAATCCCGATTTTGCCAGATGATTGTGCCATCGTCAACTTTTATTGCTGACAGGTAATTTCCCGCACCGGTATAATAAATACCATCACGGACGACGCCGGCGCTAACATAGCCCGGAAGCCGTCCGCCACTGAGGTCTTTCTTCCATACAAGTTTACCATCTTTTTCATTGATCGCGTAAATTGTCCCTCCCATATCTGTTGCCAGAATCAAGCCCTTGCTATAGGCCAATTTCTGCTTTACCGAATTCTGGGTCTGAAAGGTCCAGACAGTCTCACCCGACCGTTTTGACAATGCCTGAATTTTACTTTTACCACCGATGGCATCATCAATACTGGCCACATAAACCCGTTGTCCCTGTACCAGTGGAGAACTCTTCCATATATTCGCCCCAATGTTTGATGACCAGGTCAACTGGAGCAGATCTGTCGAGGCAGGCTCCTTATTCCAATCAAATTTCTTCAAAGCCTGCGTACCATCTCCATAATTCACTTCCAGCATGATCGTCTGCTTTTGATTGCTATGAGCTGTAGCAGTAATCGTTCCACGCCAGTTCCAGTCACTGGTATTATTCAGCCCGACCGATTTCTGCGGGACACCCTGTTGATTTAATAGCGTAGCATATACAGAAATAATACTCTTTTCGGAGTGGTACACACTGGCACTGATGTCCAGTTTTTGCCCAGTTGCAATCTGTATCTTCCTGCTCTGCGGATAGATCAATGCGATGTGATCCGACAGATAAGGATATGTTGGAGTGACCTTGCTTACCCCGTTTTTGTCTACATCTATAACCATGAATTGCGCCACAGAATTATCTATCCCACCTTTATTTGGTGCGTTTGTGGATATAATCGCTACTCCATCCCTGCTACCAAAACTGTAGTTGTTGTGCCAGTGACCATACAGATAAGCTTTTAGGTTATACTGTCTTAAATCGATGGAATCGGTTTTCCCTTTCATGACAAAATCCTTTCCTACAATCAGGTCATGATTGATAAAAACAAGTGGTTTGTCTTTCGCCTTCAGGGCCAAGTCCTTTTTGAGCCAGGCGATTACCTGATCCTGGTTGTAGCTCGGGGCATAGTCACCACCGGGCATCGGGGTAACGACAAAATGTGCCGGTCCGGCCTCAAATGAATAATACACCGGGCCAAATAAATCTTCAAATAGCTTCTCGCCGTATTCACCTTTGACAAGATCGTGGTTTCCTACCGTATAATAAGTCGGTACACCCATCAGTTCACTATTGACCTGCCGTGCATGAAATTGCATGCCCGGCTCATAGCAGATATCGCCCGTGTGCATAATCAGCGCAGCCTGCTGCTGTTGCGAAAATTTACGGATATTATCTATCCATTCGCCATATAGCGGTGTTTCGGTATCCGTAATCTGGATAAATCGAAGCTTATCCCCTTGCTGTTTTTTGTCCGCAATTACGCCAAAATCATAACGTTCCAATTTGGGATCAATCTTTATATAATGGGTTCCGCTCGCTTGATATCCAGCCGGAATGCGTACAAAAAGAAATTTAGCTTTTTCATTCTTTTTTAGGCTGAAGCTTCCATCGGCGGCAGTCGGTAAAACATCGTAACCATCGGATATGACCACACCCGGCATTCCTTTTTCATTGCGATCCATCTTTTTGTTCTTATCAAGATCCAAAAAGACATGTCCCTGATATTGCGCATACATCGCGTTGCTGCACAAAAGCAAGAGTGGAAGTATAATCTTTTGTATCGGTCTTCTCATGTCAAAATATTATCTATTCAAAATTCATTAGTTATAATAAAAGGAAAGATAGGATCTATTCTGCCAATTGAATTCACCTATCTTTACCTTTATCAAAAAAACACCACTCAGTTACCAAAAATTTGTCTGCACCAATTTACTGCCATCCAGCACCATTTGGCTATTGGCCACCGGATAGTAGTAATATTTAGGTTTTTCAAATGTCTTCTTTTTATCTCTTGCCACCGTAAACATAATATGGCCGCTGTTTCCATTTTCAAGATAGATGGTCGTATTGTTACCATTGGCATCCTTTAAATAATAGAGGGAAATATTCTTCTTTTCCTCTTCTGTCAGGTCTTTGATCGGGTCGGTATCTTTTGCGGATTCAAGTATCGCGATATCAATTTTACCATCTCCCGTTACATCCATCGGGCCTAATTTCTTCACATACATCCCTTGTTGTTGATCAGCCAGGCGCTCGCCAACTTCCCATCGAAAGATATCCCGGTATCGCTGACCTTCACAGGCCAGTTCGACACGTCTTTCTCTGCGGATTTCGAGGATAAGTCCCACATTGCCACCCTTCACATTTGGATAGTATGTTTGCAATACGGGATCAATATTGGCATTAGCTTCCCCCAGCTGCATGGCCGGCATGCCCACACGTGCACGCAACAGATTGATTGATTTGTCAAGATCTGCCTGGCTCGTGAGTGTCCCCAGCTCCGCTTTAGCTTCTGCAAAAATGAGTAAGATTTCGGCATAACGAAACACAAATGCATCTGTGTAGGCCGATTCCCAAGCGATCATTTCTGTTATTTCAGGATAAAACTTGATCTGATTGTAACCACCCAATGTCGGTTTCAGGCGATGTGGAGTTGGAACATTGACTGGCTGAAATCCGGGTTTCATAAAGGTTTGCTCAAAGCGCGGATCGCGGTTAACGAATACTTGGTCAATATTCTTTGTTTTATAACCTGCTTGTTCAGTAAAACGTTTTCCATCTTTCATCAGATAACTTTCCATCAGCGTTTGGCTCAGCGCCCATTCATAGTCCAATACCGTATGCGCATTTCGCATTCTTCTAAGATCTTTATCGTAATCAATAAATAGGATAGTTTCTGGATTTGCCTGTAGATTGAGGCTGATAAATAGATCCCGATAGGCACGGTTGACGCCGCCGGTGGTACTGATCGAAAATTTGGCCGATTTCATAATCTCTTCGGCGGCAGAAACAGCCCGCTGAAGAAACGTGTTGGCCGATCCACTCAGGTTCAAATACGTGTGATATTTACGGAACGTTCCCTCTTGCAAGGCGAACTGCGCCAATTGCGCCAGGGCTGCCCACTTGGTGACTGTGGATTTGTGACCGTCAGCTTTGATGTTGGCAACCGCAAATTCAAGATCCGCCATGATCGAGTCCACCACAAGCGTTCGGCTATCCTGCTTCTTGTTTAATAAATCAAGATCCGAGGTGCCCATCGTCATACTGTACCAGGGCACATCACTATACTGGTTAACCTTATCAATATAGAAACGAGCACGAAAGAACCGGGCGATACCGAGATAATGGTTTACCTCGGTAGCATTGGCTCCCTTCACTCGGCCCGCATTTTCAAGAAAGAAATTAATATTTCGTAGGGCAGACCAGCTCCACACGGCTGCATTCTGGGGGCTTATCCCGCCACGCATGATCTCATCAATTGTGCTGCCTGAATTGTGATGGGCCAGATTATCTGTTCCCAGATCTGCTATCGGCGCACTCAAACTGCCGTAAAAACCATCTGTATATGTTTTTAGATCGGTTACATTGCTAAAAAAAACTTCGGGTGTAACCGATGTGGTGGGATACCGTTCCATGAAATCATCGTTACAGCTCATGATCAGGAACAAGGCCCCTACCAGCGCTCCGATCTTGCTAATTTGTCTTTTTATATTTTGCATAATAATAGTCATTTTAGAAATTAAAGTTTAAGCCAAACGAGTAAGTCCGCTGAAAAGGATAAGCCGTCCGGTCGCCGACAATTTCAGGGTCTAGATAATCCATCAGTTTGGTAAACTCAAAAAGGTTTTCGCCGCTGACAAACAGACGTAGCCGATCGATTCCCCATCTATCTGTGATCAATTTCGGAAGGGTGTAACCCAGGGTCACATTCTTCACTCTTAAATAGCCTGCATTCTGCAAATATTTGGTCTGTGTGGCAGCCAGTTCGATACCGCTCTGCTCAGCTACATAGGACTTGGGTCTTGGCAAATAGGCATTTGGATTCTCGGGTGTCCAATGGTCCAGGTTGAACTTGGTCAGGCTCGCCCAGGGCTGCGCATAAATACCCCAAAAATAATGGTCGCCGCCCGAAGGATAATAGTTTCTTTTTCCGACACCTTGCAAAAAGACACGCAGATCAATGCCATTCCAGCTTGAATTCAAATCAACACCGTAGCTGTAACGTTGTCTCGAATTACCAATCACCTTGTAGTCTCCATGATTGTCTAAGGTCCAATCACCCCGGTTTATTTCGCCATCACCGTTGATATCGGCAAATTTAAGGTCGCCAGGTTCCAATCCCCTTGTACCAGGGTAAGAGGTCACATTATTTTGATTGGCATGCGCCTTGATCTCTTCCTGCGATTGGAAGAATCCTAAGGTCGTCAGTCCCCACATTTCACCCAATTCCTGACCAACATAATAATCACTTAAGTTATTTATCGGATTATTGTATTTCGTAATATAGGCTCTACTATCTGCGAGATTGATCCTTGCCGAGACTGTGAACGGTTTGCTGGCCACCATAAATTCTTTGTTGTAACCAAGAGTCAATTCCCAACCATTGGTTTTTAGGTTTGCCGCATTTTCAAATGGTACACCTGTACCCAGCACGACCGGCAATACCCGGCCTGCTGTCAACATATCTTTTGTATCGCGACGATAAATATCGAATGAACCGAAAAGCTGATTTTTAAACAAGCCGATATCCACCCCAAAATTAGCCTGCGTAATGGTCTCCCAGGTCAGGGTCGACGACACTAAGCCCGGACTGCCCACAATGGGTACAACCTTGCCATCCAAGATAGCACCACTGCCCTTGGACATCTCGGCAATGTAAGGGTAATAGATGTCCCTTAAATCCTGGTTTGCCAACGAACCGTACGATCCCCGCAGTTTAAAATTAGATACCGTTTCCTTCAGCGGCTGAAAGAAGCTTTCCTGCGAAACTACCCAGGCTGCAGATACCGAAGGGTTGAATGCGAATCTGTCTTTTTTAGGGAACCGCGAAGAGCCATCGTAGCGTAAATTAGACTCGAGGATATACTTGTCTTTGTAGGTATAATTCAATCTGGCAAAAGCGCCCCGTACTGACCAGGCATAATCTGATGCCCCGACAGAAGGCGTTTGACCCGTCGCTAATCCGATCGTCGGCAGGGAATTGGAAATCAACTGATCGCGCGATGCCGAAAACGACTCATAAATGCGCTCTTCCTGGTTGAAACCCAGCATCAATGAAAAATAGTGATCCTTGATTGTACGTTGATATTGCGAGTAGATGTTGTACACATTATAGCGTGTTTCATTACTTCCATTGGAGGCATAACTGTTAAAGTTTTGCTTGGTCATCACATCTGGCCCTGTGCTATAGGCAAGCGGCAACTGAAAGAAATGTGATTTTCCTGAAACCCTTCTGAAGGTCGCGTCCCCATTTAAGGTCCATACATTTTTGATGAAGTCGATCTTTGCACCAAAGCTAGTCTGAAAATCATTATTTCGGCTAATACTACGTCCCCCTTCGGCTACCGCACCGATCATGTTTACCCCGGCTTCGGTATAGGTACCGTCCGGATTATAAACGGTATTTAATGAAGGCTGACGGTTGACATTATGCCAATAGAGATAGCCCTGATCAATTGCTGAAGGCTGATCATATTTATCGTTGGTAAAGGTCGTATTATTGGACAAGGTAAACCAGTCCGTGATTTTATAATCACCTTTTACCCTGAAATTATAACGATCATAGGTATCGGGGCTAATGCGCAGCATACCATTTTGTCTATAATATTCACCCGAAAGATAGAAGGAAGAACGTTCATTTTTCTGTGCGATGCTGATGTTGTTGGTATACGAAGGCTGAATATCTTTATATACCTCCTTAAACCAATCCGTAGACCCCAGATAGAGATAAGCATTTTTATTTTGCGGATCGACAATCACACGCGGCAAGGACGGATCTTCGCTCAGCTGTTTACCATATTCCAGCATTTTCTCATCATAAAGGCTATACCAGGGTGCGGACATGATATTTCTGTATTTCATGACCTGATAAGGGTCGTCCTCAATCTCTACCGACCGTGTAATTGCCTTGGCGCCAAAAATGGAGTTGGCAGTCACCTTGACATCTTTTGTTGTACCCGATTTGGTGGTCACCAATACCACACCAAAAGCAGCGCGGCTACCATAGATCGCTGCCGATGCGGCATCTTTTAACACCGTCACACTGGCGATGTCCATGGGATTCATGCGATTGAGTTCATCGTTTGTGGCCGGCACCCCGTCGATCACGATCAAAGGTCCACCTCCCGATAGCGAAGTGTAACCACGCACGTTGATTCCCGGCGAACTATTAGCTCTTCCCGATGTCGGTGTAATGTTCAGATTGGCCATGGCGCCCTGCAAGGCCGTCCCGACATTGGTAATGGGTCTACTTTCCAGAAACTTTTCGCCGATCTGATCGACAGCTCCCGAAAGATTGATCTTTTTTTGCGTACCGTAGCCAACTACAATAACCTCATCCAGATGAGACTCGGCAGTTTCCATCAGTACATCCGCCCTGTTCTTGTCCGAGACATTGACTTCGGCATCTTTATAGCCCATAAAACGAAATAGAAGGATTGCCTTCTCCGGAACACGAATATTGTACCGACCGTCCCTGTCGGTACTTGTTGCTATTCCGGGTACCCCTAATACGGTCACGCTCACTCCCGTCATAGGCCCCGAAGCATCCCTGACAATACCTGAGATCTCACGGTCCGTTTGCTTCTTTTCTTTAATGACAATGGTACTTCCCATGATATCGAAGATCAGATTGCGTCCGCGCAATGTTTTTGCCAGCGCAGCCCTCACATCGGATCCGGCCACGGAAATATCCACACGCGAAGCATTTTCAAATAATCTTTCGTCGTAAAATAGACGTAATCTGGTTTGATTGGAAATCTCTTTAAGAACAGTTTCAATCCTGGCATTTTTCAAGGATAGATTTACTTGTTGCGCATATCCTGATGCTCTAGCACCAATCGTAAATGCCAGCAGCAGTACACAAATCAACTTCATAGTCACTATGACTTTAATGCTTAGGGTATAAGAATGACTTCTCCGGTCCCCCCGTGCTATTAATGGAGAAAAAAATTTCATAACTTTGAATTGTTAAGGGTTTAATAATCTATAGAATTCGCACTTCAATAAATTTGGCTCTTTACAACAGGGGATGCGTCAACATCCCCTTTTTCTTTTGTATCGGACCTTTTGGCTAAGTTGTCTGCTTATATCATATTTTATAAATTTTAATTGGTAAAAAATTAACTGTATTAACGAATGACGATATGCCGTCCATCGATCTCAAACTTTCTGTTGGTCCCGAAGGCCAGAATTCGCAATACCTCAGAGAGCCTTGACTCCCTACTGAGCGTCCCATTAAACCGACTGTTAAGGGGTATATCCCCCACATTGACAAATTCCACATTATACCAACGCGAAACCTGGTCAATAATCTCGGCAAAGCTACTGCCATCAAGTACAAACTCACCGCGTTGCCAAGCCGTATTCTTTTGGATGTCTGCCGGCTGTACGTGTATTTTATTCGCACTGATGATCGCTTCATTTCCGGGAGAAAGATAAGCCTCGCGCCCTTGGTTCATAATTTTAACCTTGCCTTCCACCAATGAGGTGTTGATTTCCTTGTGGTAGGCATTGACATTAAAGCTGGTCCCGAGTACTTCGATAACGGAGTTTTCGACCTCAATGCGAAAAGGTTTGCTGGCATCTTTGGCCACTTGAAAAAAGGCCTCACCGACCAGCTTCACCCTGCGTTCATCACCGACAAATTGATCCGGGTATTCTAATTTAGAAGCAGCATTCAGCCAGACTGTGGTTCCATCGCTCAGCAGGACACTATAGGTTCCGGCAGCTGGAACCTCCAATGTGAGGTTTCCTTTAAATTCGCTGGTTTTTACATTTTCGGAAAGTGTTTCCCTTCCCAATAACTGAGTTTCTCCCTGTTCATTGGATAGTTTAGCAAAGCGTTCCCCCGGAAGAATATCATTTTTAAACAGGCCGGAGGTGTCCGCTGTGATTGCAGCGAGTTGTGGAACAGAGCTTGTCTGTTTTTGGTGTAATAATAAAAACGTGGTCGTTAATGCCAAAAGAATAGAGGCAGCTATGGCCACCCGTTTCCAGGCAAAGACATTCTTTTTGGGTTTTACCTGATTTATCTCGCCTTCAAATTTGTGCATCAGCATATTTTTTGAACGCTCCAAGGCCGCCTCTTTTTCCATGATCGGAAGTGCTGGTTCTTCATCAAATGAAAAGAACCATTCGGTTACCATCCGTTCTTCATCCGGATTACATTCCCCCTTGAGATATTTTTTCAGTAATTTTTGAGCCTGCTCTCTTTGATTATCTTCTGTCATATATTTATATAACCCCAGATAAACTGTAGAAGTACCGAAAAAAAATGCTTTTTATTTTGCTTTAAGCTTTAAATGACTTAAAGCCAGGGAGATATTATTTTTGACAGTCTGTTCGGAGATGGATAAACGGAAAGCGATCTCCTTAATGCTCAAGCCTTCCACCCGGCTGAGATTGAATGCAGACTGCATGGTCATAGGCATTTTGGCGATTTCATGATCCAGCATAAAGGATAACTCCTGAACCAGCAATTTCTCATCGCTGCTACTGGCACCGACGGGTTCTTCTTCTAATGGAAGCACAAGTCGTTCAAAATGCTTGATCCGCTTCTGATCTTGAATCATCCAGTCGATTACCTCATATTTGGCCGCTTTGAAAAGATAGGGGTAGATTGAATCCTCAATTTCAATTTTATGGCGCCGGTTCCACAAAGAAGCAAAAACGTCCTGAAGGATATCTTCCGCATCCGTAATTGAGCCGATCCGTTTTAGGATAAAGCTTAGTAATGTATTGCCATAGCGATCAAACAACACCGAAAATGCTTGTGTATTGTCATCTTTTACAATATCAAACAGTTCCTTATCAGACAATTCTTTCATGACGCATTGATTATATGTACGCGATATCGGATTTCCAGAGGATTTATGCAAAGTTATAATTGTGATGTTAATATAACATTAAATTGTACATCGTGCAAGATCAAGTTAAAATCTATTTTTCCACAGGATAAGGCTTCTGACAAAATCTTCAAGTTGCATGGTATTGGATCTAAATGTGTAGTCATATCAGTTGTTAAAGCCCAACTTTGGGATTATAGATCAATAAACGGATCCTCGTATCCAATAAAAAAGGCCGGAACAATTACTGCTCCGACCTCAAAAAAAACCTTTAACCCTATGTTTACCTATTCATCTTTCTAAAAATATCCACTAATGAACAAGGCTAGCGAAAAGCGGTCCCCACCCCATTGCT
This sequence comes from Sphingobacterium sp. UBA7625, assembly GCF_002484085.1. Lineage (NCBI taxonomy): Bacteria > Pseudomonadati > Bacteroidota > Sphingobacteriia > Sphingobacteriales > Sphingobacteriaceae > Sphingobacterium > Sphingobacterium sp. UBA7625. The sequence goes on from NZ_DLJD01000021.1 coordinate 190,459, forward strand.
AAGTCGGTCATTTTCTGAAAGAAAAGCTGGGCGGACAGAAATTTGTATTTAAAATCCGCTAAGACGCGTTCAAAATGCCTGCGCCGAAAATATATTTCCATTGTGCCTGCACGGTGAGTCAACCTGTTCCCCGCATCAAAACTTGATTGACGACCGACAATAGTTCATGTATCTCAAAAGGCTTGGGTAGAAAGTCGTTAGCTCCAGCATTGAGGGCAATATCCCGACCATTATATGAAGCTGAAATACAGAGGATAAAAAGGCCGTTGAATTCTCTATGCATACGAATCTGCCTAATAAGATCCCCACCATTTGTTCCTGGCATATGTAAATCACAGATAAACATATCAGGTTTTTCGTTTATTATCATGTCCAAGACGAGCGAACTGTTGCTTTCGCTTATGACGGTGGCATCAGTCATGCTCAATATCAGCTCCAAAGCCTCCAAAATTACGAGGTTATCGTCACATAAAAAGATCTTTTTGCTCATTGTCTTAAAATCTATCGTAAAAACTACCACACATTGTTCTCTTTTTGTGTTATCATGTGCAAAAAAATGCTTGACTGGATCCCCTCTCTACTTTTGTACAATATTCCCAATCAATAATCTTTATTCCTACCTGGTCTCACCTGGACTTAGATCCTGTTCAACCAGTGGAATTCGTTGAATCTGTTCACGCATCCAATTGTTAAAATCTATATCCGATGCGATCTTCAGCTTTTTACGCAATCTATTTTTGCGTACCTGTACAGCCCGTACCGTGACAAAAGTATATTGAGCAATATTTTTGGTCGAAAAATTAAGAAAGGTCATAGCGCAAAATTCTAATTCGCTACTACGGATTTTAGGGTTAATTTTCTTTAATGAGACAACAAAATCTGGATAGATCTCAGTGAACAAAGCCAAAAATTCAGCACTATTATTCTTCGCTAAAGCAATGAGATCATTAAAGTTATTCCTTTCCATTATATATTGTTTTTCGGTAAATTTTCATTTCTTATTTCCAACCGCTGACAAAACCCTTTCATCAATAGCTGACAATTAAGCTCGACAGAGCTCAAATGATCCCTGCCGAGTTAATCCCAAATATATTATCACGGGCCCTCACGCAAATCGGGTCCGGGTGATAAACAGCACTGCGAGTATCCAACGTATTAACGGTCTATTTTAGCGATGCTTTTATCCATTAGCTTCTTAGCCGGAATAGCTGGCCCAGTCTGCTTGACAAATATTTGCATTAAAAGAAAGAATCAAGAAAAACAGCCTTTCACATTAGTATCACATTTTATAAAAACCTAATAAACAGCACATTGAAATCACAAAAAAGCTACATTTAATCTAACGCGAAAGTTAGATAAACCTCTTGCTACTCCAAAAGAAAAAGCCATCTTCGCAAGAAAGCTTTCGATTTTGTTATTTTTCCACTACTGCTCGATGTCCAGTTCAAATGATTCCGTTTCCGGAGTAGACTATTACACTCTTTACTCCCATAAAAAAGCTCGACAGATAAGATAACCTGTCGAGCAAATTGCAGTGGATTAAACAATATCTTCTGGAATATTACCAGTTGATCACGCGATCGTCATCATCCGCTCTATCCCAAGATTCTTGAGGATCGTTGCTGGTCGTTGCAGCAGAACCTGCAGCGATACCTTGTTCCAATTCAACATTGACGGCCTCAATCTTTGGGCTCGTATATATTTTTTTTGATTTATTTGTGTTCATGTCCTATTGTTTTAAATACCATTTTAATGCTTCAAGTATCTAGCTGTACCTATAGGGTACATGCAATTTTCTTTCTACCACTTCCAGATCCCAACATTTTGGTCGCTCCCTGAACAACTTGGGTAATTTTAACGTTATTAGCAGTAGAGCTCCATGGTACCAGGTTAAAATTACCTTGTGTCAGCACCAATGGATATAACGTTCCGCCAGAACTTTTGCTACCATACATTTGCACTTCTCCCGAACGGCTAATGACCACACGGATAATCGGATTTGTTGCAGTACCTGTCATACTATAGATCTGAGGAATAGTGGCTCCTCCCTCGGCATTGGCTCCGTTATATTCACTTCCGTCCGCGAAGCGTATATTCTTAGGCGCAATTGAAATACCCGATTCAAACTGAATCTCTTGTGTTGCTAATTTTGTTCCATTGATTTCCATATTGAAGGAGTTGTCCAATTGAAGGATATCAAAGACAAATCCATAATCTGCTCCCGGAGCAGTAAGATCTTTGGTCACAACATATCCTGCCGGCTGAGTTACTCCATCAACGACAGCTCCACTTCCTGACGCTGCATAATTCCAGTTGAGGTCAGCTCCGCCGGTTACCGGTTCTGTACAAGTCTTGAAGTTCAGGTTCAGGTTATAACGCTGTCCTGGCAGTATCTGTAAACCTGCAACACCAACATTGGATCTTGTTTCACCGTCAATCGTAATTGATCCAAAGCTGAATATACCATTTGTTTCTCCTGGATGGATCAATAGCGTAGGATTACTAGTCACCGAACGTAAGCCCGCTCCCAAAAGCGGGAACTGTACCGCAGTACTAGACGTAGTGCCATTATAGGTTATTGCACCATCTGCTAATTTTAAACTCGCATTCGAATGTGTAGGGTTTATTGTCGGCGAAACCAAACTTGTTATTGCACCGGTCATTTCGGTTGCCATGCTCAAGTTAGTGGTTACTTCACTATACTGATGTTTTAAAACCACTTCAAGATTATTATCACCAGAATGAACTGTTAGGTCTTTTTTGAAGTACATCAGGTCTGCGCTGATGTTCTCCAGGCTTGCATTGTCCAAATCAGCCTGTGCCGTTACAGCGGGTACTGAAGAGGTGCTGTTGACTGAATAGGCGACGAATGTGTAGGTTTTTTCTGCATCCAATTCAATTTCAGTTGAGTTATCTACTGAATTTGTATAGGTTTTTTCAGTTACATAATCACCATCAGCGTTATATACGACGATTTTATATTTGATGTTGGCTGCCAAGGGCGTTCTTTCTTCGACTACCGCCGCACGGCTACCGGACGAGGCCCGTAACAGGTTGCCACTTGTCACGGACGGCTCGCTGGTCAATGTTGCTTCAAAAGAACTTGTACGGGTAAAAGGGACAACGACTGTCTGTGCTGTAGTCGAGGAACTAGTTCCATTACCCGCTTTCTTTGTTGTTACCACTGGGTTTTCTACCCCAAGCAACTGAATGTTAACGCTCGCTTTGCCACTTGCTGCCACACTGTCTTTGCTTTCCTTACAGGAATACATAGATCCACATACCAAAGCTGATAAAACAAATGTCCTCAAGCTTCTTCCTGTCTGTGTTTGTAAAACCATTTTTTTTCTTAGTTTTTGATGATTAATAAACATTTTAATTAATTAGCGACAAATATCAAAACAATTTCTCATAAAGAAACAACTGTAACATATCACAAATATATCACATATTTATGCGTATAAAACAAATAAAATGCATTAATTAGAAAAATATTATCTTTAAATAACACTAACAAAACAATCAGAAGCACTTGAATCTAGTTTTTTTGAGCGATTACTTTATATAACGGAGTTAAAAAACACCATAAATCAAATCACCTTAAAAATGTGATACATATGCGATATATCTGTGATATCTAAATCAGTCAATTTATTAAACTATAGCATTATTTTTGATGCAAAATGTGTAATATATTGAATCGATATATTAAGTTATGAGAAGTCACCAGAACAGCTAATTATTTAAATGAAGAGATATTAAATACCCAATGTTAATTTTAAAACGCCAAGAATAGTACAAAACAGTAGGAATCTAAACTAATAAAAGGCATTTATTAGGAGGATACAGCTGCTTTGATCCAGTATTGCACAATGTATCCTATTTTAATAGATGTTAGTCATAAACCAAATAATAAAAATACACATGAAAAAGAAAACTGAAAAAAAGATCTACGTGACACCCGTCATCGAGCAGTTAGATGTACTGATGGAGGAAGGTGTGGCCGCAGGCTCGGCAGGGTCAGCCCAACCCGGAGGAGGCTCCGGTGTTAACGAAACAGAATGGAATAACGGTGGATCAGAAACCCAGGATCCGAGTGGCGGTGAATGGTGGAACTAATCAAAATTATTTAAAACAATTATGAAAAAAACAATATTTCAACTAGCAAAAACAAAACTATCCTTGATCATTCTCTTAGCAGTTGCCGTTTCCTGTAGCAAGGAGAAAGGTGAAAATACTGTTGAAGTGAATAAAGGGATAAAACTGGCTTTAACAGAAGCCCAATTCGGCGGAGATAATATATCCGTGGCGAAAGCTTCGGCAAAAGCCGGCGCAACTGAACCTTTAACGATAACTAAAGAAATTCAGTCGGGACCGTTTAGCATCACCGCAGAACTGACCGAAAATACCCCAAGTAACAGCGGGCTTAAAGCATCCACCGGTAAAAAGGCCGCAACGAAATTGCTGTCATTGAGAGGTCCGGTAACCTATCGGGTAGTAGCCTATGAAACAGACGGTACCT